>JBBSOT010000016.1:0-31390 GCA_038259455.1 Hyphomicrobiales bacterium | reverse complement strand
CAGATCATCATGCCCTCAATGCCGATGTTGAGCACGCCGGCCTTCTCCGACATCTGCTCGCCAAGGCCTGCGAGCAGCAGCGGGATAGCGGCGGTGACGGCGCCGAAGAGCAGGGCGCCGAGGAAGACTTCGCTGAAAAGGCCGGTCATCGCTCAGGCCTTCCGCGACTGGTTGTGACGGTGGTCGAAGTATTCCGCCAGCGCCAGCATGATGAGCACGATGGCGACGAGCACCAGGGTGAATGTGTTGGGAACGCCGACGCGGCGCGCGGCACTCTCGCCGCCGATCGACAGCACTGACAGCAGGAAGACGAAGGCGATGGCGGCAAAACCGTTCATGCGCGCCAGAAAAACGGCCGGAATGACGGCCATTCCGTAGGCGGGGTTCCAGTCGGCCCTGACGTTTCCCTGTACGCCGAGTATGTCAACGGCGCCACCGAGGCCGATGAGACCCGCTGACAGTGCGAACACCGCGACGGTAAGTTTGGGAACGCCAAGTCCAGCATGGATCGCGGCGCGCGGGTTGGCGCCGACGATGCGCAGCTTCAGACCGAAGGCGGTGCGCGTCATCATCAGATGCACTGCGATGATGGCAAAGAGGCCAAACAGCAGACCGCTGGTGATCGTGGTGTCGAGGAGCCGCGGCAGGCGGTCCTCGACCGGCAGGGTTCGTGTCTGTGGCACAGTGGTTGCCGGGTCGAGGAAGACGAGCTTGACCAGAACGTTGGCGAGCGAGGTGCCCAGAAACGTCATCATCAGCGTGGTGATGATCTCGTTGACCCCCTGATAGGCGCGAAGCAGCGCCGGCACGAGAGACCAGATCATGGCGACCGCTGTGGCGATCAGGAATGCGCAGGCAAGCGCCAGCCAGCCTGGAACTACTCCTACCAGCAACGGTGCGCTGGCTGCTGCGGTGACTGCGCCAAGCAGGAACTGGCCGTCGCCGCCGAGATTCCACATGCCGGCGCGAAACGCGACGATGAGGCCGGCAGCGACGAAAAGCAGCGGCGCCATACGTGTCAACGTCTGCTGAATGCCGAGCGGCGACAGCAGGCCGCGCTGTAGCACGGTGCCATAGTAGGCGAGGGGATCTACGCCGACAGACAGCAGGATGGCGCCGGCAAGGATAAGCGCCGCAAGGATAGGCCCGAGTGCCATCAACAGGCGATGTAGCAACCCGCTCTTGGTCGCGACTGCTGATGTCTCAATGGCCGTTGCTTCTGCTGGCCCTGTGGCTTCTATGCTCATGCCGCCAATCCGACCATCATGCGACCGACAGTGCTGCGGGCATCATCCACGTTGCGGACATTGCCAATCAGACGGCCATTGGCGATCACGGCGATCCGGTCGCACATGCTCAGCAGTTCCTCGAGGTCGGTCGAGATCAGCAGGATCGCCAAGCCGCGCGCGGCGGTGTCGCGGATTCGCTGGCGCGAGGCCAGGGTATTGGCGAGGTCAAGACCGTAGGTCGGCTTGTTGAAGATGACCGCCTTGGCGCCATCAGCCAGTTCGCGTGCCAGCAGGACCTTCTGGATGTTGCCGCCGGACAGCCTTCCGACAGGTGTTCTGAGGCTCGGTGTGCGTACATCATATTCGTTCACCAGATTTGCGGCGTGCCGGTCGATGTCACGGCTCATTTCAAAACCGCGGCGCCAGTACGGCGCTTCGCCGACCTGCTTGAGGAAAAAATTGATCGAGACGGGAAAGACGCCGACCGTGCCTTCGCCGAGCCGGTCATCGGTTAGGTATCTTAACCCCGCCGCCCGACGTTCGCCGACGCCCAGCGCGTCGATCGACCGGCCCTCCAGGCTGACCGAACCTCCGGAACTCGCAAGTTGGCCGGAAAGCGCCTCGGCAAGCTGCTTCTGGCCGTTGCCATCGATGCCGGCGATGCCGAGTATCTCGCCCGGGAGGATATCGAAAGAAATCGAGGAAAGGCCGGGCGAATCCGCCATTGGTGCGACCGATAGATCGCGCACCTGGAGCAGCGGCGCGGCTTCTGCCTGCACGAACGTGCCGGTATGGGGTTCGACATCAGGATCGTCCGTCTGCTTGCCAAACATCATTTCGACGATTTCGGAGATGGCGGCCTGCTCGCCGAGGAGTTTCAGTCGCGGCGGCGTGATTTCACCGACCTTGCGGCCGAGCTTGAGCACCGAAATTCGATCGCCGAATGCTGCGGCTTCCTTCAGCTTGTGGGTGATGAAGACGATGGCCAAGCCTTGTTCGACGAGACGGCGCATCAGCGCGCCAAGCTCCTCAATGCCTTGCGGCGTCAGCATCGATGTGGACTCATCAAGGATCAACAGGCGGCTGTTGCGGACCATGGCGCGCAGGATCTCGACCTGCTGCTGCTCGCCCAGCGAGAGCTCGGAAACTTTTGCATGAAGGCGCACGGTAATGTTGAGCGATGAAGTGATCTCGGCGACGCGTCCCTCCAGCTCCTCGATCTTGGGGCGCTGCCACCACGGCCCGCCAAGCAGCAGATTTTCGGCAACGGTGAGCGTCGGTACAAGCATCATGTGCTGGAACACCGTGCCGATGCCGAGCGACAGGGCGTGGCGCGGCGACGTGATCGGAGTCGGTTTTCCGTCGACCAGAATGCGGCCTTCGTCCGGCTGCTGCAGTCCCGAAAGCATGCCGATCAGCGTTGACTTCCCGGCCCCGTTCTCGCCGAGCAACACATGGACTTCGCCTGACCTGATTTTCAGATCGACGCTGTCATTTGCCACAACACCGGGAAACCGTTTGGTGACGCCTTCGAGCACCACGATTTCCCGTGGTTCAGCTGTCGAAGACGGTGGAATATTTCTGTTCATGAAGGGTCCGGGCAAGCACAGGGGCACGAGCCGGCGCTGCGTTCGCTGCGCCGGCTCGTCATCATCGATTATTCGCTGACGTTGGTCATCAGCGCGCGCACTTCGGCGGCGTCATAGATCGGCTCGACCTTGATCGTGCCGGAAATGACGTCGTCGCGCAGCGCCATGATCTCGGTCCAGGTTTCGGCCGGGATCGCGTCGGTCTTGAGCAGCTTGACCGAATCATCCTTGAGACCGATTGAGTAGCCCTGCGAGCCAAAGGTATCGGCCTTGAGGTCAGCGATCATCGCAGAGTAGACGGGGGTGATGTTCCATACCACCGACGATAGCAGGAAGCCCTTGTCGATCGGCGTCTTGTCGCCGATCACGTCTATGAAATAGACCTTGCCGCCATCGCCAGCCTTCGTCGTCTCCACTGCCTGCAGCATGCCGAAGCTCGAACCGTTGCCCTGGCCGAAGATGATGTCGGCGCCGGACGCGATCAGGCTTTCGGTGACGCGCTTGCCACCTGCCGCGTCGCTGTAGGCGGCGGGTCCAATCACCGCGTAGGAGACCTTGACGTCTGGGTTCTCAGCCTTGACGCCCTGGGCAAAGGCAGCCGACTGCGAGTTCCACGAGGGTGGCTCACCGGAAACGACGATACCGACCTGCTTCGAACGCGACATCTTGGCCGCAAGTCGGCCGGCAAGATAGGCGCCCTCATGGCCGCTCAGCGTGTAGTCGGCGACCAACCCCTTCTCCAGTCCCGCCGGCGTGTCAACAATGGCGACAGGAACGTTCATTTCCTTGGCGATTTCCGGCGCGGCAGTGTTGTAGCCGGAGGCGTGGGCGATCATCAGGCTGGCACCGTCGCCTGCCAGTTCACGCAACGTCGGGCGCACGTCGCCGTAGCCGAGACCCTGAGCGATGATGACTTCAACGCCGGCAGCTTCGGCCGCTGCCTTGGCTGCATCGACGCCCTGCTGGTTCCAGCCGTAGTCGGTGCCTTCTTCAGGTGTGAGAATGGCGATCGATTTCACCTCAGCCGCATAGGCACTGCCAAGAACGAAGGTGCCGAGCAGCACGGCGCTGACACTGCTTTTAAGATATTTCAACATAGAAGCCTCTCCATTGCTTTCGATTGATTCATTATTCTTTTTATTATTGCGCATTACGCGAGGTATATTGTAAGCCATAAGAAAGGAGGCCTACACAAATGCTCCGATATCTGTTTTTTCCTCTGGTTCTGGCAGCGACCGCAGCGCATGCTGTCGAGTTGCGCCATGTTGAGGTACGTACTGGAACCGCCGGCCTGTCGCCGGTGTCGTTGGCGCTAAGCAATGCCGCCGACGAGGCGATCGCCTGCAACGCCGACATTGCCCATTGGTACTCGGTCGAACTGGCAACGGCTGCACCCGGCGCCGATATCCAGATTGCGCTTTGGTTTGACCCCGAGACCGGGACGTATTCGGTGCTCAACGACAAACGCGAAAACCTGCCCGTCGAACGCCTGTGGTGTGGCTTCCAAGGCCGTGCATACGCCACACGCGCCCAAGTCGTGCTTGAGCGTGCCGCGCTGCCGACCGAACGGCCAGTCAGCTGTGCTGTCACGGCCGATCGCCTGAACTGCGGATAGGCGCGGAGCTTTTCCACTACTCAGCCTTCGCAGCCACGAGTGCCTTCATGCGCTCGTATTCTTCCTTGACGGCTGGATCAGCGTCGACGAGTTCTGCAGCAAGTGCCTGGAACTCGCTGTCCATCTTCTGCTGATCTGCCTCCGACAGCGTGTTGATGACGCCGCCATTGTCGGTCCAGATCTTGTATGTTTTCGCGACATTCTCCACGCCCCAGGGGAACACCTTCTGTTCGGCGGCGCGGCCTGCCTCGATGATTGCCTTCTTGACGTCGTCGGCCTGAGACTGAAACCACATCTCATTGACCACAGTAACCGAGACGATCTCGGCGAAGCGCAGGTCGGTGATGTTTTTGCCGACGTCGTAGTATTTGAACGCGGTGAGGATCGGCATACCGACCAGCATGCCGTCGAGGCCACCCGATTCCAGCGCCGGCACCACCTCGGAAAGGGCGAGCGGCAGAGGCGATGCGCCAACCAGTTCCATTGGCTTGATTTGCATTGGCGAGGCGAAGGTGCGGATCTTCAGACCCTTCAGCCCGTCGAGCGTAGTAACCGGCTTCATCGTGAAAACGACTGTCGGGCTGTTGTAGATGGCGCCAATGATGCGCAGGCCCTTGTCGAGGAACATCTCCTCCATGTGGTCACGATATTCGGGATCGTGGATCACGTGGTCGACGTCCTGCGGCGACTTGAAGAGGCCCGGAACATCGAAGGCCTGGAAGCGCGGATCGACATTGGTCATGAAAGACGTCGGTGTGGTGAAGGCTTCGATGGTACCGAGCAGCACGCCCTCCGCCATGCGTGGAATGGCGCCGAGCTGGCTTGCCGGATAGATCTCGGTGGTCACCGCGTCCCCGACGCGGTTCTTCAGCTCCTCGGCGAAAACCTTCTGCCATTCATGCTGGACGTCGTTGATAGTCGCTGTGGCGAGCTTCATCGTGGACTGTGCAGCGACAGGCAGGACCGACATTGGCAGCATCGCAAGAGCGGTCGAAAGCGCGGCGGCCTTGAGTATCCTTGAAATCATCGTCTTCCCTTTTCTTTAGAGCGATTGGCCGAGCGCCAGCGACAGCGCCGGCACATAGGTGATGATCAGGAGGGCCACAAGCTGCAGGCCGACAAAGGGTAAAACGCCCTTGTAGATGGTGTGCGCCGGCAGCCCGGTCGCCGACTGGACGACGAAGAGGTTGAGTCCGAAGGGTGGCGTAAACATACCGATGGCCAGGTTGACGGTCATGACGATACCGAAATGGATAGGGTCTACGCCAACTGAGACGGCAATCGGCACCAGCAGTGGTGCGAGCACCAGGATGGCCGATGTCGGATCGAGGAAGCAGCCGACGACAAGCAGGAGCAGGTTGACCGAAAGGAGGAAGGCGAAGGCGTCGAGTTGCATCGTCTGGATCAAGGCCACCGCCGCCTGCGGCACGCCCTGCGTGGTCAGGAGCCAGGTGACGACGCCGGCGACAGCGACGATGATCAGGATGCGGGCAGACAGCATGGCGGCATTGCCGGCGGCGCGGACAATGTCGGCCCAACTCATGGTCTGGTAGACGAAGCGGGCAACGATGATGGCATAGAGGCATGCAAAGCCGCCGGCCTCGGTCGGCGAGAACCAGCCGTTATAGATGCCGCCGAGGACGAAGACGGGCATGAACAATGCCGCGGCCGCGTGCCGTGTGGCGCGGAGCGCCAAGGCGGCGTCGAACCGGCCGACGACCGGGATGCGCAGGACAATCGCGATGGCGACGACAAAGGCGCACATCATTAGAGCGATAAGCAGGCCGGGGAGGACGCCTGCCATGAACAGTCGGGGAATCGATTGCTCGGCGGCGAGCCCATAAAGGATCATGGCGATGCTTGGCGGCACGACAATGTCGATGGCGCCGCTCGAGGCGAGCAATCCGGCTGAGCGTTCCTTGCCGTAGCCCGAGCGCTCAAGATCCGGATACAGTGTCTTGCTGAGTGCGGCGACGGCCGCCACGCTTGATCCAGAGATTGCGCCCATGACGGTGGAGGCGCCGACAGTGGCGACGCCGAGGCTGCCTGGAACGCGGCCGACCAGTGCAAGCACCCACGCGATGAGGCGCGTGGCGATGCCGCTTGTGCCCATCAGTTCGCCGGCAAAGATAAAGAAGGGGATGGCGAGAAGGGCGTAGTTGTCGAGCCCCCCGAAAAGCACCTGGTGCAGTGCTATAGGCGGCGTTGGCAGGAGGAAGAAGACGGCGAAGGCGACGCTCGCCAGAAAGACGACGAAGATCGGCGTGCCAAGGACGAGCAACCCGACAGGCAGGGCGGTCAGCACGGCGCTCATTGGCTAGCCTCCGTGTCTGGTGCGCAGCGTGACCATGAGTCGAAGTCGCGCAGAAGCAAGGCCACGGCCGTCAGCGTTAGGGCGGCAAAGCCGACGAGAATAGCAGCGTGCGGAATGACCATTGGCAGACCGAGACCCATGCTGCGCGGGCCGATTTCGGCGATGCGGGTAACGAAACCCCATGACGCGTATGTGGCCAGTCCACAGGAGAACAGGGCAGCGAGGTCATGCGCAGCGTTGAGCAGATGCCGGGAGCGCCCCGTCGCGTATGAGGGCAGAAGATTGATGCTGATATGCTCGCGCGTGGCAAGCGAAAGGACGGCGCCGGCCATGACCATCCAGACCATGGTGTATACCATCACTTCATCGGCGCCGGTCATTGAGACGCCGAACAGGTAGCGCCCGGTGGCGTTGACGACGTTGATCGCCACGATTGCCAGCATCGCTAGGCCGAGCACCCAATGGACGGCACCGGCAACGGCATTGGCGGCATTGAGCAGGCCTTGCTTCAGATCACCCCGGTCCCGAACCTGCCCAGCCGAACCGTGCATCACTCACTCCCGATCTTCGAGAATGCGGCGGATAGCGACGAGCTTGCGAGCTCGCTCGGCCTGAAGGGTAGCCGCCTGTTCGGGCGTGTAGGAGTAGATGCCCCCGCCGGATTTGATACCAAGGCGCGCGGCTGCCGTCATCTCCTCGACCATCGGCGCGACGTCTGCGCGGTTGGCGAGGTCTGCATTGAGGAAGGATGAGACAGACTTGTAAATGTCGAGGCCGGCCATATCGAGCAGCGCCATCGGTCCGATGACGGCGATTTTGTAGCCAATGCCCCAGGAGACGCATGTGTCGAGGTCCTCGGGCTCGATCACGCCGCGCTCGACGAGGTCGACTGCCTCGCGCAACAATGCGTACAGCACCCGGTTCTCAACGAAGCCCGGCACGTCTTTCTTCAACACTACCGGTAAAAGGCCAATCGAACGGATCAGATCGCGGATCGTCGCGACTGTCCCGGGCGCAGTCTTCTCGCCTGCTATCACCTCGATCATCGGCACGATGTGCGGCGGGTTCGACCAGTGCATGCCTACCATGCGTTCTGGATGCGATATATGCGCCTGCAGCTTGGTGATCGGAATGCCCGATGTGTCGGACGCCACTATTACTTCCGCGCCGACCAGTTTGTCGATCGCGCGGTAGGTCTCGGCCTTGATGTCGATGTTTTCTGGTACGTTTTCTATGACGAGGTCGGCGTTCTCGACCGCGCCGGCCAGCGAATCCGCGAAGCGAACGACGCCTGCGCCGTCCGAAGGCGCCTCGATGCCCAGCCGGTCGAGCACGCCGCCGGCGATACCGAGCGCAGCCTTGGCCTTCTCGATCGCCGCGGGCGCAACGTCATGGGCTGCCACCTCCAGGCCGCCGCGCGCCAGGCGCGCTGCGATCCCTGGACCCATCGTCCCAAGTCCGATGAGGGCGACCCGCTTGATCATCAGGCGGCTTTCGTCGCTGCCTGAAACGCTGGGCGTGCGGCGATGCCGGCAACCCAGCGCTCGAGGTTGGGCATGGCCGGGCGACCGATCTTGAAATCGATGCAACGCTTCAGGATCGGCGCGCAGGCGACGTCGGCTATGGTCAGCTTGCCCAGCGCCAAATATTCCTTGCCGGCGAGATGGTTGTCGATGATCTGCAACTGCGCGGCAAGGTCCTTGACGCCATCCTTGTACTCAGGCGTCTGCTCCTCTGGCGTCAGCTTGGCGCCCTTGAAGGCGGTCATGTAGCCGGGATTGACGGCGGCGAGCAGGAAATCCATCCAGCGCTCGATCTCGGTCTTCTCGGCCGGCGTAGCACCATTTAACGCGTTGCCGTTGGAGGCGGACAGATAGCGTAGAATGGTATTGGACTCCCAGATGACGGTGTCGCCATCGACCAGCGTCGGCACTTTGGACGTCGGGTTCAGCGCCTTGTATTCCGCCGTTTGCGTGTTTTCGAACAGCCGGCCGTAGTCCTCGCGTTCGTACTTTGCGCCGATCTCCTCAAGCATGAAGAGAACCTTCTGGACGTTACCCGACGTTTGGCGACCCAACAGCTTATACATGTACTATCCTCTCCTGGAATGCGTCCGGCTATTTCGCTGCCGGCAGCGGCTTGTAGACAATTGCGTCCATTTCGATCTTGGTATTGATGACAGCCTTGGCCTCGACGGTAGTGCGCGCCAGGACGGCATCGCCGATGCCTTCCAGGAAGGCGCGGTTGTAACGGCCGAAGTCGCGCGTATCCTCGAGGTAGGTGGTGATGCGCACCACGTCCGACAGCGTTGCGCCCTCATGCGCGATGACTCGCTCGATGGTCTTCAGCGTGGCGAGCGTCTCTTCCTCGATGGTGCCGCTGATCATGTTGTTGTTCTCGTCCTTCGGCACCTGCCCGGACACGAAGATGAAGTCGCCGGCGCGCACCGCAGGATGGAACGGCAAATTGGGGTTCTTGTTTCCAATGGCGTAATGGGTGGCTGATTTTCGCGTGCTGTCGCTCAAGTACCGCTCCTACAGAACACTGGTTTCAATGATATCGACGCCGCGCACACGATCGATGAGGTAGACGATGCCACGATCGTCGATGGTCACGTCATTGGAGGATGAACGCTCGGCACCCGCCGGGGCATCGGGCACGAAATGTCCGACTTCCTTCGGGGCGAATGGATCGGCGATGTCGACCATGCGCAGGCCCTGCGCAAACCAGGCGAAGGGGATGACTGAGCCCTTGAAACGCTCTGATGGCTGGTGACAGCCGGTCATCGGCGGCTGCGGCGCGCCGTCGGGGTCTAAGCCGGGAACCTGGAAGGTGGAGATCGGCAGCGGGTTGGTCTCGTCGGTGATGTCGTAGATCCAGGCAAAGGCGGGCGCAGAGGGCCTCAACTTTGCTACGTCCTCGTCGGCGACAACCATGATGCGGCGACCCTTGAGGTCCTGCGGGATCGGCAGGCAAGTGTGCGTCGGGTGAGGAAAACTGGGGCTCGAATTCACATGCGCTATGGCGCGCGGCTTGGACATGTCCGAGATGTCGAGGATGAAAAGGCCGTGGTGCCAATAGCTGACATAGAGCCGGTCGCCCATGCGCAGTGGATGGTGGCAGCGCGGCGTTACATAATTGTCCCAGGGATATTCTTCGCCGCCGCCCGTCCACTGGCCGGGGATCCACCAGCGCCCCACTTCGACCGGGTTGGTTGGGTCTATCAGGTCGAGGATCATGACAATGTTGCCGACATAGCCGTCCGCGGTCGGAGAAATGTAGGCGTAACGCCCGTCATAGTCATAGCGGTGGACACCCTTGCCGCCGGTCATCCACTTGGAGATCAGCTTCGGTTCTGCTGGCCGCGTGGTGTCATAGATCGCCAGCCCGCCGCCAAAATCGGCGGGCCCTTCGCTTCCAAAGCGCTCGTGGTTGATGATCATCAGCCCGTCCTTCGCGCGAACCTTGTGCGAGTGCCAGCCGGGCGGGACGTCGATGGTTGCGATCTTTTTTGGATTGCGGGGGTCGGAAATGTCGACAAGCGTGGTGCCGCTCGGGGGGCGCATATGCCCGATATAGAGGATGTTCCCGTCTACCCATACCTGTCCACCGCCAGCGCAGTCGACATGGCCGATATGCTTGGTGTTGAAAGCTGAAACCAAAACTGACACCCCTACCCGTAAGATCGCGGCGCCTGCTGGCGGACGCCGCGTTGAATGATCAGGCGATGCGCAGCAGGTCGCCGGCCTGGTTGCGGCCCCATCGCTTGTAGAGAAGAAGCGCCTTCTGGGTCGGCGCATCCGTGGCGCCGAAGAAGATCACCGGCTCGGTGGACGAGCCATTGACATGCTCGACCCAGCAGCCGCCCGGAATGGCTATCGTGTCGAACTGGTTCCAGTCGTAGCGTTTGCCGTCGATGATCGAGTGGCCGCTGCCGCGGAAAGGCGACAGAAGAAGGCTTGCAGTCTCGCGCTGTGGCAACGTCTTCTCGCCCGGTCGCAGCATCTGCACATAAAAGTTGATCGTGTGGAACACGGGTCCGCCTGTGGTCGGATCGACATAGTCGACCACGATGCCCTCGTGCGGGTCGCCGTCCCAGTCCATGTGCTTGTCCAGGATCGCCTGCATCTGCGACCAGCGATACACATACATCGGTGACGACAGGCCACCACCGCGCTTGTGGTCGACGAAACGAGGCATCATGCCGCCCTCGCCATAGATGCTTTGTGAGTAGTCGCTCGGGAAGCGGGCCGTCTGCACCTTCTTCTCGACTTCCTTGCCGTCGACCATCTCGGTGTACTTGTGGTCGAAATGGACGGCATGCAGGGTTTCAACGAGAGGCAAATCCAGAATGGACAGGTTCACGGCCTGTTCACCGCCGACGGTGCCGTGGTTATGCCAGGCATCGTTGGGGGTAAGCACCATGTCACCGGGGCCGAAGACCACGTCTTCACCCTCGACGCCGGTGAAATTGCCTTCACCGGTAAGGCCGAAGCGAATGGCACTCGGCGAATGCTTGTGCGGCGGCATGATCTCGTCTGGATCGTTGAGCCGATAGGCGGTGTACATCGTGCTTACCGAGGCGCGTTTGGGCGCCAGCCCCGGATTCACGAGGATCAGTGAGCGGCGCTCGCTGTCGTCCATCGTCACCAACTTGGCGGCCCGCTGCAGAAGCGGTTCGATATCGGAATAGGACCAGACAAACGGCACCGCCTTGCTGGTGCCCATGAGCTGCTTGATCTCGTCATGGTCGACCCCTTCGGAGGTCGCCCAGAAGGGGAACATATTCTTCCCGTAAAGGTCGTCGTAGAGACCCTTGAGGGCCGCCTTCTTGTTGCTGATGACATCGTTTGCTGCTTGCGCGACGGACATATCGGCCACCTTTCAGGTTCAAAGGCAAATGGGTTTAACCAACTCAACCGTATCGTCATTGGTTATGGCCGACAATGGCAAAGTTGGCCAATCTGGAAAAGTTTTTGGTTGCTGTCGTGTGACCGTCGGTTTCGGCTTTTCTAGCAGGACACAAAGAGGCTAAAAGCCTGAAATTAATGACCAAACTGTCTACTCATTATTGTCGGTTCATGCCAGTCGATTGCCGATGTTCAACGCAATATAGGTCAACCAACGAAAATCTGGTTGAATCTTGCTTGGGTCATGCGGCCTTGCTGCTACTGCCTTTTGCAGCATGCATACGCACGAGGTCTGCGGCCTTTTCGGCGATCATGATGACGGCCGCGTTGATGTTACCTGCGGGCAGATCTGGCATCACCGAGGCGTCAACGATGCGCAGCCCAGCGAGACCCCGCAAGCGAAGCTCGGGGTCTACGACCGAGGTGTCGTCGACACCCATGCGGCAGGTGCCGGCGGGATGGTGCACGGTGATCGACGTCGTGCGGATGTGCTCGTCAATTTGTTCGTTGCTCTCGCATTGCGGGCCGGGGAAGAATTCGGCTGCCACGAAGGGAGTCATCGAAGATTGTTCTGCGAGTTTGCGCGCCACTCGGAAACCCGCGCGCAGCGACTGCCAATCGCGATCGGCCGACAAAAAGTTTTGATGGATCAAAGGTGCTGCCATTGGATCGGCCGATGCCAGCGCAATGCTGCCACGGCTCTCCGGCTGGACGGCAACGATCCGGGTCGCGAAGCCGTCAGCAAAGGGCGCCTTGAACGGCGGCATGTAGGGCCACGCGGCAAGCGGGGCAGCGGTGAACAGCAGTTGTACGTCGGGAAGCGGTCGTGTGTCATCGCTCTTGAGAAACGCTACGACGCCGCCGGGAACATCGCCGGAAAAGCCGCTTCCCGTCAGATAGGTTCTCGCGAAGTCGAGGCCGATGCGGTCCGCCCGCATCATCTTGTGAAACGGACCGGGATTCTTGCGACGATACATCAGGATCACCGAAACATGGTCCTGAAGATTCTTGCCAACCGCAGGCAGCTTCACGGTTGGTTCAATGCCCAGCGCCGACAATTCCTCGGGGTCGCCGATGCCAGAAAGCATAAGGAGTTGCGGCGTATTGATGACGCCGCCCGACAGCACCACCTCGCGTCGGGCGAAGGCCTTCTGCTCAATGCCGCCGCGACGATAGGCGATACCTGTCGCGCTGCCGTCGTGCATCAGGATCTTGGTGGCCATCGCGCCTGTGAGGACTTTGAGGTTCCCGCGCTTGAGGGCAGGGCGCAGATAGGCAGTCGCCGTGGAAGATCGACGTCCTTTGGCGATTGTCATTTGCAAACGCCCGAATCCCTCCTGCACGGCGCCGTTATAGTCGTCGGTCTGCGGGTAACCAGCGGTTAGGCTGGCCTCGGCAAATGCCTCGATGAGCTCATCCTTGTAGCGGCAGAACTGCGTACTGACGGGGCCGTCGCCGCCCCGATATTCCGAAGCGCCCCTCTCCCAGGTCTCCTGCTTCTTGAAGTAGGGCAGAACCTTCTCGTAGGACCAGTCCGTAAGCCCGCTTGCTGCCCATCGGTCATAGTCACCGCGGTTGCCGCGCACATAGGCCATCGCATTGGTCGACGACGATCCGCCGATGACCTTGCCACGCGCGCATTCAACCTTGCGTCCTCCGACATTGGCTTCGGGCTCGCAAAAATACATCCAGTCGTGGCGCCGTTCAGTGAGGATCTTGCCCCATCCGAGCGGAATGTGGATCATCGGATCGCGATCCCAGTCACCGGCCTCAAGCAGAAGTACCCGGATCGCCGGGTCGGCGCTGAGGCGGTTGGCCATCACGCAACCGGCAGAGCCCGCACCAACGATGACGTAGTCAAAGGTTTCGCCAACTGGCATCTGGGTCCTCGATTTCAGGATGGAGCGATAGCTTCGGGCGGCCCGATAAATCCAGTCAACCATTGCACAACTGATATTGTCAACCAATGTGCTTGATTGTAGATTTGGTTGAGTTGGTTGCGCGATTTGCCGACGATATGTTGGGGCCGAAAGTGTGTAATGTACTTCGGTGCTGGCTCGGTAGGAGACATTGCATTGGCTGCATTCGAACCAAAACTTGTCCTGTCGGACGTCGACGATATCATTGCCGCCATCAGGCAGATCCAGAAGAACGGTGGCGTGCTGCCTTCTGAGCGTGATCTGGCCGAGCAGCTCGATGTCAAACGGCATCAGTTGCGCAAGGCGCTCGAGGCCATGCGACGAGCTGGCGATTTGAAGCCGGCCCGGACAAGGCGCGCTCCCACTGCCTGGCCGCGCTATGGCGAGGAACTGGTGCGGGTTACCAACCCGATTGAGGTTCTCGAATTGCGACTGCTTATCGAACCCGGCCTTGCGCGGCTGGCATCGTTGCGCGCTTCATCCTTCGAGACGGCTAGAATCCTTGAGGCTGCCAGCACGCCGGAGGACGCTCAATCGGGCGAGGTCGATTTCGCCTTCCATCTTGCAATTGCTGCGGCGGCGCGGAACCACTTGGCGGCAGAGATCTACCGCATGTTGCGTCAGGTCGGCATCGATGCGCGCGTCAAGGTCGCGCGAACGGCTTCCCCCACCTGTCCCAAGCGCATCGCGCATCGCGATGCCGAGCACATGCGGATAGCTGAGGCCATCTCGCAGCGCGATCCAGAAGCGGCCGAAACAGCGATGCGCGCGCATCTGCTGTCGGTTCAGAAACAGATCGTAGAGCGGTCGAACGCCGGCGCCTTCGCGGCATGATTGTAACTCTGTCGGCAGAAAGCATCTCGCTGCCGGATACGTTGCGTACGTGACAAGGCATTTCGATACGTTGATCATCGGCGCTGGGTCGGCAGGCAGTGCGATTGCGAACCGGCTTAGCGAAGACGAAGCTTGCCGCGTCGGATTGATCGAGGCAGGCGACATGCCGGTCGACCCGGACATTGGCGACCCACTGAAATGGCCGGCGCTGCAGGGTCGAGCTTATGATTGGGCTTACCGGACGGTGCCGCAGAAATTCACCGCGGGACGCGTGCATGACTGGCCGCGCGGCCGAGTGGTCGGCGGCTCGAGCTGTCTGCACGCCATGGCTCATGTGCGTGGACATCCAAGGGATTTCGATGCCTGGGCGGATGCTGGCGGCGAGCGCTGGTCGTATGACGGGCTGATCGCAGGGTTTAACCGCAGCGAGCGTTTGACGGGGCACCGCCAGACGCTTGGAGAGGCCGGTGGA
Organism: Hyphomicrobiales bacterium; assembly: GCA_038259455.1. Taxonomy (GTDB): domain Bacteria; phylum Pseudomonadota; class Alphaproteobacteria; order Rhizobiales; family Rhizobiaceae; genus CAMYMG01. The sequence continues at coordinate 16,508 of JBBSOT010000016.1, read as the reverse complement.
CTTCTCGACGTTTATCTGCCGGACGAGGAGGTTAGCCCCGTCGTGCGTGCCTACATCGCTGCCGGCAACGCGCTTGGTGTGCCGCAACTCGGCGACCACAATTCTGGTGAACTGATTGGCACGGCCCCCAATTCGCTCAGCATCAGAGACGGACGCCGGCTGAGCGTAGCCGACGCCTATTTGCCATCGGGAGTGCTGGCTCGACCGAATCTTGAGCTTCTCGCAGGCTACGAGGTCGAGCATCTCGAACTTGAGGGCGCTCGTGCCGTGGCAGCTATCTGTGTCGCCAGGGGGGAGACGCAACGCGTTACTGCGGACCGGATCGTGCTATGCGCGGGAGCCGTCTCTTCACCTCTGATCATGATGCGCTCTGGTATCGGCGATCCTGGCATCCTTCGCGCCGCTGGTATCGCCTGCGTAAGCGACCGAAACGAGGTTGGCGCAAATCTTCAGGATCATCTGCTGGCGCTTGGCAACGTCTATAGGTCGCGGCAACCTGTTCCGCCGTCGCGTCTGCAGCATTCGGAATCGCTGATGTACCTGAACAGTTCGGACTTTGCCTGTAGCACGGGCCAGCCCGATATCGTTCTTGCTTGCGTTGTGGCGCCGTCGGCGGCTTCGGGTCTGGAGGCGCCGTCTTACGGAGAGGCGTTCACGATCCTTGCCGGGGTCACTCACCCGGCAAGTCGCGGACGCATCACGCCAGGTGGAGCGAGTCGCAACGACGCGCCCATTATCGATCCGCACTATCTGGAAAGCCAGCAAGACCGCATTGTCTTCCGAAAGGCACTGCGGGCTGCCCGAACTGTCGGCCATCATCCGGCGCTCGATGCCTGGCGCGACGTCGAAGTGCTGCCCGGCACAGCCGTGCAATCCGATTCCGAACTTGACGACTTCATTGCCCGCGCGGCCTCGACACATCACCATCCCGCCGGAACCTGCAGGATGGGCATGGACACTGCCGCCGTCGTTGATCCGGATCTCAAGGTAAACGGGTTCGACAACCTGTTTGTGGTTGATGCATCGGTATTTCCCGTGTTGCCAAGCGGGCCGATCAATTCAGCTGTGGTGGCCGTGGCAGAAACGTGGAGCCACCAGCGCCCATAGAGAGAAGTTGCCGTAAGGGTCCTGTGCCGGCAACTGCCAGGTGCGCAGGGCGTTCCTTTGCCTGAATGGCCTCAGGAGCTCCTGTAGGGCTTCGATTTCCGCCATATCCGCCGGCTGATTGTGTTCAGAACACGGGGTATGCCTGAATTCAGCTTCGCTTCGCGCAAGCTCGTGAATTCTGCACCCATGCGGCGCAATTTCAATTCGCGATCCTCGATATGTTGGCGGTCTTGTCCAAGGATCATCACGAGAATTCGCGCATCCTCCCCGCCAGCATGGCCAAAACGAGGATCGAAAGTCGCCAGTGGCAAAAGCCATCCTGAATCAAACCCTGGCCGACAGCATGAAAGGAATGCATCGAGGCTCCTCGGCATTGTGCAGTGTACAAAGCGGGCGCAAAGCCCGCCTCTCTCCAAGAGTTGGCGTTGACACTGAAACAGAAATGGAGTGCTCCACGTCGGACGAAAATTCGGATCGATCAGATAGGCTTTTCCTCCCTCATCGACCAAAATATCGAAACCGCAGAGGCCTCGATAGCCAAGCTTTGAGCCGGCACTGGCTGCGGCTTTGGATACCGCCAGAACGCCTTCGGGTACCCGATGCGCCGTCTCGAAGAAGTTGCCCGAATAGATCCCACTTCTAGACGTTATTTGTTCAGTCGCACCCTCTACTTCAACGGAACCATCAGGCAAGACCGCGCACTGCGCAGCCCAATTTTCTTTGGCCTTCACATAGTCCTCTGCGATCAGGGAAGGCACTTGTGCAAAACGCCTGGCTGCGCGCTTCAAGTGGCGCACGTTCTCGCAGACGAGGACATCCTTGCCACCACTACTTGTTTCGTCGGTTGCGGCCTTGATCACTACCGGCACCGACAGCGTCCCGATCGACTGTCGGGAATGGCAGTCGAGCAAGCGGCGCTTTGGCATAAGCGACGGATCAAAATGATTGGAGAACATGCCCTTGTTGTTCAGCGCCCGATGCAGATCGATGTCGACAAGCGCGCTCACGTCACTGAGAATGCCTGACGGATTAGGGTAGCAAAAGGCTGCCGTTTCGCCAGTTTCTACGCGCCGTCGGACTGCTGAAACGTAGCCGATCTCGTCACTGTACTGCTCGATATTCGCTGCGATGCCAAGTCCGGCGTCTGCCATCGCAGAAAGCCCGGACGGCGAAAGCACGCTTCGATGTGCCAGCATGGGCATCTCACCCGCGCAACTGATCAGCAATCCTGCGACAAATTCCGACGCCCCAATGCGACCATCCGATTGATCATTTCTCGGTGGATACACTCTCGACGCCAAGAAGACTCCTGGACCATATATTTCGCCAAGTGTCTTCAAGTCGACCTGCCAAAAATCTGATCCCCTGTGGCGATTGCATCCACATTGGCCCTAATCATGGCCTGCAGCCTCTATCAGAGCACGCTCTAGCGATGCGGCCATGGAAACACCTTTGAGCAGACTTCCCCACGTCTGCTGGTAGGCCTTCACCTTGCCGGTTGCGTTGTCCAGCGCGATAACTCTGCGACCGATCGATTGTGCGAGGATAACACCATGGAGGCGATCCGTGATGATGACCGCGCTTGCCGACAGCCGCCCCAAGGCACTTTCGACTTTGGCCTTGGCGACGCGATCTTGGACGAGCGCGCGTCCGAAACTGTTTGGAATATTTACCGGCAGCTTCCCAAGCCTGTTCCAGGCCCGCAAAGTCGATATATCGTCCCAGTCCCAAGACGATTGCACGATCTCTTTCGATGCAGTGGCAAATGTTCCAACTTCCGGATCGCGGCGCAGAAGCAGTCCTGTTCCGACCCCGATCTTGCGCTGCTTGAACGATAGTGAGTGGCAAAGGTCGGGACAGAGAGGAGCACAGCGTCCGATGCGTCCTTCGATTGCAGCCTTGCTGACCGTGTCGCGGGCAAAGACCACTGTTTCAGGGTTGTCGCGAATGAAGTTGAGTGTGCCCGAACGGCTGTCGTCGGCATCGTCGGCAATGCTCTGCGGCAGAAGGACGATTCTGCGACCCCTCATCCCTGCCAGTATACGGGCACGCATCTCGTCATGCTTCAAATAGATCGATCCCAGGTTTCCACCGCCCTTGAAATAGAGTGTGCCGCTGCCAACGGATTTCAGGCAACGATCGTGATCAAAATTTCTCAAAGTAGATACATAGACCGGCGGACGTCCATGCATCGTCTCCAACAGCTTTCTCGTGCCGAGCCAGATCGCGCAGTCGCCTGGATTTAGGTAATTCGGGTAGTCGATGAGGGCATAGGGTTCCGCACGTATAAAGGGCCTGATAGCACCATCGATTGCAGCGGCGAGTGTGTTCAATCCAAGGACCCTGTCACGACAATCCCTGCACCGGATACTGTCGATTTGACGGATAGCCGGTGCGCAGCTACGGCATAGCGACGGCCGTCAGTGATCGCAACAAGCACATGATGTCGACAGTCAAACATACTGCGCTCGTATTGACATCGCACTCACTGGTCTCCGACCATGTTGTAGACGCATGGCTTGGGGCAGGGCACGGCATCGCCGAGATTTGGACACAGGACTCCCGGCTGCGCCGCACACCTACGAAAGGGCTGCTATCCGCCTATGCAGCGGGTATTCGACCCATCGGCTCCCATATCCGGCGCCACCGCATTCCTGTTCGAACGATCGATCGGCTAAAGGACATACCCGATCTTCTGTCCCGTGTGGCTGATACCGGCGCCGACACGCTGATAACTTCGTTTACCGGGCTGATCGTGCCGGAAGAAGTTCTCTTGTGGTTCTCGTGCCGCGCCATCAATGTTCATCCGACTCTGTTGCCTCACTACAAGGGGCCGGTTGCCCGTTCTGCAATGCTCCTGGACGGAATGGCGGACAAGTATGGCGGGCTCACCATACACGCGCTTTCGAAAGGGATTGATGAGGGGCCGATCATTGCACAAAAGCGGCTGCCAAGGTCGCAAAGCCGAAACTATGCCGACTGGGACTATGCTGCTGCCCGCGCCGCAGCTGCGATGATCACGTCGGAGGTTCAATCGTATCTTGCGGGCGAACTTGTTGCCGAACCGCAGGACCCGTCTGCCGGGAACTACCGGCGCTTCGTCAGCGACGAGTTTTGTGTCACCTCTGACAAGCCGCTCGCCGCCATAAAGGAAATGTTCTCTCGTACAGCCGGGTTGGCAGTTCCCTTTCGGCCATGCTCTCCTGGACTGCGGGAAGTGTATTTCGCTACTGCGTTCGGGTCGGTGCTCGGAAGGCCTACTGGAATGCCGCCTCGTATCGGGTGGACGAGCATTGAGGCAGACATACTCGATGCCCGCGTTCGTCTTGTCAGGAAGAGCGCTTATGATGGGACCTTGAAGCACCCCGCGCTCAGAATCCTTGCGTCAAGATTGTTGAATTCTGGCTCGAAGTCGGCGGGTCTGTAGTGGCATTTTGGCCGGGAAAAGATTCCTGCATTTCTCGCAGGACTTCACCTTCTTGCAATTGTCTCGATGGCAGATTTTTTGCTCGAAAAGACCGAACAGGACACGCTGCAGCTTGTCGACATCGGAAGATTTGACATAGACAAAATCCCCCGCACGAAGATTCGCGCGCAAGAAGCTGTCCAACTCGGCATATGCTGGAAATAACTGCAGTCTTTTGCCATACTCTGCCTTCAGCTTTGCCGGGCGCTCGCATTGGCGCCCATAAAAGATGACAGTCTCGCATTCAGCCAATGCTTTTCGAGCAACGTCGCGGTATTTGGATCCTGCGGAGCCTAAGTAGTCTGAAATCGTACCGAAGATCATAAACTTGCGGGCGTAGTGGGCGTTTGCCACGATCTCCAGACTGTCGGCTATTGTCCAGTATGGACTCTTGAACGTGTCGAGGACAACCGTTACTCCGTCTTTTTCATGGATTGAGTCCTTGTAGATTTCTGGTCTGGCTCCGTGTAGTGCCGCCGCACAATCAGCCAACGAAAATCCCAACGCCTTGCCTGCGGCTATTGCGGCCAGGAAGTTCGGTATCCACCTGGCTCCGACATAGGCCGTTTCTACGACGGACTGTGTATCGCCATCCGTTACCGTCAACGTCAGCCGTTTGGGTAATCCATCTGTGTGGTGCAGAACCCGAATGTCGGCGGATTGCGATGCTCCGAAGGTAACCACCCGCCCCCGGCATTGCGATGCCATCGCCAATGTTCTCGGGTCGTCAGCATTGAGGATCGCGATGCCATCTTCAGCCAATGCTTCTACCAATTGGCCCTTGGAACGAGCGGTGGAATCGAGGTTGCGGTGTTCCGAGATGTGATCGAACTGAATGTTGGTGACAACTGCCATGTCGGGACGCAGGAAGCCGGCGGATTTCTTGAGGTCGTTGGCGGAGTGGCCGCTCACTTCCTGCACCCAGTATTTGGCAAGTGGCTTTGACCTGGCAAGTCCGCGAACAATTCCGTCGTATGTGTTCGCACCCCATCTGACATGGGAGGCTCCTTGATCTCGAAGGATTCTTCCGATCAGACGGGTTGTGCACGACTTTCCGGCACTGCCGGTGACAGCGATCACCTTATCAAACCTTGCGATCGGCCGTCGAATCTTGCCCAGAGAGAGTTGCCAGTTCCGCCGCAGGAAGCGAGACGCGTGTTGCAGTACATGGAGAGCGCGGTTTTGCAATATTTACGATTCCCAAGCATATGGTTGCCAAGCGCAGTATGCCACAGGGTGCAAATGATGGTAGCGTTTCCACAGCCAGAATGATCTGATCCGCAAGTCACGGTCGCAGCAAGTCACGGTCACAGGATGTCGGCTTGGATCAAGAATCCGACACCGAGCGTTTGTATGCGATTTTCTCCGCAACGTTGTTGCAGGCCCTTGATGACGAGAGATTACTTGGCACCCGTTGCCTCCAACGAGCCAGATTGGCTAAGCCAGTTCAAGCAGATTGACGTACCTCGGCCCAGAACTGAATGAGCGAAACCGAAGCCACAGCCCATTTCAAGGGTCAAATCCTCGCACAATTTCGGCCTGATGGGCACGATGAGATTGCCACCATCTATCGTCGCACCGAAATCGTTGATCGACGCCAGCGTCGGCTTACTGAAAGCGATATGCGAGAAGTCTTGGTGCTGACAGGAGCATTCTCGTCGGTAGCAATGTTGCCCAGGACTTTTTGGCTTCGGTACTCGGCACTGGTCGCCGGCATTCGGCATAGCAGATTCGAACGAAAGGATCTGAAGGACTTTGGAAACGGCGTTCGGGCAGTTCTGGGGCCAATCTCCGACACTGACGTCAGATCGATATTTCGACAGTACCGTGAACATCTCGTTCGACGCCGTTTACTCATTGCCAGGGAATTCAACGGCTTCCGCACCCCGCCCAGATTCAGTGTTCATGGCGCGGAGGCGCTGAAGTCAGCGGCCATTGCCGGCAAAGGCGCGATCGTGTGGTCAAACCCGTTCGTTTACCACACGCTGACCGGGCAGGCACTGTTGGCGGCCGGCATTCACTCGTCTCGGGTCAGCGCGAGTGTGCACGGCTTTTCCATGTCCGACTTTGGCAGAGCGACATTCAACCGTCTCGCGGTGCAAGCGGAGAACCGCTATTTGCGCGAAAGGTTGGTATTCGGACCGAATGAAGGTCAGTCGGTCACCCGTAAGATCGCGTCGACACTCGCTTCAGGCGAGATTGTCTCAATGACCAACAATACATTTGCCGGGTCGGTTTTCTTGGAGTTGCCGATCGGTCAATCAGGAGCACTTGCCATGGCGGCTACGCCACTGTCATTTGCCGTCAAGCGCCGTGTGCCCTTGTTCTGCGCATCGATCATAGAAACAGAACCACTACAGGTCTACGAGATGCACTTGAGCGAGATACCCAATGATGTCGTGGCCGATCGCGGAAATGCGGTGAGATCGCGAGACCACGAGGCCATGGCTCGCATGGGTTTGCAGGTGAGGAATGTTCTGGCAAGGCATCTGAAGAGATGGCCCGAGCAATACGGCTTATGGAAAGGGCTCGCTCATTCGAAAATTAATCACGAAGATGGTTAGTTCTTCCTATGCCTTCTTTGGAGGCGATTGATGCGGAACAGTGGAATCGCAAGGCGGTATTTGCGGATATCAACGTAATTGTCGGTAAACCTTTCCTTCCAGTCGTCTGCTCCTGTCATGAGATCCACTTTGTCCACACCGATGCCGAAGGCCAATCGGACTGTTTCCATTATCAGGAGCCAGCCCGGAGAAAATTTCCTCCATTTAGGATCAAAGGCCATTTTCGAAAGATAGATGGTTCTTTGGCTGGCGAAACACAGGGCCGAAGACACGCATTCTTCTCCGCACATCAGCCGCAAGATAAACGCTTTTCCGATCGGACCCAATGTCGCTGCCGCGCCCTGGAAGTAGGCTTCGGTCTCATACGGCATTATCCAGTTTGGCGTGCCGTGCCGTTCAATCACCCAGTCGCGCTTTCTTTCGAATATCCACTGGATTGCGACCGCCATGCCAGCAGGGTCGGTTATATGCTCGAACCGCACAGGCCCTTCCCGTTCAAGCAGTCTGATGTGGCGGCGATATGCCTGACGGGTGTTTGCCGAACGCTTTGCAAAATAGTCATCCCAGCCACCAAGCTGCTGTAGCGCAACTGTGCATGCGCTTCCGAAAGAGTGAGGTTTTGCGGCCAGATGGGTCAGCAAACGGTCGGCAGTCGTGCCTGCTGGCACAACATCTGCCTTGAGCTTTCGGACTCGGCGAGCGCTGGCCAGATGGTCTCGGACTGCCTCTGCGACTTGGCAAAAATCAATGGCCGGATCGACAAGAATGCAGTCATAAAGGGGTGTCTTGGAATCAAGCCACTTCAGAACCACGGTCCCGAACCATTCTCGCTGCTCAATCAGAGGGACGGTGGCGACCAGCGCGTTGCCAAGACGGATTATGATGATGTGAAGACTTGTGCGGCGATCGTTGCGGTGTCGTTCCCAGGCTTCGGAAATGAAAGGATAAGCGCCGAAGAACGCATCATCATCGCACTTTTTCGCGAGATCATCCCAATCGCTTTTTATTTGTTCGAGGGCGGATGTGTCGCGCACTACTGTTAAGACCAGTGCGTCGCGAATTACGTGTGGACCGTGCTCGACCACCGGGGACCATGCATCCACTTTCGTCACTTGATCGCAATACCTCCGGATGATCCAAGCAAGCCGCCGCCATAACCTGTCATGCCGAGGCTGCCCTTCTATAGCGCCATTGTCGCTTCAAACGCTTGAACTTGCGACGAAACTCGGCAGCGGGGAAGAGCTTCGACAGTTGTTTTCGAATCGCATACCGCCGCAACGCATGATCGGCCGCTTTGGCCGTTTGGCTGTTCGGATCCCGCTCCCGCGCCCGCTGAAATGTTTCGGACAGATAGACGTTATCGTCGTCCAATGCGACCAAGCGTGCCGTCCCCAGGTGCTCACGCGAGAAAGTCGGTGCCTTGTCAAAGGCATCAAGGGCGTCGAGACCGTGAAGCAGGAAAGTACACTTTTTGCACCTGCCGCAGTTGGGATCGGAGTGTGTACAAACACGCAGGTGCTCCATGAGATGCGGGAATTGTACGATCTGCTCCAGTTTTGAGAAGCGGTCGAGGAGCGACGCGTGTTTGATCGAAGCGCCTGGGGTTCCATAGAGTGGATCCAGTGCCGGATGCGACCCCCACGGAATATGCCGGGCAACTTCGGAGCCCGATGAGGCGATAAACTGCAGGTCGATCCGATCGGCGAGCAAATGACGCACGGCTGCAAGGAAAGCGCCGTGATATTCAACCCATCCGATCAGTCGGTCAGTGACCCGACGAATGTCTGTGGTGATGATGACCGGTTCAAGTCCATGGCGTCTCGACACCGCTTCGACTGCCGAGACAAGATAGCCGGCACGATCACGCCGAGAAGGATCGAAATCCGCACCTATCACACTCACCAATGCGTCTAGTCTGCCTTCCAGTTCCAGGACCGAATAGGATGAATCAACGCCCCCCGAATAGAAAAGACCGGCGCCGCGTCCTGCAGCATATGTCGCTTCTACAGGGTCGGCCCGTACCCTGATCTTTCGGTAGCCTGGGTACCAGTTGCACAAGATCGACTGAATGGCATCTACATTGTCGATCAGTTCCCGACTTGCGCCGCCTTGGATCACGAGATCTGCTCCCAGTTCCATGGCCGGCGCCAGTCCAAGGCAGATCAGAACGTCTCCGCTCCTTCGCAGCGCTGGGCCGTTGGATTCGAACCGCACCAGCTTCTGCGCCCGTTGTCCGAAGCCGAATCTAACCACCGCAATCCTTGGGTCTTGTATGTCTAGATCGAAGGACATCATCAGTGGCGGTGTTTTTCCCGCTCCGGACATTCACATTGCTCCGCTCATCCTCCAACATATTGGTTGGGTAGGGCCGGTTGATCAACGACTTCACGACTGGAATCGCACGCAAAGGATTGAGCGGGCAGAAGACAGGACCATCCCGGGTATCTCCAGCCTGCGCATAGGGGCACACCTGGCTCAGCAAGCATTGCGCTTCCGCCTTTTGTTCGTTGAATCCGGGAAGTGGTTGGGCGTTTGAAAAAGACGAGCTGTCGGTATCTGAACTTGCCTCTGGCCCGCGGGGAAACTTCGGATATCATGAACGAGCCCGGAGTCTCACCATCGCAGCAGTTAATAGAACCGTCGTTCCATCGGCTGGTCGCGGCGGTGAAAAAGCACGAGAAAATTGTAGACCAGTTGATAGCGCAAATTGGCCAGAAACCTGACCGTTTTGTTCCGAGGACGTTGCTCCAGACGCCCGCGTTCAATGTCGCTGTAATAATTCGCGCTGTTGCTGGGTGCGCATATGGAGGGTGACACGGTTCGTGTGCAAAGCCCATTCCTCCACCAGAACTTAAGGTCCATGTCGATTGGCTTTTCAATGACCGGCGAAGTGTCCAGCAAGTGTCGGGCAGCAGCTTTGGTAAGCGCGTAGCCAACCGTCATTGCCGGTGGCTTGCCAGCGATACCCGAAACGTAGCCCTCGGCGATCGGGCGCGTGCGCTGCAGGCGGCCGGGACGACTGGCGTAGAGCCGTAATATATCCCAATCGGGAACGCCGCCTGAAATCGCGCGCAAGACGTGGCCGGACCTGGGTGCCAGTTCGACATCGTCTTCGAAAACGAAAGCTGCCTCGGACGGACTTTCGCAAATTTGCTGCCAAACTTTCTTATGCGAAAGGTAACAGGCAATTTCTGGGCGCGAGAGTTTGCGCTTGAATCTTGGTTCTTCGGATTGCCTTTCATGGTTGGCCACGTAGCGGTCGGTAAGCTCGAGTGCGTCGATCGCGATAACCCGATGAAAAGACAACTGTTCTGACGCCATCTGCCGTTGAACGCTTTTTAGGCGATCTTGCGAGCGTTCGAGATTGATCACGAAAATGGGCCAGTCCGTTGTCGCCAATTCCATACCCGTGTCGTGTGGGCCAATTGGCCGGTCCAGTCGCTAACCTAAGCTACAGACCGGTCATTCGCGACAGACCGATTTAAGCTTACCCATACAGATAGCAGCGCCAACCCATCGATGAAACCCGAAAGTTCGTAAGTGGCTGGCGGTGCTTTGGAATCTGGCTCTCACAATTGTTCAGACGTGAAGTCCGAATCCGCCGGCCGGCATCGCGACCGGATTGCTCATTCGTGGAGAAGTGACTTGTACGTATCGCGCAAAACGTTTTTCTGCACCTTGCCCATGGTGTTGCGCGGCAGCTCTTGGACAAACACGATGCGCTTGGGTTGCTTAAACCGGGCGATCCTGGGCTTGATGCTCTCAAGGATCGCCGACTCTTCCAGTCGTGCGCCTGTCTTTGGAACAAGCACGGCTACAACGCCTTCCCCGAAATCGGCATGCGGCACGCCGATGACCGCCGACTCTAGCACGCCGTCTTCCTCGTCCAGCAACAGTTCAAGTTCCTTCGGATAGATGTTGTATCCGCCGGAGATAATTAGGTCCTTCGAGCGGCCGACAATCTGCACATACCCATCCGAATCCAGCACGCCGACATCGCCCGTGATGAAGAAGCCGTCGTCTCGAAATTCTTCCCTGGTCTTTTCTGGCATCTGCCAGTAGCCGGAGAAAACGTTTGGACCCTTTACCTCTATGATTCCGATGTCCCCGGCTGGCACGACATCGCCGGTTTCGGCGTTCACGATGCGTAGCTCGACGCCAGGAAGCGGGAATCCAACAGTGCCGGCCTTGCGGCCGCCCTCATACGGGTTCGATGTGTTCATGTTGGTCTCGGTCATGCCATAGCGTTCGAGGATACGATGCCCGGTCCGTTTTTCGAACAGCGCATGCGTCTCAGCGAGTAATGGCGCGCTGCCGGAGACGAAGAGCCTCATGTGCTTGACCAGATCACCGGTAAAACGCTCATCGTCGAGCAGGCGCGTATAGAAAGTCGGCACGCCCATCAGGCTTGTAGCGTCGGCAATGTTGGCGATGACTGCATCGGCGCTGAAGCCGGGCAGGAAGATAAGCGAGGCGCCGGCACTCAGGATCACATTGGTGGCGACGAACAGGCCATGGGTGTGGAAGATGGGAAGGGCATGCAGCAGCACGTCCTCTTGGCTAAAGCGCCAGACATCAACCAGCGTTTCTGCATTGGATAGAAGATTTGCATGCGTGAGCATTGCACCTTTTGAGCGCCCCGTGGTGCCGGATGTGTAGAGAATGGCGGCGAGATCGTCGGCCGAGCGCGCCACCGTCTCAAACGCCGTTTGCGCCTTGAGCCCGGCGTCATTGAGCGATCCGGCACTGGTCTCGTGGTTACTCCAGACGCCCATTGTCTCAAGGCCGACACCAAGCTTTGCGGTCAGCGCCTCGTAGTCTTCCCGCTGCTTCGGGTCGCAGACAAAAATGCGGGGTGTAGCGTTGCCAAGAAAATACTCGATCTCGTCGGGCGTGTAGCCGGTGTTGAGGGGCAGGAAGACGGCGCCGACCCGGACCACGGCGAGATAAAGCATGACCGCCTCGATCGACTTGGGCACTTGAACGGCGACACGATCGCCCGGCTCAACCCCAAGGCTGACGAGCACATTCGCAAAGCGGCCCGAAACATCGTCGATGTCACCATAGCTGTAGCGGCGCCCGTCATCCGGCAGCGTTGCAAAGAGTGCGTCTCGAGTTTGTGCTGTTGCGAGTTTGTCGGCGAGCAGTCCGTCATAGAGATAGTTGCGGGTCATATCCATATCCTGCCAACGTCAGTTCGTGGCCGCTGCGTCGGCCAGCGACTTGATCACCTTGGAGGTGAAGACCCTCTGGTTTTCGGCAAAGCCTTCGTGGAACTGGTCTATCTTCTTAAGGTCGTAGAGGTAATTTACCATCAGGCCGCACGATTGCCGCACACCGTTTGCCGACATATCAGCACCGGAGTGTATGTCATGGAGCATCGCCCCATTGTTAAGATGGAAGCGCGCAACTGGATCTTGCGGCATGCCATTCTTGTCCTTCTGCTTGACCAGATAACGAGCCGCCTGGCGCCGTAGCCATTGGGAGTGCTTGTCAAGGTCGCCGGCAACACCCGACTCGATCGCCGTTTTGAGTTCGCTTTCCGAAATTGGCGCGTTAGTCATTGTTGCAATTGCTGTCTGCAGCCAGCGATTGAAGCCGGGTATCGGCGACAGCGTGACAAAGTTGCTGATCGATTGGAACTCAGCGCGAAGGTCCTCGACCACCTGCTTGATCAGCGAGTTGCCGAAGGACACGCCGCGCAAGCCCTTCTGGCAGTTGGAAATAGAGTAAAAGACAGCGGTGTCGGCGCTTTCCGGTTCAAGGATTTGGCGGTTTTCCGCCAGAATCGCCTGCACGGAATTCGGGACCCCTTTGACGAGCGCCACCTCTACGAAGATCAGCGGGTCGTCCGGCATTGCTGGGTGAAAGAATGCATAGCAGCGGCGGTCCGCAGGCTCGACACGGCGGCGCAGGTCATTCCAGTCGTCTATGGCATGAACGGCTTCGTACTGGATTATCTTCTCGAGGATATTGGCCGGGCTCTGCCAGTGGATGCGTCGTGGCACCAGGAAACCGCGGTTGAACCATGAACCGAACAGGTGTTGAAAATCGAGGTCGGTGCGGCCGAACGATGGGTTGTCTCTCAGGAGGGTAAGCAGCCTCGAACGCATTTTGACCAGTTCTCCGGTTGCTCCCGGAACTCTGTTTATACGGCGCAGCAATTCCTGCCGGATCGGTTCGGCAGCGGCCAGAAGGTTGGCAAAATTCTCTGGTGACCGATCAGCCTGATAGGACGTTGTGAGCATCTGCAGACGCCCGGTGTCGATGTCCATCCGCTCGGTCATGAAATGGAAGAACGCTGTTTCCTCGTCGAGCGTCAGTTCGCCGAACCGCAGCAGGATTTGCTGGCCCAGCCTGTGTTGTGCGCCATCGCTCGAACTCGCGATCAGCGCTTCGCATAGCGCAGTGATCGAGCGTCCGTCGCCCTTGACGAGAGCGAGGTGAGGCCGCTCGAATAGCGTCGACAGCAAATCGTAGAAGAAGCCTGAGCGGTTCATAGTGCGCCGCCCATGACAAGTGTTGGCAGGAAGGTGGCGATCTGCGGAAAGATGCACAAGAGTATGATGGCTAGAACCATGCAGGCCACATACGGCAAGGATCCACGCAAGATGGTGCCGAGCGAGATGTCCGGCGCGATCGAGTTGATGACATAGAGGTTGAGCCCGACTGGAGGCGTGATCAATCCGATCTCCATATTGATGGTCAGGATCACGGCGAACCAGTAAGGGTCGAAACCCGCACTGGTGATAATCGGAAGAAGGATCGGTGCAGTCATCAGGATCACGGCAACTGGAGGAAGGAAGAAGCCAGCGATCAAAAGAAACAGGTTGATCACGCCCATCAGCACCCAGCGGTTGACGTCGAGATCAGAAATCCAGCCGGCGATGCTCTGGGTGACAAAAGTGGAAGAGAGTGTGAATGCAAAGAGCTCGGACGCCGCGATGATCATCATGATCATGACCGATTCCTTTGTGGAATCGCGGAACATCGAGATGAAGGGTTTTACGGAAAACATCCGGTAGACGACAAAGACGAGCACGAGACAGAACAGCGCGCCGACGCCAGCCGCCTCTGAAGGTGTCGCTACGCCGCCATAGAGCACGAACAGGATACCGGCGATGATTGTCAGAAACGGCAGCACGCGTGGCAGGATCTCAAGCTTCTGCCTGAGAGAATAGTGCTGCGAAACATCCGATAGTGTCAGGCCGCGGCGCCAACAGGAATAAAGCGTCCACAGCATGAAGATCGTAGTGAGCATGATGCCTGGCAGCACGCCGGCCAGAAACAGTCGCCCAATCGATGTCTCGGTCGAGATGCCGTAGACGATCATGGTGAGCGATGGCGGAATGAGGATACCGAGCGTTCCGCCGGCCGCGATCGAGCCGGCCGATATTTCATCGGGGTAGCCGCGCTTGCGCATCTCCGGGATGCCCATCTTGCCGATAGCCGCGCAAGTGGCGGGCGACGATCCCGATAGCGCGGCAAACAGCGAGCACGCGCCGAGGTTGGACAGGACCAGTCCCCCCGGCACCCGGTTGAGCCACCGGTCGAGCGCTTCGTATAGGTCCTTGCCGGCCGGGCTGTTGGCGACCGCCGATCCCATCAGGATGAACATCGGGATGGCCACGAGGGTAAACGAGTTAAGACCCGAGAAAAACGTCTCGCCGAGAATGTCGAGCGAGCGAAAGCCGTCGGTGAGGAGTAACGTTCCGATCGAAACTGCGCCGAGTGCAAACGCGATTGGCATGCCGATCGCAAACAAGGCGACTAGCGCCAGCATGATCAGAAGGCCGATCTCCAAGGGGCTCATGCGAGTTGTCCTTCGGCGCCCGTCCAGCTCTTGTAGATCTCGGCGATGTATTGGAGGCACAGAATGGCCACGCCGAGCGGCAGCGGCAGCAGCGCAATCCAGAGTGGCAACGCCCAGACCGTATCGGTTGTCCAGCCTTTTGAAAGAGCCTCATGAAAATGATTGAAGCCGGACCATGCAAGTAAAGCGCAGAACATCAGGCTGAGCACTGCAGCCAGGACATCGAGGATCCGTTTGCCGTTGCCGCCAAGCATCATTGGTAGCAGGTCTACCGAGACATGTCCTTTGAGGAGCAGCACATAGGGCGCCCCGATGAAGGTCGAGGCGATCATCGCGTAGACGACGAACTCGGTCTGCCAGACGGTGGACGCTCCAAGAAAATAGCGCATGAACACCATTTGCGAGACCACAATGGTAGAGGCCGCAATCAGCAGCATGGACGCCAGTCCGCAAAGCCGCGACAGCGCCTCGATGATCGAGACAAAGCGTTTCATTCCGGTTCCTTGGATGCGATTGAGCCAGTTGGGCCGACCGGGGGAGTTTGGCTCCCCCGGTCTTGCCGCTATTCGACCGCGAGTGCCTTGTCGATCAGGTCCTGCCCACCATCCACCTTGTCGGCAAACTCCTTGTAGGCGGTCTCCTTGGCGATCTTCAGCCAGGCGTCGTAGTCTTCCTTGGACATCGAAACGATTTCAACGCCCGCGCCCTTGAAGGCTTCGACCATCTTGTCGTCGAGCCCGGCCGCTTCCTTGTCGAAATACTCTTCCGCCTTCTTGCCCGCGGCCATTACGGCCTCCTGCTGTTCGGGCGTAAGACGGTCGTATGTTTCCTTGGAAATGAGCATCGGCTCATACATGAACCACAGCGAATTTTCACCCGGTTCGGTCAGGCACTTCACCTGCTCAAAAAGACGATAAGAGACAAACGATCCCGACGAGGTGTTGGTCGCGTCGAGCACTCCGGTCTGCATGCCGGTGTAGATTTCTGACGAGGCCATCGAGGAAATCGAGGCGCCGGCGCCAACCAGCATCTGTTCGAAAGCCGGCCCGGCAGCACGGGTAACCTGGCCCTTGATGGTATCGGGCGACGTGATGCAGTTCTTCTTCGATGCAAAGGCCCCGCCAAGCCACGCATCAGCGATGACAATCGCCCCATTGTCCTCGATCAGTTTCTTGATATCGTTCATGAAGGGCGAGCTATTGAGGCGTTTGGCGCGCTCATGATTGCGCACCAGGCCTGGCATCAAGGTTGCGGAAAATTGCGGTATGCGGCCCGACGCGTAATCAAGTGGGAACGAGGTGATGTCGAGTTGGCCCTTGGTCAGCGCGCCCCATTGTTCCTTTGCCTTGTAGAGCGACTGACCGGGGTAGACCTGAACGTCCAGCCCGACATTGGCCGCCGCCAGTTCCTTGGCGAAGACCTGAACCATTTCGTCGCGGGCGTCGCCTTTGCCACCGGGAAACTGGTGAGACGCTTTGAGCGTTTCGGCTTGCGCGGAGGCGGTCAAGGCGATGGATGCGGCCAGTACGCCGGCAAAAGCGGATAGTCCTAGTTTCAT
>JBBSOT010000015.1:0-31834 GCA_038259455.1 Hyphomicrobiales bacterium | reverse complement strand
TGAACCCGACCGAGGACGGTGCCTCGCGGAACAACGGGTGGCATGCGTTGGTTTCCGCCGCCCGGTGGCCGGCTGCAAGCTGAAGGTTCATCGCGCGCCTCTCCTTTGCTTTGCTCTAGCGCCGGACGCCACAAAGAAAAAGGCCGCGCTTGCGGCGCGGCTTCGGCAATTTCAGGGGCAGGCGGTCAACGCGAATAGAATTCGACGACCAGGTTCGGCTCCATCTGTACCGCGAAAGGCACATCGGCCAGGCTTGGCACGCGGCCGAACTTCGCGGTCATCTTGTTGTGGTCGACCTCGACATAGTCCGGCACGTCGCGCTCGGCGAGCTGCACGGCTTCGAGCACGATGACGAGCTGCTTCGACTTCTCGCGGATCTCGATGACGTCGCCCGGCTTGCACATGAACGAGCCGATATTGGTGCGGCGGCCGTTCACATTGACATGGCCATGATTGACGAACTGGCGGGCAGCGAAGATGGTCGGCACGAACTTGGCGCGGTAGACAACCGCGTCGAGACGCGACTCAAGCAAGCCGATCAGGTTTTCGGAAGTGTCGCCCTTGCGGCGGTCGGCTTCCTCATAGGTCTTGCGGAACTGCTTTTCCGAAACGTCGCCGTAATGGCCCTTCAGCTTCTGTTTGGCGCGCAGCTGCAGACCGAAGTCGGAAAGCTTGCCCTTGCGGCGCTGGCCGTGCTGGCCGGGACCGTATTCACGCTTGTTGACCGGGGACTTCGGACGGCCCCAGATGTTTTCGCCGAGACGGCGGTCGATCTTGTATTTTGCGGATTCGCGCTTGCTCATCGCATTCCCTTTCAAAAAGATACACCCGCAACCTCATGTTGCAGGTGAAGGAAACGCGCCCTCCTCTGGCCTCCGTTTTCGAAGCCTGACAGGACTTTCCACGCACGCTTTGCGGAAAAAGTCCACGGGACACGTCAAATGAAACACCGGGCATTGCTGCCCGGTGTTGGCGGGTGAATAGGCCAACGGCCCGGCAAAGTCAACGGACCATGCGGCGTCTCGGCGGAACTTCGCTGGAGTTTTGTCAGTCTTTCGCCTTCTTTGGTGGCAAGCCTTTGCGCTTTGTCTCCGCGAAGTCCTCAAGCTGGTCCTCGCTCATCGATTCGTACATTTCCCTGGATGCACCCTGAAGGTCGGATTTCTTGCTTTCACCGCGCTTTGCCGACAGGGCTGCGCCGGCGGCTTTCTGTTGCGCCTTGGATTTTGCTGGCATGATACTGGCTCCCTATATCTGGTCCGGGAAAACGCCATGCGCCATTTCTGGTTCCGGGTCAGGAAAGCTGCAGTCCGAACCCCTGCATCAGCCGCCTTGTCGCAAGATCCGGTGCTCCGGACGTGAAGAGGGCAAGGTCGGGAGACTGAGCGATCTCGCCCCCGCCGAGAACGGGCAGCAGGGACAGCGCACGCCTGGCGATCGCCTCGGCAGGGTCGAGCCAGTCGACAGGCCACGGGGCAGTCTTGCGCATGCGGTTAACGAGAAACGGATAGTGGGTGCACGCCAGCACCACGATATCTGTGCGTTGGCCGTCGCGCTCGACGAAACAGGGCGCGATCTCCGCCCGCACCGCCTCTTCGTCGACAAAGCCCTGCCGCATATAGGCTTCGGCGAGGCTGGCCAAATTGTCGCTGCCAACCAGCCGGACATGGCATTTTGACGCCCACTGCGTGATCAGATCGCGCGTGTATTGGCGCTTTACCGTGCCCGGTGTCGCCAGCACGGATACCAGACCTGAGCGGGTGCGCTCCGCTGCCGGCTTGATCGCCGGCACGGTGCCGACGAACGGCGTATCGGGAAACGCCGCGCGCAAAGCGTCAAGCACCAGCGTCGAGGCAGTGTTGCAGGCGATCACCGCGATTTCGGGGTCATAGGCGCCAAGAAGTCCGCCGAAAAGTTCGACGATCCGTTGCTGCAGGGCCGCCTCCTCCCACGCGCCATAGGGAAAACCGGCGTCGTCGGCGACGTAGACGAAGTTGCGACCCGGCATCAGTACGCGCGCTTCCCTGAGAACCGTCAGGCCGCCGATGCCCGAATCGAAGACGAGCACAGGCCGCTCAGCCATTGCCATCCTCTCCCTTCAGCACGGCCGGCTTACGGCGGTAGTCGCCGTCTCCGTGCAGGGCCTCGTCAGCTTGCGCCTTACGGTCCGGATAGCCGGCGCCGCGCGGCTGGCGTGGTGAGAAATAATCGAGGGAGGAAACGACGCCGCGCAACACCTTGATCTCCGCCAGGCCGAATCCCGGGCGGGTCAGCACAGCGCGAAGATTGTCGAGCATCTTGGGCTTTTTGGCGGCTGGCCGGAAATAGCCGCGCGCGTCCAGTGCTGCCTCCAGATGGGCAAGCAGGCCGTGCAGATGCTCCTTTTCGGCAGGGACGATCTGCGGCGCTGAAAATGCCGTAGCGGTTTCTGTCTCCAGCCCCGATTTCATCCATTCATAAGACATCAGCAGCACCGCCTGCGCGATGTTGAGCGACGCAAACTCCGGGTTGACGGGAAAGGTGACGATCTCGTCGGCCAGCGCAACCTCCTCATTGTAGAGGCCGAAGCGCTCGCGCCCGAATAGGATGCCGGTCCTCTGGCCAGCGCGTACAGCCGCCCGCAAGGTCCGTCCCGCCTCCACCGGACCCGCCACGCGCTTGAATCCGTCGCGCTGTCTTGCGGTCGTCGCCATGACGAAGTTGAGGTCGGCCAGCGCGACGCGCAGATTCTCGAAAACCCTGACGCCGTCAATCACGTGGTCGGCCTTGCTGGCTGCCGCGCGCGCCTTTTCGCTTGGCCAGCCATCACGCGGATTGACCAGTCTGAGTTCGGCCAGGCCGAAATTCGCCATCGCCCGCGCCACCATGCCGATATTCTCACCAAGCTGCGGCTCGACCAGGACGATCACAGGACCTTGTCCACCTGGTCCATGCTCTGCGTGTTTGCCCGTCATCAACCCTTCGCTCATCTGGGAGTAGGCCCCGCAGTTGCCACAAATCACAACGGAATGAAACATGACGCCTCGCCGGTCGGGATCGCGTGAGCGCGGCTCATGAGTGCAGGCTACGCGGGCGGTTCCCGGCCTTCCCGGTATAACAGAACGTCCGCTCCAGCCCGAAAATGGTTCAGATGGTCCATGGAGTGCGCGATCCGGTCGTGCGTCGTGATGTCGATGCACCTGTCGTAATGTTGCGCAAGCAGCCCGATGAAACGCGAGGTCCCATCCGGGCCGTAGATATCCGAGTTGAACTCTACAACGAGCGGCACCGACGCGTTGAGGACGCCGGGCATCCCTTCGCTGACCTCCGGCTCATGGCCCTGTACATCAATCCAAACCAGGCCGATTTCGCCGGGAAGAATATTCTCCTCTGCAAGAATCGCGTCGAGCGGTTCCACCGGCACTTTCTCCACGTCTGCCTCGGCATCCCGTGACAGCCGATTGTCGCCCTGGTTTATCGGGTTGAGGACGAGTGGCAGCGTCTCGCTGCGCGCCCCGGCTGCGGCGCGGCGACAGGCAATCCGGTCGTGGAAGTTGCCAAGGAAGGCATTGAGCCGCAGCAGATCGAATTGAGTTGCAGCGGGCTCGAGCGCCAGCACCCGGTCGAATCTGCCGGATAACATTGCGTAGAGCGACTGCGTTCCGATGTTGGCGCCCACATCGACGAAGGCCGGCCTCTTAGGCATCAGGTCTCGACCCGCCAGGAATTCAATCACCCATGTGGTTTCGGCGCGAAACCAGTCTCCATTGTTGAGCACACTCGTTCCGATGGACTTGTCGGATGGAGCAAGCGCGATGCGATGGTCGCCGGCCGGGCGAATGAAAATATATCCTTCCGCCTCAAGTGCATCGAATCGTGCCTGCACCCCTCGCCGAATGTCATTGCGAAACAGATTACAGCGCAATCTGCGCATGGCTTCTTCGATTCTATGGAGAATCGGAACCTTCATGTCTGGCTTCCCTGCACCGTCGATCAGCGCGAGAACCCAATCGGCACGTCGCAACCATTACATCAACCCGGCTACTCGATTGCCCTTGCATTGCACGCTTGCTATAGCCCCGGCAAGCAATTGCGCATGCGAGAAAGGAATTCCCTAAATGGCCAAGATCAAGGTGGAAAATCCAGTTGTCGAGCTGGATGGCGACGAGATGACCCGCATCATCTGGCAGTTCATCAAGGACAAGCTGATCCATCCTTACCTTGATATCGACCTCAAATATTACGACCTCGGCGTCGAGCATCGAGATGCCACCGATGACCAGGTGACGGTCGATGCCGCCAATGCCATCAAGAAATACGGCGTCGGCGTGAAATGCGCCACGATTACACCTGACGAGGACCGCGTCGAGGAATTCAAGCTCAAGAAGATGTGGCGCTCGCCCAACGGCACCATCCGCAACATCCTCGGCGGCACCATCTTCCGCGAACCGATCATCATGAAGAATGTCCCGCGCCTGGTGCCCGGCTGGACGAAGCCGATCATTGTCGGTCGTCACGCCTTCGGCGACCAGTACCGCGCCACCGACTTCCTGTTTCCCAGCAAGGGAAAGCTGTCGATCAAGTTCGTCGGTGACGACGGCAAGACCATCGAGCATGAAGTGTTCGACGCACCGTCCTCGGGCGTCGCCATGGCGATGTACAACCTTGACGATTCGATCCGCGAATTCGCCCGCGCATCGCTGAACTACGGCCTGTTGCGCGGCTACCCCGTCTATCTGTCGACCAAGAACACCATCCTCAAATACTATGATGGTCGCTTCAAGGACCTCTTCCAGGAGGTCTTCGAGGCCGAGTTCGAGGCCCGGTTCAAGGAAAACAAGATCTGGTACGAGCACCGCCTGATCGACGACATGGTGGCGTCGAGCCTGAAATGGTCGGGTGGCTATGTCTGGGCCTGCAAGAACTATGACGGCGACGTGCAGTCCGACACCGTTGCGCATGGTTTCGGCTCGCTCGGTCTGATGACCTCGGTGCTGATGACGCCGGACGGCAAGACGGTTGAAGCCGAAGCCGCACATGGCACGGTGACCAGGCATTACCGCCAGCACCAGAAGGGCCAGGAGACCTCGACCAACTCGATCGCCTCGATATTCGCCTGGACGCGCGGACTCGCGCACCGCGCCAAGCTGGACGACAACGAGGCGCTGAAGCGCTTTGCCGACGCACTGGAAAAGGTCTGCATCCAGACCGTCGAATCCGGTTTCATGACCAAGGATCTGTCGCTGCTCATCGGCCCCGACCAGCCCTGGCTGTCGACTACCGGCTTCCTCGACAAGATCGACCAGAACCTGCAGAAGGCGATGGCCTGAGGAACCTTTGGCGAAACCGAAACTCTACGGTGCGGATTACAGCGTCTATGTCCGCATCGTTCGCCTGGCTCTTGCGCAAAAGGATGTCGACCATGACCTTGTGTCGGTCGACATCTTTGCCGAAGGCGGACCGCCCGCCTGGTATAGGGATATTCACCCATTCGGCCGCATTCCGGCGTTCGAACATGACGGTTTGAGCCTGATCGAGACGACAGCAATCTCGCGCTATGTCGACGAAGCTTTTGCCGGCCAGCGTTTGCAACCCGACGAACCGCGTAGCCGGGCGGTGATGAACCAGATCATCGCAGCCCTCGATTCCTACGCATACCGGTCACTGGTGTGGGACATCTATGTCGAACGGGTCTCGAAGCCGGCGCGCGGCGAGAGCCCGAATGAGGGACTGATTGCATCAGCACTGATCAGGGCAAGAACAGTTCTGTCCTTTCTGGATCGCGTGAAGGTCCCCGGCCCCTGGCTGCTTGGCGATAGAATGACACTTGCCGATCTCCATGCCGCGCCAATGTTCGGATATTTCACGCAGGCGGCCGAGGGTATCGACCTGTTGCGGGATTACCCTGCCCTTAGCGAGTGGTGGACACGCATGAGCGCCCTGCCGATCTACCGCGCGACAGAACCTTCCGACTGAACGGCCTGCGGCGCCTCAGACGGCAGGTCAAGCTGTTTGCGCGTACTCCCAGTATATGGCCAATCCACCCCCATTATAGGGTCCTGACTCTAGTCGCTGCCATCGCTTTGGCCATCGTCGCTCAATTCGCCAGACGCCAGATCGCCAAAACGCCCGACGCGTTCGGAATTCATGCGTTCGCGCGCCACGCGTTCGATGACCTCACCGATGTGAGGCTTGCGTTCAACGAGGCCCTGGAGGTCGGTCGCATCGAGAACCAGCAGCTTTGTCTTGACGGTGGCGCGCACCGTCGCAGAGCGCTTCGACCGTTTCAGTAAGGCAATCTCGCCAAAAAAGTGGCCTTCGCCGAGCCTGACCGGCTGTCCGGGTACCTCGACGGAAACCTCGCCGGTGGCGATGAAATACATGCTGTGCGCGACATCGCCCTTGCGCACGACAACCTCCCCCGCCTCGGCTGACAGCGAATTGAGGTAGCGCATGATGTCGGCAATGTCGGCAGCCGGCAGTTCGTTGAACAGCGGCACCCTTGCCACCATGCTCCAGGTGACCACGAAGTCACGGCGCTGGATGACCTGTGCAAAGGACGTCGCGAGAATGCCGACAGGCAGCGCCAGCATCGCAATGCCGAACACCGCCGTAAACGAGGCCACCAGCTTGCCCATCGTCGTGATCGGCACGACGTCGCCATAGCCAACCGTCGACAGCGTGATCATGGCCCAATAGAGCGCGTCCGGCACAGTGCCGAACTTGTCGGGCTGCGCATCGTGCTCGGCCCACTGCATGAACGATGCACTGATCAGCGCAAGGCCTATGAGGAACATCAGACAGGAGAGCAGCGCTGTGCGCTCGCTCTGCACCGCGTCCGCCAAGGAGCGCATGCCCGGTGAATAGCGCGTAAGCTTCAGGAAACGCAGCAGCCTGAGCACAAGCAAGACCGGCAGGTTAACGACGCCGAGCAATTCAAGGTAGAATGGCGCAATGGCGACAAGATCGATCAGCGCTGCTGGCGAAACCAAATAGGCGAGCCTTGCTCGCCAGGGCGCCATGTCGCGATAGGGTGGATGCTCCACAGCCACCCACAGGCGCGCGAGATACTCGAGCGAGAATGCCGCCACCGCAATGAGTTCGATGAAAGAGAACAGGCTACCGAAGCGCGCAACCAGCGACGGTACAGTTATCAACACCGAACCCGCCACGCTGAGGATGATGAGTGCGATGATCGTGCGCCGGATGGCTATTGCCAGAGGCTCATCGCTACCCTGGTCCAGAAGATTGTAGACCTCCCGCCGAAAGCTGCGGGAAGCCAGCCGCTTCATGATGCGTGCCGGTCTGGCACGCTGTCGCCGCTTTCCTGGTGTCGGTGCGGCGTTCTTCATGGCGTTCCCCGGTTCAGCTCTCGATGATTGCTGTTTTAACGGCGTTGATCGCCTCGTCGGCCTTCGACGCGTCGGGACCACCTGCCTGGGCCATGTCGGGACGTCCGCCGCCGCCCTGCCCGCCAAGTGCAGCCGAAGCAACACGCACCAGATCGACGGCGCTGAAGCGATCCGTCAGATCGTCTGTGACTGCCACCACGACGCTCGCCTTTCCATCATCACTGGCGCCGACGAAAACAACCACGCCAGAACCGAGCGAGGTCTTGCCGGCGTCGGCCAGCGACTTCAGATCCTTCGGCGCGACACCTGAGACAGACCTGCCGAGGAAGCCGACGCCGGCGACCTTCTCGCTTGCTGGCCCGCTGCTGTCGCCTGTGCCGCCAAGCGCAAGTTTCTTGCGTGTCTCGGAAAGCTCGCGTTCGAGCTTCTTGCGCTCTTCAAGCAGGCCCTCGACGCGGCCAGGCACATCGGCCGGCGCGACCTTGAGCGCGGCAGCGGCGCTCTTCAGGCGGCGATCCTGCTCGTCGAGATAGAGGCGGGCAGCCTCGCCGGTCAGCGCTTCGACACGGCGCACACCCGCCGCAACAGCACCTTCGTGCACCAGCCGCACGAGGCCGATGTCTCCAGTTGCAGAGACATGCGTGCCGCCGCACAGTTCGACCGAATAGGGCTTGTCCGCCTTGTCGCCCTCCAGGCCCATGCCCATCGATACGACGCGCACCTCGTCGCCATACTTCTCGCCAAACAGCGCCATGGCGCCTTCGGCAATGGCGTCATCGACGCTCATCAGGCGCGTCGAGACGGGACTGTTCTGCACGACAATGGCGTTGGCCATCGCTTCGACGCGCGCCAGTTCTACATCGGAGATCGGTTTGGGGTGCGAAAAATCGAAGCGCAGCCGCTCGGGCGCAACCAGCGATCCCTTCTGCGCGACATGCGAACCGAGCACCTCGCGCAACGCCTCGTGAACCAGATGCGTCGCCGAGTGGTTCGACCGCAGCCGGGTGCGGCGCTGATGATCGACCTTGAGCTCGACCGGTACGCCGGTTTTCACCGAGCCTTTGGTAATGCGTCCCGAATGGACGAAAAGGCCGTCGGCCTTCTTCTGGGTGTCGGTAACCTCGATCAAGAAGCCCTCGCCCGCCATGGTGCCCGTGTCGCCCATCTGGCCACCGGATTCGCCATAGAAGGGCGTCTGGTTGACCACGATCGCGACATTGTCGCCTTCTCCTGCGCGTTCGACAACGGCGCCATCCTTGACCAGGGCCAGGACGATGCCTTCTGCAACTTCGGTGCCATAGCCGAGGAATTCCGTCGCTCCGGCCTGTTCCTTGACCGAGAACCACACAGTCTCCGTTGCCGCATCGCCCGAACCTGACCAGGCCGCCCGTGCCTCTGCCTTCTGCCGTTCCATCGCCTCGTTGAAACCATCGAGGTCGACCCTCACGCCGCGCTGACGAAGTGCGTCCTGTGTCAGGTCGAGCGGGAATCCGAAAGTGTCGTAGAGCTTGAACGCTGTCGCACCGTCGAGACGATCGCCGCTGCCCATGCCGTCAGTCGCCTCAGCCAGCAGGCCGAGACCGCGGGCCAGCGTCGTGCGAAAGCGCTTTTCCTCAAGCTGCAGCGTCTCTGTTATCAGGTTCTCGCCGCGCACCAGCTCGGGATAGGCCTGGCCCATCTCGCGCACCAGCGCCGGCACCAGTCGCCACATCAGCGGATCGGCGGCACCCAGAAGCTGCGCATGGCGCATGGCGCGGCGCATGATGCGGCGCAACACGTAGCCGCGCCCCTCATTGGAGGGCAGCACGCCATCGGCAATCAGGAAGCTGGAAGCACGCAGATGATCGGCAATGACGCGGTGGCTGGCGCGGTTCTTGCCCTCCGCGCGCACGCCGGTCGCGTCCTCGGAAGCGCGGATCAGCGCCTTGAAGAGATCGATATCGTAGTTGTCATGTTCGCCCTGCAGCACGGCAGCGATGCGCTCCAGCCCCATGCCGGTATCGATGGATGGACGCGGCAGATCAACACGCTCCTCCTTGGTGACCTGCTCATATTGCATGAAGACGAGGTTCCAGATCTCGATGAAGCGGTCGCCATCCTCATCAGGACTGCCGGGAGGACCGCCAGGGATCTCGTCGCCATGATCGTAGAAGATTTCCGAACACGGACCGCACGGACCGGTATCACCCATCGCCCAGAAGTTGTCGCTGGTCGCGATGCGGATGATCTTGCCGTCGGGCAAACCTGCAATCTTCTTCCAAAGAGCGGCCGCGTCGTCGTCGGTGTGGTAGACCGTGACCAGCAGCTTGTCTGCGGCCAGGCCAAATTCCTTCGTCAGCAGGTTCCACGCGAGCTCGATGGCGTTCTCCTTGAAATAGTCGCCGAAGGAAAAATTCCCGAGCATCTCGAAGAAGGTGTGGTGACGGGCCGTGTAACCGACATTGTCGAGGTCGTTGTGCTTGCCGCCGGCGCGGACACACTTCTGCGAAGTCGCTGCACGCACATAGGGCCGCTGCTCAAGCCCTGTGAAGACGTTCTTGAACTGCACCATGCCGGCATTGGTGAACATGAGTGTCGGGTCGTTGCGCGGCACAAGCGGGCTCGACGCAACGGGCTCGTGGCCATTCTTCCTGAAATAGTCGAGGAATGCCGACCTGATCTCGTTCACGCCACTCATATTGCCGCCTTCTGGTATGCAACCGCCTGTAATCGGGCGGAAATTGGACAGCGCCTTTTAGCCCTCGCGCCCTACCCTGTCCAGAAACTCGAATTGGACCTGCAGCCAATCCTGATCTGGCTGCGGTCGAACACCGAAAGCCAAGACCGCGCACAAAAGAAAAACCGCCGGTCCAAAAACCGGCGGCAAGAAATTCCAGCAATGGCCAGCCAGTAACTACATGGCGCCGGCTTCCGGATCGGCATCGTCCTCGAAATCGTCTCGCGAGCCTTCTTCCAGAAATTTCTCGGCGATCAGCCCGGCATTCTGGCGCAGAGCGAGTTCGATTTCATTGGCGGTATCGGGATTATCGCGCAGGAAAAGCTTTGCATTCTCGCGGCCCTGGCCCAGACGCTGCGAATTGTAGGAGAACCAGGCACCCGACTTTTCGACTACGCCAGCCTTGACGCCCAGATCGACCAGTTCGCCGGTCTTGGACACGCCCTCGCCATACATGATGTCGAACTCGACCTGCTTGAAGGGCGGCGCCAGCTTGTTCTTGACCACCTTGACGCGGGTCTGGTTGCCGACCACCTCGTCTCGGTCCTTGACCGAGCCAATACGACGGATGTCGAGACGCACCGATGCATAGAACTTCAGCGCATTGCCGCCCGTCGTGGTTTCGGGCGAACCGAACATGACGCCGATCTTCATGCGGATCTGATTGATGAAGATAACCATGGTATTGGAGCGCGAGATCGAGGCGGTCAGCTTGCGCAGCGCCTGGCTCATCAGACGGGCCTGGGCACCGGGCAATGAATCGCCCATCTCACCCTCGATTTCAGCCCGCGGCGTCAGCGCCGCGACCGAATCGACCACAAGCACGTCGACGGCACCCGAACGCACCAGCGTGTCGCAGATCTCAAGCGCCTGCTCTCCGGTATCGGGCTGCGAGATCAGGAGGTTTTCAAGATCGACGCCGAGCTTGCGGCCATAAACAGGGTCAAGCGCATGTTCGGCATCGACGAAAGCGCAGATGCCGCCCTTCTTCTGGGCCTCGGCAACCGTATGCAGCGCCAGCGTCGTCTTGCCCGAGCTTTCCGGCCCGTAAATCTCGACGATACGGCCGCGTGGCAAGCCGCCGACGCCGAGCGCAATATCGAGACCGAGAGATCCGGTCGGGATCGTCTCGATCTCGACGATTTTCTCATTGGCGCCCAGGCGCATGATCGAGCCCTTGCCGAAAGCGCGTTCGATCTGCGAAAGCGCAGCATCCAGGGCCTTTGTCTTGTCCACCGATTTGTCCTCTACGAGCCGCAATGAATTCTGAGCCATGATATCACCCCTTGATCGCCAATGAAGGCCGGAACGTCCACTGTCCTGCGTAAATATGTACCTGCTTTGTTCCCTTTTTGCAAGAGCCATTAAGTCTATGAAAAGTCACGGAATATAGACTTTGTTCTGTTTTTATTCCGCCCGACGCGCTCCGGATGTATCCGCTTGGTCGATGCAGATCGGCATCGGATACGAACCGCATCGGCTTTCTGAGGAGTATGATTCGCCGGGTTCCGTTGTCGAAGACGACTGGCAGGCATAGTTGTTTGATGCCACCCATGGGCGATCGTGTCAGCGGGAATAAATGAATTTGCCAGACATTCTATCCATTGGCGGCGCACACATGGATCGGCGTGGCCAGGTCAGCGGCGAGTTTGTGCCAGGCGCCTCCAACCCCGGCACGATGCGGGAGGAAGTCGGCGGCGGTGCCTTCAACGCGCTGCGCAATGCCATCCAGCGCGGAGCCACAGGCAGCTTGATGTCGATGCGCGGCGGTGACGCGGCCGGCGACTCCGTCGCGCGCACCATTGCGGCCTCAGGGATTTCCGACCTCTCAGCCGTGTTTCTCGACCGTGCCACTCCGAGTTATACGGCGCTGCTTGACCGTCATGGCGATGTGGTGGCCGCACTCGCCGATATGGCGCTTTATGAACTCGCCTTTCCCAAGCAGATGCGGCGCTCGAAGGTGCGCGAGGCGGTCAAGGCGGCGGACGCCCTGCTGTTGGACGCAAACCTGCCTGCCACCGCCCTGCAAAGGCTGATGCCCATGAAGAGCGGCAAGCCGGTGTTCGCCATCGCCATTTCGCCCGCCAAGGTGATCAGGATGACCGACATCCTGCCTTGTCTGACATGCCTTTTCATGAACCCACGCGAGGCGGCCGCCCTTTCCGGCGCCGAGCCCGACACCGATCCCGCCGAGATCATCGGGCGACTGCGCACTATGGGCCTGGCGTCCGGGGTGATCACACGCGGTGAGGCCGCCGTTGTTGGCTTCGATCCCTCTGGCACGGTTACAATCAATCCGCCGGTGCCTCGCAAGATCGCCGACGTTACGGGCGCCGGCGACGCGCTTGCCGGAGTGATGATGATTGCCATGCTGAATGGCGCGTGGTTCGGCGCAGCGTTGCGCGAGGGCATGGCAGCGGCCATGCTGGCGATCGAGACGGCTGCTTCGGTGCCAGACCTGTCGGCCGACGCTTTTGCCGAAGCGCTCGCTCTTGTGCCGCAGCCAACCGAAATGCGATGACAGAGCGAGTTCTTGAGACCGAAATGACACCGAAATCCGCCCGTCCCTTCGTCGACGTGCTGCCCGCCGTTGCAACAGCGCTTGCCGCTGGAAAGCCGGTGGTCGCGCTCGAAAGCACGATCATCACGCATGGCATGCCCTATCCGCAAAACAGCGCGATGGCAGCGCAGGTCGAGCGCATCATTGCGCAGGAAGGCGCGGTGCCGGCAACGATTGCCGTGATGAACGGGCGTATTCGCATCGGCCTGTCCGATGGCGAGCGCGAATCGCTGGCTGTCACCGACGGGGCAATGAAACTGTCTCGCGCCGATCTTGCCTTTGCCGTTGCGCAAGGCCGCACCGGCGGGACGACGGTGGCAGCGACGATGATTGCGGCCCATATCGCCGGCATCAAGGTCTTTGCCACTGGCGGCATCGGTGGCGTGCACAGGGGCGCCGAGCAAAGCTTCGACATTTCGGCCGATCTCGATGAACTGGCGCACACTCCGGTGATCGTCGTTTCGGCCGGCGCAAAGGCGATTCTGGATATCGAGAAAACGCTGGAAGTGCTTGAAACAAGAGGCGTTCCGGTCGTCGCCTTCGGGCCGGATGTGATGCCGGCCTTCTGGTCGCGACAGTCGCCCTATGCGGCGCCTCTAAGGCTTGACGACCCCAAGGCGGTGGCGAAATTCTTTGCCGCGCGCGCAGCACTCGGGCTCACCGGCGGGATGCTGGTGGCCAACCCGGTACCGGCCGACGAGGAAATCCCGGCGGAGCGAATGGCCGGCTTCATCGAAGCAGCGCAAAAGGCAGCGGTCGAGAGCCGCATCTCCGGCAAGGCGGTAACGCCGTTCCTGCTCGCCAAGCTCTTCGACCTGACAGAAGGCGCAAGTCTCAAGACAAACATCGCGCTGGTCGAAAACAATGCGCGGCTGGCGGCAAGGATCGCCCGGGCGCTCTGACGCTATTTTCCCGACCGGATGGCCGCTTCGTAGGCCTTGCGCGCCCACATCGCCATTTCATCCGGGTCGTCCAGCGCGCTTTCCGGGATCGTCCAGTAGGGCATCGAAACGGTCTTGCCATGTCGTGAATGGACATAGGTCCATTGCTTGCCGCCGGCGCTCTCATAGTCGGGGGCAATGGCCGCATCGCCCTTGAGCATCAACTCGCCACGCAGTTCAAGGGCAAAGATGGTCCCCTCGAAGTAGATGCCCTTGCCGCCGAACATGCGGCGGATGCTGACCGGGCCCAACCCGGCAAAAAGATCTGCAATTGCGTCGTGGTCCATGCTGCCGATTATGGCAGCAGCCGCGCGGCCTGTCATTGCCCGAAAGCCGGCGGCACCCTAACCTTGTGAGAGAAGGAGATGGCAGATGCCTTTACTGCTGACGGGTTCGTGCCGCTGCGGCGCGGTGAAGTTCGAAGTCGAGAGCCACACGCCGGCTCCGTTCATGCTGTGCTACTGCTCGATCTGCCGCAAGCAGCAGGGCGGCGGCGGATACGCCATCAATCTCGGCGCAATTGCGGACACGCTGAAGGTGACGGGCAAGGATAATCTGGGAATCTACCGTGCCGAGATCGCCGATGACGAGCGTCCGCATGGTGAAACCTCGACCGGCGAGCGGAATTTCTGCACCAGATGCGGTTCGGCACTCTGGCTCTACGATCCGACCTGGCCGGAACTGGTGCATCCCTTTGCCTCGGCGATCGACAGCGAACTTCCCAAGCCTGAAGAGCGGGTTCACATCATGCTGAAATACAAGCCGTCATGGGTCGAACCCGACCTGCGCGACGGCGACAAAAGATTCGACCTCTACCCGGAAGAATCCATTGCAGACTGGCACAAACGCACCGGAATGTGGGTGAAATAGCGCGTCAGGCAGCGCCGGACGCGCGGGCCTCGGCAAGCGCTTTCAGGTCTGTCGGCTTCAGCTCGACCGATTCGCCGCAGCCGCAGGCCGAACTCTGGTTTGGGTTGCGGAACGTGAAGCCGGTGCGCAGTGTCGTTTTCTCGAAATCCATCTCGGTGCCGAACAGGAAGAGTGTAGCTTCCGGGGCGACATAGACCTGCGCGCCGGCGTGCTCGACATGGTCGTCACCCGGCCTGGGCTCGGTCACCAGGTCGACCGTGTATTCCATGCCGGCGCAGCCGCCCTTCTTGATGCCGAGGCGCACACCTTTGGCTTTCTCGCGCGTGGCCATGATTTCATTGACGCGCTCGGCGGCGGCGTCGGTCATCGTGATGACGGCAAAGCGTCCCATATGATTCTCCAATCTCGCGCGGGTTCAAGGCCCGCCGGATTTCCTGCACCCAAGATGGTGAAGATTCGTCTCCGGTGCAAGGCTTGCCGTGACAACGCTTACCGCACGGGGCGATGGCTCGCCCGCAATAGGCCCACATCTCAACCTGACTACGTAATATTTGGCCCTTAAAAATAAGACATTCCACGAAGTCACGAGATTACGGAAATGTAATTCGTCTATTCATTTTCAGTTCAGCCGGGAACTCCATACTGCACGCATCGATTGTATCCACAGCACCAACATGGAGTATAAAAATGCGGAAACTTATCATTGCCCTCGCGGCAACTACTATTGCGGCATCGGTCGGATATAGTGTTGCACAGCCTTCCGACGACGCTTCCAACGGAAGCGCTGTCGAAACGCGGGCCGACCGTAAAGGCGGCAAGTTCAACAAGGAGCCTGTCGACCTTGAGACGTTCTCGCGCATGGAGGACCTGAAATCAGCCGACAAGAATACCGACGGGACACTTTCCCGAGACGAGATCGAGGCACATGCTCTGGCGCAACTCGTCAAGCGTGCCGCCGACCGCATGGAGCGTCGCCTGGACATCAACCGTGACGGCAAGGTTGAGCTTTCAGAGATCGAAAGCCAGAAGGCAAAGCGCTTCGCACTGCTCGACACCAACGAAGACGGCAAGCTTGATCGCCGCGAAATGCGCAGCGGAAAGCATTCCGGCGAACATGGACAGCGCCACCATGGCAAGCGCTTCCATCGTATGCAGTATTGAAGCGAGTAGCGGCACCTGACCTCGAGTCGGGTGCCGTGCCGCGGCGCCCGTCTCCTAGGGCCGGTGCATAAATAGCGCAGGTGTCAGTACCACCCCACGGCGACCTGCGCCTCTTCAGACATCCGGTCCGGCGACCACGGCGGATCGAAAGTCATGTTGACTTCGACATCAGACACGCCTTCGACGGTGCCGACGGCGTTCTGTACCCAGCCCGGCATCTCGCCGGCAACAGGACAGCCGGGCGCTGTCAGCGTCATGTCGATCTTGACCGACCGGTCATCCTCGATGTCGATCTTGTAGATCAGACCAAGCTCATAGATGTCGGCCGGGATCTCCGGATCGTAGACAGTCTTGAGTGCCGACACGATATCGTCCGTCAACCGCGCCAGTTCGTCGGCGGGGATGGCTGATACAGGCGCAGCCGCTGCCACAGTCGCAGCGCCAGCCGTGTCGGCGGGCGGATCAACTTCGGTCGTGTTGGTTGTCGGCTTTGCGTCTTCCATGATGATCACCCGAAGAATTTGCGCGCTTTTTCAAGCGCCTCGACCAGTATATCGACTTCAGCCCGCGTATTATACATGCCAAACGATGCCCTGCATGTCGAAGTGACGCCAAAGCGCTTCAGCAGCGGCTGAGCGCAATGTGTGCCCGCCCTGACTGCAACGCCCTGCCGGTCGATGACCATCGACACGTCATGGGCGTGGATGCCCTGCAGTTCGAAGGACACGATGGCGCCCTTGTCGGGTGCGTCGCCGAAGATGCGCAGGGAATTGATCGAGCGCAGCCGCTCATGCGCATAGGCTTTCAGATCGGCTTCATGCGCGGCAATCCGGTCGCGGCCAACACTTTCCATGTATTCGAGCGCCGCACCCAGACCTATCGCCTGGACGATCGGCGGCGTGCCAGCCTCGAAGCGGTGCGGCGGATCGTTGTAGGTGACGGCGTCCTCGGTCACTTCCTCGATCATCTCGCCACCGCCCATAAAGGGCCGCATCGATTCCAGCATCGCCTTCTTGCCGTAGAGCACGCCAATTCCAGACGGCCCGTAGACCTTGTGTCCAGTGAAGACGAAAAAGTCGCAATCCAGATCCTGAACGTCGATCGGCATGTGCACCGCGCTCTGGCTGCCGTCGACCAGCACCGGAATGCCACGCGCATGGGCGATGCGGCAGATCTCCTTGATCGGCGTGACGGTGCCCAGCGCGTTCGACATCTGGGTGATCGCAACGAGTTTCGTGCGATCAGTCAGACGCTTCTCGAATTCCTCGATGTGGAAGGCGCCGAGGTCGTCGACAGGAACCCAGACCAGCTTGGCGCCCTGTCGCTCGCGGATGAAATGCCACGGCACGATGTTGGAGTGATGCTCCATGATCGTCAGGACGATCTCGTCGCCCTCGCCAATCTGCGGCATGCCGAAGCCGTAGGCGACCGTGTTGATCGCCGCAGTCGTGTTGGAGGTGAAGACGATCTCGTCAACGCTCGGCGCGTTGAGGAAGCGGCGGACGCTCTCGCGCGCCTTCTCATATGCATCGGTCGCGGAATTCGACAGATAGTGCAGCCCCCGATGGACGTTGGCATAGTCATTGGAATAGGCATTCGCCACCGCGTCGATGACAACCTGCGGCTTCTGTGCCGATGCGCCATTATCGAGATAGACCAGAGGCTTCCCATAGACCTCGCGCGACAGGATCGGGAAATCACGGCGGATCGCCTCGACATCGTAGGGTATGTCAGTGACTTTCTGGTCCATCCTCAGCCTGCTACCCGTGCGCCGCAAACCAGCCGTCGAGCATGGCTTCGAGGGCTTCCACCAGCGCTTCGTTTTCAAGGTCCTCGATGACCTGCGCGACGAACGCCTTGACCAGCAGGCCGCGCGCCGTCTTTTCGTCGATGCCGCGCGCCATCAGGTAAAACAGATGGGCGTGGTCGATTTCGGTGACAGTGGCGCCGTGGCCGCACTGAACGTCGTCAGCGAAGATTTCCAGTTCCGGCTTGGTCGAAAACTCGCCATCATCGGACAGCAGCAACGTGTTGCAGGCCATCTTCGCGTCGGTTTTCTGGGCATATTTGGCAACGTTGATACGGCCCTGGAAGACGCCACGCGCGCGTCCGGTAACGACGTTGCGGATGATTTCCGTCGAGCTCGTATCCGGCACGGCGTGATCGAGCACCATGGTGACGTCGGTGTGCGTGTCGCCGGCCAGAAGATTGACGCCGCGCAACGTGAAGGAGGATCCCTCGCCCGCTGCCGTGACGTTGATCTCCTGACGCACCAGCTTGCCACCGGAATTCATCACAAACAGCGTCAGCTTCGAATTCTTGCCAAGTTCCGCGTTGAACTGACCGAAGTATGTCATGTCATCCGGCTGGTCCTGGACGATCAGCCACGTCAGATCGGCATCCTCACCCAATGTCAGATGGCTGATTGAACTGGCCAATCCGGCCGCACTGCCAGTCTGGCGTTCGATGATCGTCGCCTTGGCGCCGTTGCCGACCCGCACCGGCAGGCGGACATGCGTCTGTCCCCCACCATGGACGTTCTGCACCTCGAGCGGTGCGTCAAGCGCCGCGCCGGAAGCGATATCAAGGAAATAGCCATCGGCGACAAAGGCAGTGTTAAGTGCGCCGATCGTGTCGTCGTTCGACTGCGCGCCAAGCGCACCGGAAAAGCTGCCGTCAGCGAGCATGTCGGAAACACGCCCGATCTCCAGACCGTCGACTTTGGGCGACCGCGACGACGAAACGCCATTGAGCAGCGAAACCACCGTCGCGCCGGCGATCATCGGCGGAATCGTTTCCGCCTTGGCCGCACTGTTATAGGTGGGCACGGTGCCCAGAAGGCGTCGCAGATCGGTGTAATGCCATGCCTCGACGCGTTTCGTCGGCAGGCCTTCCTTGATCAGTTCAATTGCGTTGTCGCGCTTGATCATCACGTCGCCGTCGCCCGGCAAGAGCGAGAGCTGCTCGCCAAAGGCGTCCAGCAACGCCGTCTCGGCTGGTGTTCGCTGTGGGCTTGCATGCATGTTCATGGCAATCACCTATGCCGCCTCGCCGATAATCCCGGCGTAGCCATTTTCCTCGAGTTCCAGCGCCAAGCTCTTGTCGCCTGACTTGATAACCTGGCCCTTGTAGAGAACGTGCACGCTGTCGGGCACGATATGATCGAGCAGGCGCTGGTAATGCGTGATGACGATGATTGCCCGGTCCGGCGAACGCAGCGCGTTGACGCCGTCCGAGACAACTTTCAACGCATCAATGTCGAGGCCGGAATCCGTTTCATCCAGAACACAGAGTTTCGGTTCCAGAAGCTTCATCTGGAGGATTTCGGCGCGCTTCTTCTCGCCACCCGAAAAACCGACATTGAGCGGCCGCTTCAGCATCGCCATGTCCATTTCGAGACCGGCGGCAGCTTCCTTCACGCGGCGGATGAATTCCGGGATCTTCAGCGGCTCCTCGCCGCGCGCCTTGCGCTGCGCGTTCATCGCAACCTTGAGGAACTCCATCGTCGCCACACCCGGTATCTCCATCGGATACTGGAAAGCGAGGAAAATGCCGGCCGATGCGCGCTCGGCGGGGTCCATCTCAAGCAGCGACTGGCCATTGTAGAGAATCTCGCCCTCGGTGACCTCATAGTCGTCGCGGCCGGCCAGTACGTAAGACAGCGTCGATTTTCCCGAGCCGTTCGGTCCCATGATGGCCGCTACTTCTCCGTTCTTGACGGTGAGGTTCAGCCCCTGGATGATTTCCGTGCCTGTGGAGGCGATGCGGGCGTGGAGGTTCTTGATTTCAAGCATGTGTTCTTCCTGAATATGTGTCGCCGGTCAGCCGACCGATCCCTCAAGGCTGATCCCGATCAGCTTCTGCGCCTCGACGGCGAATTCCATCGGCAGCTGCTGGATAACGTCCTTGACGAAGCCGTTGACGATCAGCGCGATCGCTTCCTCTTCGGGAATGCCGCGCTGCATGACATAGAACTTCTGGTCGTCGGAGATCTTGGATGTCGTGGCTTCATGCTCGAACTGCGCAGTCGAATTCTTGGCCTCGATGTAAGGCACCGTGTGCGCGCCGCAGTCCTCGCCGATCAGCAGACTGTCGCACTGCGTGAAGTTGCGCGCGTTTGTCGCCTTGCGGTTGGCCGAGACCTGGCCGCGATAAGTGTTCTGCGAGAAGCCGGCTGCGATGCCCTTTGAGATGATGCGGCTCGTCGTGTTCTTGCCGAGATGGATCATCTTGGTGCCCGAGTCGATCTGCTGGTGACCGTTTGAAACTGCAATCGAATAGAATTCGCCGCGAGAATCGTCCCCACGCAGGATGCATGACGGGTATTTCCAGGTGATCGCCGAGCCGGTCTCGACCTGCGTCCAGGAAATCTTCGAGCGGTCGCCGCGGCAATCGCCACGCTTGGTGACAAAATTGTAGATGCCGCCCTTGCCATCGGCGTCTCCAGGATACCAGTTCTGTACCGTCGAGTACTTGATCTCGGCATCATCGAGAGCCACCAGTTCGACCACAGCGGCATGCAGCTGGTTCTCGTCGCGCTGTGGCGCCGTGCAGCCTTCAAGGTAAGAGACGTATGCCTCCTGCTCGCAGATGATCAGCGTGCGTTCGAACTGGCCGGTATTCTTCTCGTTGATGCGGAAATAGGTCGACAGTTCCATCGGGCAGCGCACGCCCTTGGGCACGAACACGAACGAGCCGTCGGTGAAGACTGCCGAATTCAGTGTTGCGTAGTAGTTGTCTGTCGTCGGCACGACGGTGCCGAGATACTTCTTCACCAGTTCGGGATGCTCGCGGATCGCTTCAGAGATCGAACAGAAGATGACTCCGGCTTCCGCCAGTTCTTTCTTGAAGGTCGTCACGACGGAAACGGAATCGAACACGGCGTCGACGGCAACGCGGCGCGGCGCGGCGCTGTCGTCGGCCTCGTCGGGATCGGCATCGTCGTTGGCAGGCTTCTCCACGCCGGCCAGGATTTCCTGCTCGCGCAAAGGAATGCCAAGCTTCTCATAGACCTTCAGAAGCTCCGGATCGACTTCGTCGAGCGACGTCGGGCCGGGCGTCGATTTCGGCGCGGCGTAGTAATAGATGTCCTGAAAGTCGATTTTCGGATAATCGACACGCGCCCATGTCGGCTCCTCAAGCGTCAGCCAACGGCGGAACGCCTCAAGCCGCCACTCGAGCATCCACTCCGGTTCATCCTTCTTGGCAGAGATCAGACGTATCGTGTCCTCGGTCAGGCCCTTGGGGGCCTTGTCCATGTCGATAAGCGTCTCAAAGCCATATTTGTATTGATCGACGTCGATCTTACGGACCCGATCAATCGTGTCCTGCACTGCAGGCATATCGCGTTCTCCATCCACGCCGGGTTCAAGGCCCGGCAGTTTTCAAACTATGTCACCACCACTGGGGCATGACGCATATAGTGCGCGCAGTCGGGAAATTCACCCGTCGAGACTGCATGAGGCGGTCCCGAAAACGCATTTCTCGTCGACCGCAGGTCAACGTCAACAGCCGTCAGGCCGCTTTCGTTGCTCTGCCGGACAACCGATCCAGTATCCCCGACAGGGCAGACCGGAAGATCTCGAGTTCCGCCATGGTGGTTCGCGAGCCAATGGAGACGCGCAGGGCGCCGGCATTTTCAACGAAGCCCATGGCATTCAAAACATGGCTGGGTCCGGTGCGACCCGAAGAGCAGGCCGATCCGGCAGACACCGCGACCCCGGAAAGATCGAATCCGATCTGCGCCGTCTCAGCCTTGAAGCCCGGAATAGCAAAGAATGTCGTGTTGGCAAGACGCGGTGCGCCATTGCCGAATATTTGCGCGTCTGGCGCGAGATCGATAACCGCCGCTTCGATCCGGTCACGCAGCGACCGAATTGAGTCAATGTCGGACAGTTCTGCCAGCGCGTTGCGCGCCGCCGCGCCAAACCCGGCTATCGCCGGCATGTTCTCCGTGCCACCGCGATGTCCCCGCTCCTGACCACCGCCGGTGATCAACGGGGTCGGCATCATCAGATCGGAGGCCGCCACAATGGCGCCAGCACCCTGCGGGCCGCCGATCTTGTGCGACGACAAGATGAGATAGTCGGCATTTACTGTCGTCATGTCGAGCGGCAGTCGACCGGCCGCCTGCACGGCGTCGAGCACCAGCACCCCGCCGGCAGCCCTGACGATCGCAGCAATGTCGTCGACAGGCTGGATGACACCGGTCTCGTTGTTAGCGAGATGGATAGCGACCAACGGCAGACCTAAGGACTCGTCGTGGCCGGCCAGTGCGGCCTGCAACGCCTTAAGGTCGCAGAGACCCGAGCCGTCGACCCCGATGCGGACGACATGATCGGACGAGAAACGGCCGCCATTGCGAAGGCATGGATGATCGGCAGCCGAAACATAGAGGCGAGACATCCGAACTGCGGCGCGCCCCATCTTCCAGTCGGGCGTCAGCAGCATCGAAGCCGCCTCGCTCGCCCCTGACGTGAACACGACATGCTCCGCTTTGCCATTGACCAGTGACGCGACCGCAGACCGCGCAGTTTCTACGATGCGGCGGCCATTGCGACCCTCGCCATGCACCGAGGACGGATTGGCCGAGGCGTCGAGGGCAGCAATCATAGCCGCACGCGCCACTGGCAGCAGCGGGGCGCTTGCATTGTAGTCTAGATAGGCGCGAAGACCGGTCATTTCCGTTCAATATGTCCTGTTGACTGGCTGTTTGCCCCAGCGGCGCGTTTATTTCCTTGAATATTCAGGGTCAGCCGTCCTATTTAGCCGCTTTGCCGGCCGGGTGGAAACGTCGCCCAGTTTTGAACAATTCTAAACTAGCTTTTAAGAAGGCGCGGGTTCTGCGTCAAGGCTGGCCTAGGGTTGATCCTGCCGGCTCGTGACGTTTTGCGGCGATTGGAGTGATTTATGCCCGAGGTTATTTTTGCCGGTCCAGCTGGCCGTCTGGAGGGCCGCTATCAGCCTTCCAAGGAAAAGAGCGCTCCGATCGCCATCATCCTGCATCCGCATCCGCAGTTCGGCGGCACGATGAACAACAAGATCGTCTACGATCTCTTCTATATGTTCCAGAAGCGGGATTTCACGACGCTGCGCTTCAACTTCCGCGGCATTGGCCGCAGCCAGGGTGAGTTCGACCACGGCACGGGCGAATTGTCCGATGCCGCCGCGGCGCTCGACTGGATCCAGTCACTGCATCCGGATTCAAAGACCTGCTGGGTCGCTGGCTACTCATTCGGCGCCTGGATCGGCATGCAACTCCTGATGCGCCGGCCCGAGATTGAGGGCTTCATGTCAATTGCCCCGCAACCAAACACCTACGACTTCTCGTTTCTGGCGCCCTGCCCTTCTTCCGGCCTGATCATTCATGGCGATGCCGACAGAGTTGCACCGCCGAAGGACGTCCAGGGCCTCGTCGACAAGCTGCATACGCAAAAGGGCATTACGATAACGCAAAAGACCCTTCCGGGCGCCAACCACTTCTTCTCCAACGATGCTGACCTGCTGCTCGAGGAATGCGCTGACTACCTCGATCGCAGGCTTGCCGGCGAACTGTCCGACCCCCGTCCCAAGCGGTTGCGATAGCCGTCCTGGCTGTCAGACTTCGGGGCTGCCGATAGCTGGAACCAGCGCAATCGATTGTGATTCTTCTTGTCAAGTGACGGTGGATACTCGTTAGCCGTCACTCGACAGGCAGATAACTGCGTGCAAGCTTTTCTTTGTGACAGAATCACAACCTCACATGAGGGGGAAAAGCACTTGAGCAAGTTTGAAATCTATAAGGACAAGAAGGGCGAAACGCGGTTTCGCTATCGCGCCCGCAATGGTGAGATAGTTTTCAGTTCCGAAGGCTACAAAGCTAAAGCATCGGCGACCAAGGCTATCGCTTCCATCAAGAAGGATGCTGCAACCGCAGCAGTCGAGGACGCCGATGCCCCGGCAGCGAAGAAACCAGCCGCCAAATCAAAGGCTGCAGCAAAGCCAGCCGCCAAGTCTGCTGCGAAACCCGCTGCAAAGGCATCAGCCAAACCTAAGACCGCAGCCAAGCCTAAAGCAGCTGCAAAACCGAAAGCCGCAGCAAAGCCAAAGGCCGCCGCCAAGCCAAAAACCGCGGCGAAGCCCAAGGCCGCCGCGAAGAAGTAAGAAGACAAGTCCAGGCAGTCGCATGGTGCAAGGAGGGTCGAAAGCCTACTTCGCACCTTGTGACGGCTTGGCGAGCACGCCCCCGGTGACGGCGTGTCGGCACCCCGTTGTGCCCGGAAAGGTAAGGGCAAGACCCATCGAGGACCTTACCGCGAGGTAGGCCCAGGCTTCCGCTTCAGTCGCATCCCCGTTCAGACCGGCGTCTTCCGCGACGATGACGTCTGCCCCATGCTTGCCGGCACCGATCCGCAAATCGCCGACGATGTGAGGGTTCTTGCGCCCACCCCCACAGACGATCCAGAGCCTGGGGTTTTCCGGCATCTGGCCCAGCGCTTCCAGGATGGCCTCGGCCGAGACGGCCGCAAGCGTACGGGCGCCGTCTGACAGGTCCAGCCCCTCGGCATGATCCAGCGTAAAGTCGTTGCGGTCGAGCGATTTGGGGCCATTCCTGCCGAAATACGGGTTGGCCAGATAGCGCATGACGACATCGCGAATGACGCCACCCTCGCTTGCAATTGCACCTCCGGCGTCAAAAGGGATGCCGCCTTCTCGCGACACCCACTGATCGATCAGCGTATTGCCAGGCCCCGTATCGAAGGCAATCGGTTCCCCCGATGCCGGCACAAAGGTGATATTTGAGATTCCGCCGATATTGACGAACACGACCGGATGTTTGCCCCAGAATGGCTGTGGCAGGGACCGGGCCAATGCGGCGTGATAGGCTGGAACGAGCGGCGCGCCTTGACCACCGAAAACCATGTCATTGGCGCGCATGTCATAGACCACAGGCATACCGCACTGCTTCGCCAGCAGCGCGCCGTCACCCAGTTGCACAGTCAGGCCCTGAGTCGGACGGTGCAGAACTGTCTGCCCGTGGAAACCGACAATGTCAGGCGAGCCCCAACGACTTGCCGGGCCTTGCAGAAACGC
Organism: Hyphomicrobiales bacterium; assembly: GCA_038259455.1. Lineage (GTDB taxonomy): Bacteria > Pseudomonadota > Alphaproteobacteria > Rhizobiales > Rhizobiaceae > CAMYMG01. The sequence goes on along the minus strand of JBBSOT010000015.1, from coordinate 7,183 downwards.
GCTGATTGCGCGCGCGTGTCTCGATGTGATTTCGTGCTCGAGTGCGGCGAGATCGCCAGGCCTGTCGCGCCTGTCGATAATGGACTTGGCGGTGCCGAGCGCAGCTTCGATCCTCCTGCGAAACGCCGCCTCATAGGGCAGAAATTCCGATGGTCCGGTCTCTATGAAACCCTGTCCGTCGGTTTTCAGCATCGATATGTCGATGCCGTCCATCGACGTCCCGCTCATCAGCCCGAGCGCGCACAGTGTCGTCATTTTCGCCGCCGTTCTTGTGATTCCCTGCCAGCCGATGTTAAACGCCCGCGACCCACCATGCCACGGGCCGTGGCAAAGCCTGACCCCAGCGGGAATGCAACCCATGTCTGTTTACAAATCCGATTTCCTGCGCGTTCTTGAAGAACGTGGGCTGATACATCAGATCGCCGATCCGCAAGGCCTGGACGCTGCCGCCTGCAAGGGTCCTATGACGGCCTATGTCGGCTACGATGCGACAGCGACCAGCCTGCATATCGGCAATCTGATTTCCGTTACAATGCTGTATTGGTTGCAAGAGACCGGCCATCGCCCGATCACGCTGATGGGCGGCGGCACCTCGATGATCGGAGACCCTTCGTTTCGCGACGACCAGCGCCAACTGCTGACGCCAGAGGCAATCGCGACGAACATCGAGGGCATCAAGAAGATCTTCGCCCGGATATTGCGCTATGGTGACGAGCCGACCGACGCCGTCATGGTCAACAATGCCGACTGGTTGATGAAGCTGAACTATGTCGAGTTCCTGCGCGATGTCGGGCGGCATTTCTCGGTCAACCGAATGCTGACATTCGACAGCGTCAAGCTCAGGCTGGACCGCGAGCAATCGCTCTCTTTCCTCGAATTCAACTACATGATCCTCCAGGCCTATGACTTTGTGGAGTTGAACAAGCGCTATGGCTGTCTTCTCCAGATGGGCGGCTCTGATCAGTGGGGAAATATTGTCAACGGCATCGATCTTGGCCACCGCATGGGGACGCCACAGCTTTTTGCCCTGACCACGCCGCTGCTGACCACGTCATCGGGTGCCAAGATGGGCAAGTCTGCGAGTGGCGCAGTCTGGCTCAACGCCGAGAATTTCTCGCCATACGATTTCTGGCAGTACTGGCGCAACACCGAGGATGCCGATGTCGATCGCTTCCTGAAAATCTTCACGCGCCTGCCGCTCGAAGAGATCGCCAGGCTATCGGCTCTGGGCGGCGCCGAGGTGAACGAGGCGAAGAAGGTGTTGGCAACCGAAGCGACCGCCATCGTGCATGGACGCGACGCTGCCGATCAGGCCGCCGAAACGGCGCGCAAGACCTTCGAGGAGGGATCAACCGCAGACACCTTGCCGACGGTCACGGTGAACGGCAAGGAACTCGAAGATGGCATCGGCATACTATCCTTGTTCGTGACGGCCGGACTTGCTGCATCGAATGGCGAAGCGCGCCGCCATATCAAAGGTGGGGCAGTTCGCATCAACGATCTGCCGGTAACGGACGACCGCCGCATGGTGGGCGACGCCGATCTCTCAGCCGACGGCGCGGTCAAGCTGTCGCTTGGCAAGAAGAAGCATATTCTCGTACGCCCTGCCTGATCCCTGGGGATGGAATCACTGATACTCGAAGATAGAACGAAATATGCCCGGCGCGATTGCCGACAGCGGGTTGATGCTCACGACTGGCGCATCGGCATCGCCCTTTAGCTTGAATGTGACGCCGATCAGACCCTGGTCGCGTCCATTGCCGAGCAGTATCCCGACAATCGGAATCTCACTGAACAGACGATTGAGCCCGTAGGCGGGCATGAACGTGCCTGTCATGTCCATATTGCCCTGCTTGTCGTAAAGGGTGCCTTGAAAGGTTGCGCCGATCACAGGACCGCGCAAGACCCCGTTTGTGAGCCGCAAGTCGCCAGGACCTTTGTTGATTTCGGTGAACCCGCGCTGGAACTGGACACGCGATGTATCGATGTCCCGTTTCACTGCTTCGTTCAGGCTGCGGCTACCCCCAGGAGGCCGGGTGGATACCATGGAACCGAGGCGCGGCTCGTTGACCAAAAAGAAGTTTTGGGCATCGACGTGACCGCTCATTGGCCCATCAGCGCTGCCTGCGAGCGACAGCGAAATCTTGCCTCCCTCCATGTGTTCATAGATGTCGAGAAATCTGAGAACCGCGCCGGCATCGTCAGATTGCATTCGCATCGATCGGGAGTCGCCCTCAACCAAGTTGCGCACTTCGACCCGTGCGCCGGACTGGGTGTTGGCTGTGACGCTCAGTGCAACGACCTTGTTGCCCTTGCCCCGGTAATCCAGCGTGACTGCGGACAACCGCTCACCTCCGAACCCCGTCAAAGCGCCGACGTCGACATGAACGGATACCGATCCGCTGTCGACAGCCTTTGTCGCCGTGCTCTTGTCGGCAGTGAACTGGCGGATGACAGATCGCGCATCGAACGCCTTTCCAGCAATATCCACCGAATAGCCGGCCGAGGACTTCTTCACGGCAATTGCCACATCGTCATCGCGATTTAGCCTTACGCTCGAGAATTTCGCCGCGGAGAGGCCGCCACCGGCCAGTTCCAAAAATCCTTCGGCGCCAAACGTTTTTCCCGCCAGCTTGAACTCCGAAATGGTCGATGCGCCATCCCTACCCTCAAGAATGAAGCTTGCGTCGGCCGCAATTCCGGGCCCCTTGCTCCAGCCAGCCCATGGGATGTCCAACTGCGCAGCGCTCAGGTCGGCTACGACCCTTTGTTTGCCGTCCGGAACTGAATCGAGCGTGACCTTGACCGTGCCCTTGACGATGTTCGAGATGCCCGGCACCAGGATTTCACGCGCCTTGTCATCGAGTGACAATTTGATCGTGCGTTTGCGTGGAGGAGCGTCTGCTCCGAACGATTCGATGGCTTCGATCTCCGCCGCCACTCCGCTGAGCTTGGCCTTTGCAGTGATGACAGCTCGCTTACGGTCGACAACTATGGTGCCGGATGCGTCCGTGACCATCTGACCGTCGACAGGCTTGGAAATAGCCACGTCGGCGTATTCGAGTGCGACAGACCAGTCGAGCGAAGCCGGGTCGATCCCCCTCTGTAACGGTATTTCGGCTTTGACGTGGCCAGACACGTTGCCGGAAAATTCATCCGCCGCAAACTCGACGAACCGCATCGCGTTTATGGGATCGTAGGAAGCTAGTTCTGCAACCGCCGGTGCGTCTCCGGCAACGTCAATATCAAGCAAGCCGATGACGGGTGGAACATTTGCCTTCTTGATCATCAGTTCGCCGTTGCTGGCAGCAACCGTTCGTCCGCTTGGCAGGTATACGGTGCCTGACGAAAGCGCGATCTCGACGTCGTTTCCCTTGAACTTCACCACGCCGCTGGCATCGCGTACAGGCGGAATCAGGCCGGCAGTATCGAAACGTGTCCTCTCGATCGAAAAGGTGCCGAAAACCTCGTCCCCTGTCAGCGGTACGCCATTGCCCAATCGTCCCGGAACCACCTGGAACTGGAGCGCGCCATCGACGACCCGTCCGCCGAAGAGCTTCTGCATCACCCACTCGCGCGCTTTGTTCGCCGAGAACCACGGCCACAATTGCTTGACATGAGATGCCGGCATGTCGTGCACTGAAAATGCGGCGGACATTCCTGGCGCCCCGCCCTTGATAAGATCCACCGATGCTGTGCCAAGGACTTCGCCTCTGCCAGATTTCACGATGATTTCTTTGGCGGTGATGCGCCGATCGGTTTCGGACAGCGTCCCGTGCACGCGCATGGACGTGATCAGCGCAGGCTCTGGCGAACCGGCCGGCGCTATGGTCGATCTGGCACTGATGAAGTCGTACTCGTAAGATGGGGCTTCAGCACTTGTCGCGTCGGCTGGACGCGGTTCTATCAGACCTTGAAATTCCAGCACTGAACGCCCCACGGTGGTGCGCAAGCGCTCGATGCCAATCTTTTCAACGCCCTTGACGAGCCGCCCGTGAACATCGACATCTCCAACGAGAACCCCATGTTTTCCAAGATCGATCCCAGAATTCTTAAGCTGCAAGGCCAGCCTGAGAAACTCGGGGGTGCCAATGCTGCCCTCAGAGCCGGAGAGAACAACATCGATAACACCGACCCTGGTCGATTCCGGTTGCAAGGTTGCTTCAGAAGCGCCGCCCGGCGCTTCATTGGCCGATACCTCCAGGTTGGTTATTCGGCCGGACGTGCTGTCTCGCTCCGCCGATCCCTCAAGCATCAAACTGCGACCTGCCAACCCCATTTCGGCCGATAGCTGGATTTTGCCAGCGTCCTTTTCGGAAAGCACTGCACTTTCGATGTGGACGACCCCCGCGCCATAGTCCGACAGAACGAGGTCAATATCCTCAAGCGTGACCCGCCGCATTTTGCTGCCGTTGATCATATCAAAAGCTCGATGGGCGCCGGCGAATACTGCATCGATGACCAGGTCGGGCGAGATCAGTCCGTCCTTGCCACGCAAACTGGCACTCCAGCCTGTTCCCTCGCCGGCAGCCATCGGGGGCGCCGAAATGCGGGCGTTTGAAAGTCGTGCGCTGGAAAGCCGGATATCGCCCGTCAGTAGGGGAAGCAGGCGAATACCGAACCTGACAAAACCGGCATCGGCAATCGATCGTCCGTCGGAGGCGAATTTCAGGCTGACATCACGCACTTCGAGCGCGAGGAAACGCGCCACGTCGAAAGTGATCCTCGCTGGACCGACAGAGGCATCGATGTCAACGCCCGCGGCTTCTTCAAGGCTCCGTTCGGCGGCTATCCGCAATCTTTCGGAGCCGATTCCGGAAGCGCCGATTGCATAAATTGCGATGGTGCAGAGAAGCGCCACGCCGAGAAAACCGGCGAGACCAACCAGCAACGCCTTTTTTGCCCGGGCTGGCAACCAGGGTCTGCTGGAGCGTGGATCCGGCATTGAAGCAGACGGAAAAGTCCCGAGATCGGTGATCTCGTCACGCCTGAATCTTATTTTCTCGTGCTTGGGTAGTTCGTGCTCCACACGATGTTCCGATTTGACGCTCGATATGTAGACGAATCCACCCACAACACTATATGCGTGGGGCTTCCGCGTCACAACAAACTAGGGTGTCGTCATGACTGAATTGGCCGTAGGAGACCCTGCCCCGCAATTCGAGCTTCCGACAGACAGTGGCGCGACTGTACGGCTGACAGACCTTCGCGGCAAAATCGTGGTGCTTTTCTTTTATCCGAAGGACGATACGACGGGCTGTACGGCAGAAGCGCTCGATTTTACGCGGCTCATGTCCGAGTTCGAAGACTGTGACGCTTTCGTGATGGGAATTTCGCCGGACAGTCTGGACCGGCACGCACGTTTCAAAACCAAGCACGGTCTTGCCATGCCGCTCGCTGCGGACGAAGAGCATCGTGCACTTGAAGACTATGGTGTCTGGGCAAAGAAGAGCATGTACGGTCGAGATTTCATGGGCGTGGTGCGTTCCACCTTTCTCATCGACCGAACCGGCACGATTGCCGGAATCTGGCGCAAGGTCCGAGTGGCCGGTCATGCTGGAGAGGTGCTCGCCGCAGTGAGACAACTGTAGATCCGCTCGGGCCTCATCTTGGAACCTTTGGTGGGCTTACGCCATTAAAGCCGCATCAATCACACGATGAGGTAGAGGCACCATGCGCAGTTTGCTCCTTTGGATGATCGGAATCCCAATCCCAGTTATTATTCTGATCTGGTTGTTCACCTGACCGGCACCTGATGCGCTGATCGCCGATTCCGGGCTCTTATCTTTGGTGAATACCTGCCCGCTTGGTTCATCCGAGACTTGGCAAAGCTTTGTTAACCCTAACGATGTGTAATCCACGCTGTTGCAAATGGCGAAGTGTGGGGCGTCAAACTCGTGAAGAACGCAGGTCAGTCCGCGGTATTCGGCAGACGCAGAGAGCCTCACACCGTCATCATTGCGCGTGGCGATGAGATCCGACATTTCACCGTGCGTCCCTGGATTGCCGCATTTGCCGGATCGGCGCTTGCGGCAGTCGCCATTGGCTACCTTCTCGCGACCTCTTACCTCGTACTGAGAGACGACCTTATTGGTGCTGCCTCGGCCCGCCAGGCCCGGTTGCAGCAAGCTTATGAGGATCGCATCTCCACGCTGCGTGCCCAGGTCGATCGGATCACCAGCCGGCAGATGCTCGATCAGCAGCTTATGGAAACGAAGGTCGGCGAACTTCTCGAACGCCAGACGCAACTTACACAGCGTCATGGACGGCTCGGTCCCATCATCGACCGCTTCGAACAGGGCGGCGCTCTCCTGCCGGCCCACGCGCCGTTACCGACCGACAGGCCCGACCTTCGCGCCGGGCTTCAGCCGGATGAGAATGTGGCGACTGCAGGCGCTTTCTCGTTTTGGTCGACCCGCAATGCCTTGCCCTCCGGCAATACATCGGCCGATCGGGCTGACAAGCTATTCGTTGCGATCAACAAATCGCTTCATTCGATCGAATCCGACCAGATCACCCGCATCAACGCGCTCGCCGAAGATGCTTACCAGACGGCGGATGCAATTTCCGATGCGCTTGAGACCGCTGGCCTGCCTGTCGACAAGGAAGAAGCCAAGAGCGGCATCGGTGGCCCGCTGGTTCCGATAGACAGCCCGGCGCTCTTCGAAACCAAGGTGCGCGAGCTCGACGAGGCACTCGACACGCTGGACCGCCTGAAGAGTAAAGCGCGCAAGCTGCCTATCGCCAACCCCGCCCCCGGCCACCCCGTCTCAAGCACTTTCGGCGTCCGCACGGATCCTTTGCTTGGGACCCCAGCAATGCATTCTGGAATGGATTTTCGAGCGCCGACAGGTTCACAGGCGCGCGCCACCGCATCAGGAACTGTCCTCAAGGCCGGTTGGCACGGCGGTTACGGCCGCATGGTGGAAATCCAGCATGCAGGAGGGTTCAGCACCCGCTACGGACATTTGAGCAAGATCCTCGTCAAGAAGGGCCAGACCGTTGCCGCAGGCGATGTTGTCGGCAAGGTCGGCACGAGCGGCCGATCGACTGGCCCGCATCTCCATTATGAGGTGCGCCGCAATGGGGATGCCCTCAATCCGCTGCGCTTCATCAAGGCCGGCAGGAAGCTAAGCAGCTACCTGTGACTAGGATGACCCGCCCAAGGCGGGCCGCGCCTGCC
>JBBSOT010000014.1:0-31986 GCA_038259455.1 Hyphomicrobiales bacterium | reverse complement strand
TCGCTGGCGATCTCTAGCCAATAGGTGGCAATGTCAAGCGCTGCCGGTGCCAGTGGCACGACGTGGGTAAGGCTGTTCTTCGTCCGGTTTCCCGGGATTGTCCAAGTCGCGCGGGCCGTGTCAATCTCGCCGCGGGCAATTCCGCAGACTTCACCCGATCGCTGGCCAGTGAGAAATAGAAGCCGCATGATGTCGCGTGTCTGGTCTGAAATGCGCTTGTCGGGGAGGGCGGTCCAGATCGCGCGCACCTCTTCCTCTGATAGTACGCGGTCGCGCTTCACGGCCTTCCCTCGCGGCTTGATGCCGGTGGCGGGCGAAGATACGAGATAATCTTGGTCGACCGCCCAGTTGAACATCTTGCGCACGACGGCGAGGATCTGCGTGGATTGCGCCACAAATCCGGCCTCAGCCTTCGCCTCGATGATGTCCAGCACATCGCGCCGCTTAACGGCCCCTGCCTTCATGCGTCCGATCTCGGGATAGATTTCCACTTTCAAGAGCCGCTCGTCTTCGGCCCATGTCTTCTTTCGGCGTTTGGCGTATTTCGTGATGTAGAGGCCGCCCAAGTCCTCGACCGTCATGGCCGTCTTTTGGGCACGCTTTTCCTCGTTTGGGTCTTCGCCCTCCGAAACCGCCGTCACCATCTTTAGGGCGGCCGTGCGCGCCTTTTCGAGGGTCATGGCTGGAAAACGGCCAAGTTTCACGCGCTGGCGTCTGCCGTCGCTTTCCCGGGAATAGACAACCTGCCAGGTCTTTGCCCCCGCTGGCGAGATGCGAAACCATAGACCGCGCACCAGATCATCCTGATAGTCGATGCGCTCTTTGACTGTTATGGCTTCACAGAAACGAGCAGTCAGGTTCTTTCTCGGAATCGGATCCACCTACTTACGTTGGAACTACCCATTTTGTCCGGGGTACGCTATGGGGACGGAAAAAGCAAAACTCGTTGAAACAGCATTGAACATGTTGGAACACCAACAACCAGCATTTGCAAGGATTTTGCGGAAATTATCTGTTTATCAATGTTCGAGACTGTTCGACAACAAGCCACTTTTAATCAGTAGGTCCAGGGTTCGAGCCCCTGCGCGCTCACCAAAACACCCGAACCCGAATGCGCCTTTCCAGGGCAATGAACGATCGATCCAAGCAGACTGAACTGGACCCGCGATGCCAGCGCTTCAAACAACCAACGCGGACGCAATCCTGAACTGTCGCCAGAAAGTCTCCTCATTCGGGGCTGGACTGAGAATCCGGTCAGGCAGAAGGATTGTGGCTGGGTTGTTCGGGCTCATGACTCTACTCTTGCTGTGCCTGTTGCCGATAACGGCTGCGCTTGCGCAGGTGTCGGTTCCGCAGAAACCGTCACCACCCCCGGCGCACGGCAACCCTGCTGTTCCCGGTTTGACTTCGCCGCCAAAGGTGCCGCCGCAGCAAGCGCCCGCCAGCTTTACGCAGTATAGGCACTACGATCTGTCGGCATCGGACGAATGGGAAGCCTCGGCCTATGATGCGGATACGTGCCAGAGCAAATGCAGCGGCAACCAGGCGTGCAGCGCCTATACTTTCGATGCCTGGAACTACAAATGCTTTCTCAAGCGCGATCCGGGCCAGCTGCGGCTTAATCCGCGCGCAACCAGCGGCGTGATCTCATCAAAACCGCAACCGCCAAAATCGACCGCCACGGTGACGATGAAGTATTATAACAACCGGGCTTTCCCCGGAGCTTCCGACGCCAGTCAACCGGCGGCCGATCGCGATGCCTGCGAGAGAGCGTGCTGGGGATCGCAGACGTGTATCGGATTCTCGTTCGTCAAGAATGACCAGCGCTGCGATCTGTTTGATAATCCCAAGGAGTACGGCAAGCAACCGGGCGTCTACAGCGGCGCCAAGGAACAAGCGGCGAACTGATAGCCGCGAACGTCTCCGATCTCAGCGGACTTCCTGCAGGATCTGATCGTAGAGCAGCTTGGCGGCCGGCGAGAGTGCCCGGTTTCGCGCCCGGATCAGACTGTAGGGTTGCACATCTATGTCGAAGGCGATCGGCAGAATCTCTATCGCACCAGCCAGCCCGTCAGCTGCATTGATGAATTTCGCGACATCCAGAGCTATTGGCGCGATCGCATCCGATTGCGCCACCATGACCAGCGTCAGCAACAGCGATGTGGTGTTGAGGATTCGGTCGGGCAACTGCACGTTGTGGCTCATGAAGTACGTCTCGATGGTACGACGCAGCAGCGAGCCGCCCGGCTGGAACACCCAGTCATAGCCAACCAGCCTGTCCAGCCCGACCGGCTTGCCGCTTATCAAGGGATGTCCGCGACGCACCACAAGGCAGGCTTTTTCGATGCCGATGACGCGCGCTTCGAACAGGCGCGGATTCAGGTCATCCGGGATGCGGGCAATGATGAAGTCATGGCGGGAGGCAAGAAGTTCGCGCGCCAGAACGGCACTAGTGTCGACCTGCATGCTGATTTCGATCCGCGGAAAGCCGGTACGGATGCGCTTGATTGCAGGCACCGCCAGTTCGATTGCCGGGGCGGTGACGGAGCCCAGGAACACCGCGCCACCCTTGCCGGACTTGAGGTCGGTTATCTCGCGGTCAACTTCGCGCAGTTCCAGAAGCATGGCGCGGGCGCGGCGCGCAAGGGTGGCGCCATAGGGGGTAAGTTCCACGCCGCGCGGCAGACGACTGCATAGCGGTACGGCAAGAATATCCTCCATTTCGGCGATCATGCGCGATGCAGCGGGCTGTGAAATGTTGAGAATGTGAGCGGCGGCGCTGATCTGGCTGGTTTCCTCAAGCGCAACGATCATGCGCATGTGGCTCAGCTTCAGGCCGCTGCGCATCAGGCCGCCATCCGACGCCGAGAACAGTTCCGAATTCAACGCGGACTCAAACCGATCCATGCCTTCCTACTCCCTGTTGGCGATATTCGACGTTTGAGCATCTCATATATCATTATCACATATCACACGTCGGGAATTGCATTTGACAGTTATATCGAATGGGGAATAGCTGCCTCTCGTTCGGGCTCAGCTGCGTCGAGATATTTTCGATGCATCGGATCGAGGAGCCAAGGCCCGCGACATGTTCTGGGAGGTTCATCAACACATCCGGTGGTCGTCCGCCTGCGGCGGAATGCGAGAGTCCGCACTGTGGTCGACGCCCTTCCTGCCATCACCAGCTCGTCATCATCAAGGGAGAGAAACGTGAAGATACTCAAGGCAATGGTCGGCGCTTTGGCGCTTGGCCTCGCGACGGTGAGCTATAGCGCTCACGCTCAGGACAAGGGCACGATCGGCATTGCCATGCCGACGAAGTCCTCGCTGCGCTGGATCAGCGACGGCGATGCGCTTGTCGCGGCGCTGACCGAAAAGGGCTACGGGACAGATCTGCAGTTTGCCGAAGACGACATCCCCAACCAGCTTGCGCAGATCGAAAACATGATCACCAAGGGCTCCAAGGCCCTGGTCATCGCCTCGATCGACGGGACCACGCTGTCGGCCGTGCTTCAGCAGGCCGCCGACCAAGGCATCAAGGTCATCGCCTATGACCGCCTGATCCGCGACAGCCCCAATGTCGACTTCTACACGACCTTCGACAATTTCCAGGTCGGCGTTTTGCAGGCCAACTCGCTGGTCAAAGGCCTGAAGGAGCGCTTCCCCGACACCAAGCCGTGGAACGTCGAACTGTTCGGCGGCTCGCCGGACGACAACAACGCCTTCTTCTTCTACGATGGCGCCATGTCGGTTCTGCAGCCAATGATCGACTCCGGTGACATTGTCATCAAGTCGGGCCAGATGGGCATGGACAAGGTCGGCACGCTGCGCTGGGACGGCGCCGTGGCGCAGGCCCGCATGGACAATGTTCTGTCCGCCAACTACTCCGACGGCAGCCGCGTGCATGGCGTGCTGGCTCCCTATGACGGCCTGTCGCGCGGCATCATCTCGTCGCTGCGCGGCGTGGGCTACGGCTCGGCCGACCAGCCATGGCCGATCGTGACCGGCCAGGACGCCGAAGTTCCCTCGGTCAAGGGCATCATTGCCGGAGAGCAGTATTCCACGGTTTTCAAGGATACTCGCGAGCTTGCCAAGGTAACCGCCAACCTGGTTGACGCCGCTCTTTCGGGCGGTGAGCCGGAGATCAACGACACCAAGACCTACGACAATGGCGTGAAGGTCGTTCCGTCCTACCTGCTGACCCCGTATGACGTCGACAAGACCAATTACGAGGAACTGGTCGTCGGATCGGGCTACATCAAGGCCGAAGAACTCAAGTAATCGGCCCTTCATGAGGGACTCCGCGGGTAGCCGCGGAGTCCCTTGATGGCTGTTCACGTGACGGACAGCCATCGCCGTCAAACCGAAAGTTCGGCGATGGACAACACCATTCTGGAAATGCGCAACATCACCAAGACGTTTCCCGGCGTGAAGGCGCTGCAGGACGTCAATCTTGATGTGCGCGCCGGCGAGATACATGCCATCGTCGGCGAGAACGGCGCCGGCAAATCGACGCTGATGAAGGTGCTTTCAGGCGTCTATCCGCATGGCAGCTACACCGGCGAAATCCGCTACAAGGGCAAGGAGTGCCAGTTCAGCGGAATCCATGACAGCGAACGCCAGGGCATCGTCATCATCCACCAGGAGCTTGCGCTGGTGCCTTTGCTGTCGATCGCCGAAAACATTTTCCTGGGCAATGAACAGGCGCGGTTCGGCATCATCGACTGGAACATTGTGCGCAGCAAGGCCGCCGCACTGCTGAAGAAGGTTGGCCTGCGAGACGATCCCGACACGCTGATTACCAATATCGGCGTCGGCAAGCAGCAACTCGTCGAGATCGCCAAGGCGCTGTCTAAGAAGGTGCAGCTGCTGATCCTGGACGAACCGACTGCGAGCCTCAGCGAAAAGGACAGCGATGCGTTGCTGGCCCTGCTCAAGGAGTTCAAGGAGCAGGGAATTGCCTCGATACTGATCTCGCACAAGCTCAACGAAATCAGCAAGGTGGCGGATCGCATAACCATTTTGCGCGATGGCCAGACGATCGAGACACTCAATCCGGATGAAATCAGCGAAGGGCGGATCATCGCCTCCATGGTCGGCCGGCCGCTGGAAGACCGTTTCCCGCCTCGCACACCTGATATCGGAGAGACAATTTTCGAGGTGAAGGACTGGTCGGTCTATGATCCGACGCATTCCGACCGCCAGGTGATCAAGGGGGTCGACATCAGTGTCCGCAAGGGCGAGGTGGTCGGCATCGCCGGATTGATGGGTGCCGGGCGCACCGAGTTTGCGATGAGCGTTTTCGGCAAGAGCTACGGCAAGCGGATCTCCGGAGACATCTATCTGCACGGCAAGAAGATCGACGCCTCGACGGTCGGCAGGGCGGTGAGGCACGGCATCGCCTACGCCACTGAAGACCGCAAGACCTACGGCCTCAATCTGATCGACCACATCAAGCACAACATCACGATCGCCAATCTGGGCGGGATTTCAACGGGTGCGGTCATTGACGACATGCGGGAGCTGAACGTCGCCAATGAGTACCGCAAGAAGACCAATATCCGGTCGTCCAGCGTTTATCAGACGACGGGCAATCTGTCGGGCGGCAACCAGCAGAAGGTGGTGCTTTCGAAATGGCTGTTCGCCAATCCCGACGTGCTGATCCTCGATGAGCCGACACGCGGCATCGACGTCGGCGCCAAGTACGAGATCTACACGATCATCAACCGGCTGGCGTCCGAGGGAAAAGCCATTATCGTGATCTCGTCCGAGATGCCCGAACTGCTTGGCATCTGCGACAGACTCTACGTCATGAACGAGGGCCGAATCGTCGGCGAAATGGGCGCCGCCGAGGCGTCCCAGGAAAACATCATGCGGGCAATTGTCCGCGCCGAAGGAAGCTTGGCATCATGAGCACAGAAACTGCCGGAAGCGTGGCGACGCAGCGCAAGGCCTCCGCCCAGTCCGCCCTGAAAGAGAATCTGCGCGATTACGGCCTGGTGCTGGCCCTCATCGCGATCATGGCGTTCTTCCAGTGGCAGACGTCGGGCGTGCTGTTCAAGCCGGTCAACCTGACCAATCTGGTGCTGCAGAATTCGTACATCATCATCATGGCGCTCGGCATGCTGCTTGTCATCGTGTCCGGGCATATCGACCTGTCGGTCGGCTCGGTATCGGGCTTCGTGGGCGCGGTCGCCGCGGTGCTGATGGTCCAGTACAACATGAATCCGCTTCTGGCGGGCGTCATCTGCGTCCTCGTAGGCGGCGTGATCGGTGCAAGCCAGGGCTACTGGATTGCCTACATGAAGATTCCGGCCTTCATCGTGACGCTGGCTGGCATGCTGGTCTTCAAGGGGCTGGCACTGTGGCTGCTCGGCGGACGGTCTGTCGGGCCGTTTCCGGCAGAATTCCAGCTGCTAAGCGCCGGTTTCATTCCCGACGTCATCGGGCCCGTTACGATCGCCGGTGTGAAGCTGCATTCGACGACACTATTGATCGGTGCAGTCATCGTGGCAGCGATGCTCTTCTTTGCCTTGCGCAGCCGCCGCAACCGGGAAAACCACGGCTACGAAGCCGAGCCATTCGCGCTGTTCGTCATCAAGAACCTGCTGATCTCGGGAATCGTGCTGTTCCTGATCTACATGATGGCGTCCTACAAGGGCCTGCCCAATGTGCTGATCGTCATGGGTATCCTGATCGCCATCTTCGTGTTCATCACCAAGCGCATGACCATCGGCAGGCGGATCTACGCGATGGGCGGAAACCTCAAGGCAGCCTCGCTATCCGGCATCAAGACCGAGCGATTGACGTTCACCGTGTTCGTCATCATGGGAATGCTGGCTGCGCTCGCGGGGCTGATCTTTGCGGCGCGGCTGAACACGGCAACGCCGAAAGCCGGATTGGGCTTCGAGCTCGACGTGATTGCCGCGGTCTTCATCGGCGGCGCTTCCGCCATGGGAGGGGTTGGCCAGGTGGCGGGTGCAGTTATCGGCGCCTTCATCATGGGCGTGATGAACAATGGCATGTCGATCATGGGCGTCAATATCGACTGGCAGCAGGTCATCAAGGGCCTCGTGCTGCTCGGCGCGGTGGTGTTCGATGTCTACAACAAGAACAAGACGTAAAGCCTTGCAGTGAAACCACGAACACGGCCATTGCGCCGCCTGTCACCGACAGGGTGACGAAGCTGCCGCCGGAATTGCGCCGGCTCGAGCGATGGTCGCCAGGAGGATTGCAGTCGCCGGGCAAGATCTTGTCGGGCGGCCGGGAGGTTTTGCTGAACGACGGCCGATATGGCCTGCAGCGATGGATTCGAGGAGGAATGAATGCTGATTTCCCAGATAGTCGACGGGTCGGATATGATCCAGGTCGTTGCGCGCACGGCCTCTGGCACGCGGGTCGTTAATGGCGCCAAAAGCACCTATTCGCTGGCTCTGGAAGCGGCGCGGGCAGGCGTCGGGCTGGTCGAACTGATCGAGCGCAAGGGATTTGGCAAGAGCGTCGATCTCGACGCCATCTACAGGCAGGGCCGGCTGATTTTGCCGATCAATCACCCCGATGCCGCCCATCTGCACCTCACAGGTACCGGACTGACGCATCTCGGCTCAGCTTCGACGCGCGATTCCATGCACAAGAAGCTCAGCGCAGGCGATGTGGAAACGATGACTGATTCCATGAAGATGTTCCAGATGGGACTGGAGGGTGGCAAGCCCGCCGATGGACAGTCAGGTGTGCAGCCGGAGTGGTTCTACAAGGGAAACGGCTTCATGGCCGTTGCACCGGGCGCGCCGCTGATGTCTCCCGACTTCGCCATGGATGCCGGCGAAGAACCTGAAATTGCCGGCATCTATGTGATCGGCGACGACGGGACGCCGTTTCGCGTCGGGTTTGCGCTATCGAACGAGTTCTCCGATCATGTGACCGAACGCGTCAACTATCTGTATTTGGCGCATTCCAAGCTGCGCAATGCATCTTTCGGTCCCGAAATACTGGTTGGCGAGCTGCCCGCCGATATCCGCGGCACCTCGCGCATAACCCGCGACGGGTCCACGCTCTGGGAAAAGCCGTTCCTGTCGGGCGAGGCCAACATGTCGCACACGATTGCCAATCTCGAGCACCACCATTTCAAGTATCGGGTGTTTCGCCAGCCAGGCGACGTGCATGTGCATATGTTCGGCACGGCGACGCTCTCTTTTGCCGATGGCATAAAGGCGGAGACTGGCGATGTTTTCGAAATCGCCGCGCCGGATTTCGGGCTGCCGCTCAAGAACCCGTTGCAGAACGAGGAGCCGGTTCCAGTCGCGGTCCGAGCGCTATAGGCGATCGATCAAACAAGAAGGCGGCGCTTTGCCACGCACTCGTGACTGGAGCGAGAGACCGACGACAGCTATAGCCGGTCGCATTCGGTTGGCAGGTGAATACACAGTATGGCTATCGATATCGGTTATGTGAGTGCGGTCGGCGCTGGTGCGGTTTCGTTCCTGTCGCCCTGCGTCCTGCCGCTCGTTCCACCCTACCTCTGCTACATGGCCGGCGTGACGGTAGAGGATTTTCGCGCCGACAACGGTGTCGCAGCAAAGAGCGGCGCGCGTACGGCTCTGCTCGCCTCGTCGCTGGCCTTCGTCATGGGTTTCAGCACGGTATTTGTCATGCTGGGGGCAGGAGCCTCGACGATAGGCCACTTTCTGCGCGTATGGCAGGAACCGCTCGCCATGGCGGCCGGCGTCATCATCATCCTGATGGGCTTGAACTTTCTTGGCCTCATAAGGATACCCTTCCTGGCGCGCGAAGCACGCTTCCAGAGCCAGGGAAGGCCGGCGAGCGCAGTGGCCGCCTACGTCATGGGACTTGCCTTCGCATTTGGCTGGACGCCCTGCATCGGACCTGTTCTCGGACCGATACTGACGCTTGCAGGTGGCCGTGAAACCGTTGGTGAGGGAGCGTTGCTGCTCGCGGCCTATTCGCTTGGCCTAGGTATCCCATTCCTGATTGCCGCACTTTTTTCAGGCGCTTTCATGCGGTTCCTGCAGAAATTCAGGGTTCACCTTGGACGAGTAGAGAAAGTGATCGGTGGACTGCTGGTTGTTGCCGGAATTTTTTTCCTCACCGGCGGAATCCAGACCGCATCATATTGGATGCTGGAAACATTTCCGATGCTTGGCAAACTGGGCTGATCGGCAGGCCTTTCCCGTATGCCTAGCTCTTCTTGGCTTCTGAAACGAATTCAGCCAGGTTTTCCCTCACCTTTTCGAGAAGGAATTCACCTTCCGCGGTCGACTGAACCACCTCGCATGCCAATACATCGCCGTCGCTTATGACAACGGCAAGCTGGGGCAATCCCGTGTCGGGCGGATCGTAGATTGCAAGTTTGGTTGTAGCCACGGGTGGTTCCTGAGTTCGATCAAGGCCGAAACCAATCTGATCGCAAGAGGTTCCATAGCGGCATTTTTGGCGCATCTTTGTGGCAGGATTGGAGCAGCCTAACCAGAGTGCTAGAACAGCTGCGAATCCATTGCCTGTCCCGGACGGAAGCAACCATGTCAGCAAGATCCTGCCTCTCGATCATCCTTGCCGCAGGCGAAGGAACCCGCATGAAAAGCGGCAGGCCGAAAGTCTTGCATGAGATCGCTGGCCTCCCCATGGTGGCGCATGTCGCTGCTGCGGCGAGGGCGGCCGGTGAAACCGATGTCGCCTTGGTGGTCGGATATGGAGCCGACGCTGTGCGCGACGCGGCTTCGCGCCTTGTCGTGCCACCGGAGTTGTTCGTACAGGCCGATCGCCTGGGAACCGGTCACGCCGTCATGGCCGCGCGCGCGGCCATCGAACGCGGCTATGACGATCTGATGGTCATGTTCGGTGATACGCCTTTGATCGAGGCAAAAGTGCTTGCCAGTGCGCGCGAGAAGCTTGCCGAGGGTGCAGCGGTGGTCGTTGTCGGCTTTCGCCCCGCCAACCCGGCCGGCTACGGCCGGCTGATCGAGAGCGGGGGCAGGCTTACGGCTATTCGCGAAGACAAGGACGCATCGGAAGTCGAAAGGCAGATCGGTTTTTGCAACGGTGGACTGATGGCGATTTCGGGCAAGCACGCGCTGTCGCTGCTCGAGCAGATCGGCAATGCCAATGCCAAGGGCGAATACTATTTGACGGACATTGTCGAGATAGCGGCAAAGGCGGGACTGGATGTCGTTGCGACGGAAGCGAGCGCCCAAAGCGTTCTCGGCATCAACACCCGGGCCGAACTGGCAGAGGCGGAAGGCATCTGGCAGCAGCGCCGGCGTCAGTCGGTGATGCTGTCCGGCGTCACGCTGATTGCGCCTGAAACAGTCTATTTTTCCCATGACACCGAGATCGGCGTCGACACGATCGTCGAGCCGAACGTCTGGTTCGGCCCTGGCGTCAAAGTGGCTGACGGTGCCAAGATACATGGTTTCTCCCACATCGAGGGTGCGACGATCGGGAGCGGCTGCGATGTCGGCCCTTTTGCACGACTGCGGCCGGGTGCCGACCTGCACGAAAAAGCGAAGGTCGGCAATTTCTGCGAGGTCAAGAAGGCGACGATAGAAAAGGGCGCCAAGGTCAATCATCTCACCTATGTCGGTGACGCAAGGGTAGGGGCGGGTGCCAATATCGGTGCCGGCACCATCACCTGCAATTACGATGGCTTTTCCAAGTTCTTCACCGATATCGGGGAGGGCGCCTTCGTCGGCTCGAACTCATCGTTGGTCGCGCCAGTTACAATCGGCAGCGGCGCCTACATCGCTTCGGGCAGTGTCATCACGGAGAGCGTGCCGGATGATGCGCTGGCCTTCGGACGAGCGCGCCAGAAGACTTTGCCCGGCAAGGGAAAAGCCTTGCGGGAGCTAAGGGCCTCGGCGGCGACCGCGAAAAAATGAACGGTCGCAGTAACCTGATTTCAATCGCATGCCACTATGATCGCTCCTGACACGCAACGAAACGCAAAGTGACTTTCGCGTTGTCGCGACGGTCCGTAAACAGGCGTTGACCGCTCAGGCGGGCGGGAATCGGGATTGAATCATGTGTGGAATAGTCGGGATCGTCGGCCACTCTCCGGTCGCGCCGTTGCTTGTCGAAGCACTCAAGCGTCTGGAATACCGTGGCTATGACTCAGCCGGCATCGCGACCGTCGACCATGGGGAACTGTCGCGGCGCAGGGCCGAGGGCAAGCTGGTCAATCTGGAACGCAAGCTCGGCGGCGAGCCGCTCGGTGGCCTGATCGGCATCGGCCACACACGCTGGGCCACGCACGGCGTTCCCAACGAGACCAACGCGCACCCGCATTTTTCCGACGGCGTTGCCATCGTCCACAACGGCATCATCGAGAATTTCGCCGAATTGCGCGACGAGCTCAAAGGCGACGGTTACACCTTCACATCGCAGACCGACACCGAGGTGGTGGCACATCTCATCGGACGTGAGCTCGCTGGCGGCGCCAGCCCCGTGGAGGCTTCTCACAGCGCGCTGAAGCGCCTGAGAGGCGCTTTTGCGCTGGCCATCATGTTCCGCGGCGACGAGGATCTTATCGTTGGCGCGCGCAACGGACCGCCGCTGGCTGTCGGCCATGGCGAAGGCGAGATGTTTCTCGGCTCCGACGCGATTGCACTGGCGCCGTTTACCAAGTCGATAACCTATCTTGAGGATGGCGACTGGGTGGTCGTGCGCCGCAACGAGAATGCCATTTTCGATATGGACGGCAACAAGGTCGAGCGCCAGCGTCAGCAGTCGCTTGGCACCAGCTTCATGGTCGACAAGGGCAACCATAGGCATTTCATGGAAAAGGAAATCCATGAGCAGCCGGAGGTCATTGCCCACACGCTCGCCCATTATCTCGACTTCGCCAACGGCACGTCGAAGCCGCTGGACCTGCCGTTCGACTTCGCCACTCTCGACAGGTTGACCATATCGGCCTGCGGGACTGCCTATCTGGCCGGCCTGGTCAGCAAATACTGGTTCGAGCGACTGGCGAAGCTGCCGGTCGATGTCGATATCGCCTCGGAATTCCGTTATCGCGAGGTGCCTTTGTCGAAGAACAGCGCCGCATTCTTTGTGTCTCAGTCGGGCGAGACGGCCGACACGCTGGCGTCGCTTCGCTACTGCAAGGCGGCGGGAGTGCCGATCGGTTCCATCGTCAATGTCCGCGAATCGACGATCTCGCGTGAATCGGACGTCACGCTGCCAACACTTGCCGGCCCCGAGATCGGTGTCGCCTCGACCAAGGCCTTTACCTGCCAGCTATCTGTTCTCGCTTCGCTCGCCGTCAGGGCAGCCGTTGCCCGCAAGACGATCACGGCCGACGAGGAGAAGGCCATGATACGCAGCCTTTCGGAAGCGCCGCGCTACGCGGCGGAAGTCCTGAAGCTGGACAGTCAGATCGAGAAGGTCGCGCGCGAACTGGCGCATTACAAACACGTGCTTTATCTCGGCCGCGACACCAGCTATCCGCTGGCCATGGAAGGCGCGCTGAAACTCAAGGAAATCTCCTATATCCACGCCGAGGGCTATGCGGCCGGAGAACTGAAGCACGGACCAATTGCCCTGATCGACGAAGAAATGCCGGTGATCGTGATCGCGCCGCATGACCGCATCTTCGAGAAGACGGTGTCCAACATGCAGGAAGTGGCAGCGCGCGGCGGCAAGATCATCCTGATCACCGACCAGAAAGGCGCGGCACGTGCAAGTGTCGATACGATGGAGACAATCGTGCTGCCCGACATGCCCGAGATCATCATTCCGATTGTCTACGCCCTGCCGATCCAGATGCTGGCCTATTTCACGGCGGTGTTCATGGGAACCGATGTCGACCAACCGCGCAATCTGGCCAAGTCGGTGACGGTCGAATAGACGCAGCCCTGCCACAAAATCCCTGTTTCAAAGGGCTTGCGGCTTCTCTAGTGTTGCACCGCAACCAAGAGCACCATGCACATGTCGGAACACCCCAAATCGAGCTCGGCCATGACGCGTTTGAGGAATTATTTCCTGACGGGGTTCATCGTGACGGCGCCGCTGGCGATTACGGCCTATCTGGCGTGGTCATTCATCGGTTGGGTCGATTCCTGGGTCAAGCCATACATCCCGGCTCGCTACAGCCCTGATACCTACCTGCCGTTCGCCGTTCCCGGCTTTGGATTGATCGTGGCCGTATTCCTGATCACCATGATCGGATTCCTGACCGCCAACTTCGTCGGACGGACAATCGTCGGGCTTGGCGAGGATATTCTCGACCGCATGCCGCTGGTGCGCAGCATCTATCGCGGATTGAAACAGATTTTCGAAACCGTGCTGTCCAACAAGGCGGACATGTTTCAGAAGGTCGCTATCATCGAGTATCCGCGCCGGGGGACCTGGTCCATCGTCTTCATCTCCAGCGAGAAGCCGAACGAGGTGACCGAAAGGCTGGAGCCGGAAGCAAGCTCCACCGTCGCGGTATTCATGCCTTCCACCCCCAACCCGACCACCGGCTACCTGCTTTATGTGCCCCGCACCGACGTCATCGAACTGTCTATGACGGTGGAAGAGGCCGCGAAGCTGGTCATCTCGGCCGGGCTGGTGGCACCGGAACGTCTGCCGCTGAAAAACGGCAAGAAGGCTCCTGAAACTGTCTTGCCTGCCAAATAGGCGGACGCCCGGCTAACCGGCCCTGAGCAGGCGCACCGCGTCGTCCCGGCCAAACAGATAAAGCAGGAGCCGTATGGCCTCGCCGCGCTCGGAGGTCAGTTCAGGGTCGCGCGTCAAGATCAGCCTTGCGTCGTCCCGGGCTGTCTCCAGCAAGTCGGCGTGGAACTCGATACGGGCCACCTGAAAGCCCGGCGTGCCCGACTGTCTGGTGCCGAGCAGCTCGCCTTCGCCACGCAGCTTCAGGTCTTCTTCCGAGATGAGAAATCCATCCTCCGTCTCGCGCATCACCGAAAGGCGGCGCTTTGCTGTCTCGCCGAGCGGATCCTTGTAGAGGAGGACACAGGATGACGGCTTGTCGCCGCGTCCGACGCGACCGCGCAACTGGTGCAACTGGGCGAGCCCGAAGCGCTCGGCGTGCTCGATGACGATGATGGTGGCGTCCGGAACGTCGACGCCCACCTCGATGACGGTGGTGGCAACGAGAATGCGCGTGTCCCCGTCCTTGAAAGCGCGCATGGCCTCGTCCTTTTCGAGGCCCTTCATGCGTCCGTGGATGAGACCGACGGCACGGCCGAATTCCTGCGCCAGGACTGCAAAACGGTCCTCTGCGGCCATCAGCTTGATTTCCTCTGACTCTTCGACCAGCGGGCAAATCCAGTAGACCTTCTGTCCATCCGCAACGGCGTCCCGTATGCGGCCGACAAGTTCGTCAATCCGGTCCAGCGGCAGCGTAACGGTCCGGATGGGACGCCTCCCGGCCGGCTTTTCGGTCAGCCGCGAAACCTCCATGTCGCCGAAAGCGGTAAGCACCAGCGTTCGGGGGATCGGTGTGGCGGTCATCACCAGCATGTCCGGCGCCTCGCCCTTTGCTGTGATCGCGAGGCGTTGATGGACGCCAAAGCGATGCTGCTCGTCGACAACCACGAAGACGAGGTCGCGGAACCTGACCGGATCCTGAAAAAGCGCGTGTGTGCCGACAACAATATCGACGTTGCCGTCTGCCAGGCGGGCCATCGTTTCGGCGCGGTCACGACCCTTTTCGCGCCCGGTCAGGATAGCGACTTCGAGCCCGGCTTGTTTCGCCAAAGGCGCGATGGTTGCGAGATGCTGGCGCGCCAGGATCTCGGTCGGCGCCATGATCGCCGCCTGGCCGCCAGCTTCCACGGCACGTGCCATGGCAAGCAGCGCGACGACCGTCTTGCCGGAGCCGACATCGCCCTGAAGAAGACGCAGCATGCGTTCGGGCTTGGTGAGGTCGGCAATGATTTCCGTCAGCGCGATTTCCTGTGAGCCGGTCAACGCATATGGCAGCGCAGTGCGCAGTGCTGCCTCGACCTTGCCGTCGCCAATGAGGGGTCGTCCGGAATATTTGCGCCGCCTGACGCGGATCAGCGCCAGCGCAACCTGCCCGGCGAGGAACTCGTCATAGGCGAGACGGCGCCAGGCTGCGCCCTCCGGGGAAACATCCAGCGGGTCTTTGGGGTCATGCAATCGGGCAAGCGAGCCTGCGAGCGTGGGAAAAGCGTGGCGGCGTGCGACTTCCTGGTCGAGCCAGTCGGGCATGATCGGCAGCCGCCCAAGGGCCTGACCAATGGCGCGGCGCAGCACCTTCCCCGAGAGACCGGCGGTCATCGGATAGACAGGCTCGACCAGCGGCAAGGATGCAGCGTCCGACGACAAGGCAATATGGTCGGGATGGACCATGGAGGGGCGGCCGTTGAACCATTCCATGCGGCCGGAGACGACAACGTCCTCGCCGACCGGCAGCGCCTTTTCGAGGTAGGTTGCGTGGCCCCGAAAAAAGGTCAGCGCAATCTCGCCGGTCTCGTCGAAGGCGAACACGCGGTAAGGCACCGATTTGTTGCCGCGGGGCGGTGGCTGGTGGCGATCCACGCGCAAATCGAGTGTCACGATGGCACCCGGCGCGGAACCGGCTATACCTGGACGGTTGCGGCGATCGATCATGGTGTGGGGAAGCAGAAACAGCAAGTCACCGACGCGTGCGGCGCGGTCGCTGAGATCTGCCGGTACGATCTTCTCGATCAAGGCAGCCACTTTCGGGCCGACTCCCTCAAGTGCGGTAATGGGCGCAAACAGCGGATCAAGGAGGGAAGGGCGCATCGTGTCAGCTTAGGCCCCACCATGACATGCGCAAGGCTGACACGCTCGACTATCCACGCTATATGCGCGCTTCAACGCGGGACAACATACGGCATGAGCGGCACGAAGCGATCAAGTGAAGGATTGGACCCGCGCCGACGAAAGCTGCTGTTTCGTTCGTGGCATCGCGGCATCCGGGAGATGGACCTGATTCTGGGCGGCTTTGCCGATGCGGAAATGGCAAGCTTGACCACGGACGAACTCGACCAATATGAGAGGCTGCTTGAACTTCAGGATGCCGATCTCCTGTCCTGGGTCACAGGCGAGCACACCGTTCCAGAAATCCACCAGACGGCCCTGTTTAAACGGATCGTGGCGAGCCGCGCCCATATCGCGATCTGAAGCGTGAACCCATGAGTCTCATCGATAAAATCGGCCTGCCGCAAGACAGGCCCGGCCAGTTCATCGTCGACGGAGTGGCCGATGGATACGAAGCTTTTGCCCTTGCCCAAGTGGCCGCCGAAGCGGCGGGCGACTGCCCGCTGCTGTTTGTGGCGCGTGACGGGCAGCGATTGCCGGCTATAGCCGAAGCGCTGGCCTTTGCTGCGCCCGAATTGCCGGTGCTGGAATTTCCTGCGTGGGACTGCCTTCCGTACGACCGGGTATCGCCTGGTTCGGATGCGGCGGCGCGCCGGCTGGACGCCTTGTCAGCGATGATAGCGCTTCAGGAAAAGCCGCATCGCGCCGTGATATTGACGACCGCCAACGCGCTGTTGCAGCGGATTCCTCCGAAAGAGACCATCCGGGCGCAGGCATTCCGCGCCAAGCCGGGCAGCGTGGTCAACATGAACGACCTGATCGCGCGGCTGGAGATGTCGGGCTTCGAGCGGGTGCCAACCGTACGCGACGTCGGCGAGTTCGCGGTACGCGGCGGTATACTCGACCTCTATGCGCCCGGGTCACCCGAAGCGGTGCGGCTCGATTTCTTCGGCGACACACTGGAGACGATCCGCGCATTCGACGTGGCAACGCAGCGCACGTCGGGCAATCGCAAGGAAGTCTCGCTTCAGGCAATGAGCGAGGTGACGCTGACGCCTGAAACGATCAGCCGCTTTCGCCGCAATTATATCGAGGCTTTTGGCGCGCCGTCGCGCGATGACGGACTCTATGCCTCGATTACCGAGGGCAAGCGCTTCGCCGGCATGGAACACTGGCTGCCATTCTATTACGATCATCTCGATACGCTGTTCGACTATTTGCCCGGAGCGCCGGTGGTGTTCGACCATCTGGCGCATGAGGCCATTGACGAGCGACATACGCTGATCCTTGACTATTACGAGGCGCGCAAGGAACAGGCCGGCGGGGCGCTGAAGGACGCAGTGCCGTATAAGCCGACCCCGCCCAATCTCATCTATCTTTCGCCAGATGACATAGCCGCGGCATTGCCCGATCGCGCTTCGATCGAGTTTTCGCCGTTCGCTGCGCCAGAGGCCGGTGCGCGCAAGGTGTTGCACGCCGGGTCGCGCAGTGGCCACAGTTTTGCTGAACAGCGCGCCGACCCGAACGCCAATGTGTTCGAGGCGGCAGTAACCCACATCGCATCGGTGCGATCTGCAAAGCGCAAGGTTCTGGTTGCCGGCTGGACCGAAGGTTCACTCGACCGCCTGGCGCAGATCCTCGACGAACACGGCCTTGGCAACATAAAGCGCGTCGAGACGCTAGCCGACGTCGAAAAACTCGGGCCGGGGCAGGCCGGCATCGCCGTTCTGCCAATCGAGTCGGGCTTCGAAACTGACCGTTTCACGGTCGTCGCCGAGCAAGACATCCTCGGCGATCGGCTGGTGCGGCGCTCGAAGAAGCGAAAACGCGCGTCCGACTTCATCGCCGAGGCGGCTGCACTTTCGGCCGGCGACATTGTCGTGCATGCTGACCACGGCATCGGTCGTTTTGTCGGTTTGAAGACGATCGAGGCGCTCGGCGCGCCCCACGATTGCCTTGAAATCCATTACGCGTCCGATGGCCGTCTCTATCTGCCCGTTGAAAACATCGAGCTGTTGTCCCGATACGGCTCCGATTCCGCCGAGGCACAGCTTGACCGGCTTGGCGGCGGCGCCTGGCAGTCACGCAAGGCGAAGCTGAAGAAGCGCCTGCTTGAAATGGCAGCGCAACTGATCCGCATTGCGGCCGAACGCAAGATGCGCACTGCGGTTGCGCTGACTCCGCAGGACGGTCTCTACGGAGAGTTTTCGGCACGCTTTCCCTATGAGGAGACGGACGACCAGAAGACGGCGATCGATTCGGTTCTCGACGATTTGTCCGCCGGGCGGCCGATGGACCGGCTGATCTGCGGCGACGTTGGCTTCGGCAAGACGGAAGTCGCCCTGCGTGCCGCTTTCGTGGCGGCCATGGAGGGTTTCCAGGTTGCGGTCGTGGTGCCTACCACCCTGCTGGCGCGCCAGCATTTCAAGACGTTTTCGCAGCGCTTTTCCGGCCTACCTGTGAATGTCCGCCAGGCATCGCGCCTGGTCGGGGCAAAGGAATTGGCGGAAACGAAAACGGGAATCGCCGAGGGAGGGGTCGATATTGTCGTCGGCACCCATGCGCTGCTTGGCAGCGCGATCCAGTTCAAGAATCTCGGCCTCCTGATCATCGACGAGGAGCAGCATTTCGGCGTCAAGCACAAGGAACGCCTGAAAGACCTGAAGAGCGACGTGCATGTGCTGACCCTGTCGGCGACGCCTATCCCGCGAACCTTGCAACTGGCGCTGACCGGAGTGCGCGAACTGTCGCTGATCGCCACACCACCCGTGGACCGCATGGCGGTGCGGACCTTCATTTCGCCTTTCGATCCGCTGGTCATCCGCGAAACTTTGTTGCGTGAACGCTATCGCGGCGGCCAGAGCTTCTATGTCGTCCCGCGCATTGCCGATCTCACCGAGGTGCAACAGTTCCTGACGTCATCGGTGCCGGAGCTGAAAGTCGGAACGGCGCATGGACAGATGCCGCCCGGCGAACTCGACGATATCATGAACGCCTTCTACGACGGCCAGTACGACGTGCTTTTGTCGACCACCATTGTGGAATCAGGTCTCGATATTCCGACAGCCAACACGCTGATCGTGCATCGTGCCGACATGTTCGGCCTTGCGCAGCTCTACCAATTGCGCGGACGGGTAGGGCGCTCCAAGGTGCGCGCCTATGCGTTGTTCACTTTGCCGGCCAATCGCAAGCTGACCGATACGGCCGACCGGCGCTTGAAGGTGCTGCAGTCGCTCGACAGCCTGGGCGCCGGGTTCCAGCTCGCCAGCCACGACCTCGACATACGGGGCGCCGGCAATCTGCTCGGCGAGGAACAGTCGGGACATATCAAGGAGGTCGGTTTCGAACTTTACCAGCAGATGCTGGAAGAGGCCGTAGCCGAGATCAAGGATACCGGCGAGCCGGTGGACGGCGGCTGGTCGCCGCAAATCACAGTCGGCACGGCCGTGATGATACCGGAAAGCTACGTGCCTGACCTGCAGCTGCGGCTTGCCCTTTATCGCCGGCTTGGCGATCTGCAGACGACCGAGGAAATCGATGGCTTCGGCGCAGAGATGATCGATCGCTTCGGGCCGCTGCCCGACGAAGTCCAGCATCTGCTGAAAATCGTGTTCATCAAGGCGCTTTGCCGTCAGGCCAATGTCGAAAAACTCGATGCCGGGCCGAAAGGCGTTGTGATCCATTTCCGGGGCAAGGAGTTCGCCGACCCGGTCGGTCTCGTTCGCTTCATCGGCGAGCAGGGGTCACTTGCCAAGATCCGGCCCGACCAGAGCATTGTATTCATGCGCGACTGGCCCAATGCCGATAAGCGGCTCGCCGGTTCAGCTGTGGTGATGACCCAGTTGGCGCGCCTCGCGGCAAAGGCCGCCTGAACGGGCAGTCAGATTGACTGCGGCGTCAGGCGGCGGCCAGCGCCGCCTTGATCTTCTCCGCGTTGGCGGAGAGCACATCGGGCTTTTCCATGTCTCCGGTATGCGGGCGCAGGCCTACGCTTTCGAAACGCGGGATGATGTGGACGTGCAGATGAAACACCACCTGGCCGCCGGCCGGTTCATTGAATTGCTGCACCGTAACGCCATCGGCTGAAAATGCCTGCATGGCTGCATGCGCCAGCTTCTGCGTCGTTCTTGCCACGGCAGCGAGACTGTCGGCGTCGACATCAAGAATATTGCGCGAAGGCTTTTTCGGAATCACCAGGCAATGGCCGTCGCCGCGCGGCATGATGTCCATGAACGCGAAGGTGTCGGCGTCCTCGTAGAGTTTGTGGCACGGCAATTCACCGCGCAGGATCTTGGCGAACGGATTTTCGGGATCGTAGGCGGCTGTCATGTTTTCCTCGTGGATTTGAAGGGCACTTTTCTTTGATGCTGGCTGCCAGTCAAGGCTACGCGCCATCACGCCAAGGCTCGCTGTTGGCCGAAAGGCTGGGCCTGTCGCGACACTTGCTAATCCTGCTCTGGAGCGGATCTCCGGAAAGGACCGTGTTCGTCGAGATATTCACCCATCCGTGAGACCTCGCGGCGTTCACGCTCCAGGTAGTCGGCAACGGCATTGCGCAAACCGGGATGGGCAATGAAATGGGCTGATTGAGTGGTGACTGGTCGGTAGCCGCGCGCCAGCTTGTGCTCCCCCTGCGCGCCAGCCTCGACGACCTTGAGTTTCCTGTCGATCGCGAAGTCGATCGCCTGATGGTAGCAGACCTCGAAATGCAAAAATCGATGATCTTCGATGCAGCCCCAGTTCCGACCGAAAAGCGCCTCGGAGCCGATGAAATTGATAGCGCCGGCAATGTAACGTCCAGCACGCTTTGCCATGATCAGGAGCACGTCATCCGCCATGCGCTCCCCGATGAGCGAGAAGAATTTGCGGGTGAGATAGGGGCGTCCCCACTTGCGCTCACCGGTATCCATGTAGAAGGCGAAGAAATCGTCCCAGACCGCCTCCGTCAGATCCTTACCGGTCAGCCAGTGGATTGTAATGCCTTCGGCCAGCGCCTCGCGCCGCTCCTTCTTGAGCGCCTTGCGCTTGCGCGAGGCAAGCGTTGCAAGAAAATCGTCGTAAGTCGAAAAGCCCTCGTTCAGGAAGTGGAACTGCGTGTCGGTGCGACGCAGGTAACCGGCCTCGCCAAGCGCGGCCATGTCCGCATCGAGCCCGAAGGTGACATGCGCGGATGAGACGCCGACCTTCTCGGTTACTGCCCTGAGGCCGATCGCAAGTGCCGAGCGTGCCGCGGCGGGTTGGTTTCCTTTTGCAACGAGAAGCCGCGGACCGGTGGCCGGCGTGAAAGGAACGGTTGCCTGAAGCTTGGGATAGTAGCGGCCGCCAGCGCGCTCGAAGGCATCGGCCCAGCCGTGGTCGAACACGTACTCACCCTGGCTGTGCGATTTGACGTAGCAAGGAATCGCACCGACAAGGCTGCCGTCGGCCTGCTCGAGGCGAATGTGATGTCCTTGCCACCCGGTCTCGCGCACGGCACAGCCGGACTCCTCCAGTATCTTGAGGAATTCGAATGAAATGAACGGGTTGTATGGCGTTTCTTCAGCGTTGCCAGAACAACCCGACAGGCAATTCCACTCATCGCGGGTGAAACCGTCGAGGCTTGGCACGACGCGTATGGCGAGGCCGCCATCGGTTCCATCCAGTTCGCCGTGAGGTTTGATCGCCATCTGTCCTTATCTATGCCGATCGCCGGACCGCACAAGCCGGCTTTCAGGCGATTGCCGGCTCATCAGGCAAAAATCCCTCGAATGTCATCTGTTCGGCCAGCGCAAAGGTTTTCTCCACTGCCGCCCGATCGCGTACTGTCCAAGTAATCACGGGCAGGAAAAGTGTGTCGCGTGCGAAGTCGACGAACGGGTTTGGCATGTCTGCCAGACAATAGGAGACGAACGAGATGTCGTGCGCCAGCATTGAAAAATGCCCCTCAATATCCGACTGGCCGGTGCCGAGCGCGGTGAGGCCTGCCGGGATGCCGGGCGCGTGCTGTGGAAACTCGCGGATCAACCAATGGTCGAACGACATGATCGCCGCCTTGCCGGCATAGCCCCTCAGCAGGTCGCCGACCTGCGCCACCAACCCGGCATCCTTCCCGGGTACGCCTTTCAGTTCGATGACCAGCGGAACGCGTCCGTCGACGAAGTCGAGCATCTCGCGAAGGGTTGGTGGATGGTCGTCGGTGCTGCCGATTCGAAGTGCCGCAAGGTCGGCGGCGCTGCGTTGCCAGACGAAGCCGTCGCTGCCGGTAAGCCGCTTCAGCGCGCTGTCATGAATGACGATCGGCACCCCGTCTGCCGACAGGTTTACATCGCACTCGATTGCGTAATTGTGCTCGATGGCGCGACCGAAAGCCGGCAGCGTATTTTCCCACACGCTGATGTTCATGTCGTGGAGCCCGCGATGGGCTATCGGGCGGGCTGTCAGCCAGGACTTCAATGACATGTTGGAAAGCGCCCTATGCGACTTCGATGATGGCTTCGATCTCTACCGGCGCATCGAGCGGCAAGGCTGCCGTGCCGACAGCCGAGCGGGCATGTTTGCCACGATCGCCGAGCGCTTCTGCCAGAAAATCCGACGCGCCATTGGCGACAAGATGCTGCTCGGTGAAACCGGGAGCGGATGCCACGAAAACGGTGATCTTGACGATCCGCACGATTCTCTCGAGATCGCCGAGCGCTGCCTTTGCCTGTGCCAGGATGTTGATCGCGCAGAGTTTTGCCGCCTCGCGGCCGGCGGGTGTGTCCACCTCCAGGCCGAGCAAGCCCACATAGGCGAGCTTGCCGTCCCTTAGCGGAAGTTGGCCGGCCGTGAAAAGCAGATTGCCGGTTTGCGAATAGGGAAGGTAGTTGGCTGCGGGGGCAGCAGCCACCGGCAAGTCGACGCCCAATTCCATTACCCGCTTTTCGATTGTTTCACTCATCTTCTTTCCCTATGTCTTGTGCATGGATCAGTGCCGGGGTTGAAACTGCAATTTTCGCCTATCTTCCGCCATGACAATTTCTAAAGTGGTCCAAACTTTCAATGCGGCGCAAGAATGTGCCCACAGGCTGGAGCCAAATATGCGCGCATTGCGCCTTGCACTCATCGTTCTTTCCGGATCTTCCTTGCTGGCCTCCGGCACGGCATTAGCCGCCGTATCCCTCATCCAGCATCGCGCGGTCTACGACCTGAAGCTCGACAATGCATCCGACCGCTCCGGGATCACCGGGATTTCAGGCCGCATGGTCTACGAGATTCGCGGCTCCGCCTGCGAGGGTTACACCGTTCGTTTTCGTTATGTCACGCAATCCGACACCAGCGATGCCTCGCAGATCACCGACCAGCAGACCACGACATTTGAGGGGCCCGACGGCAAGACATTCAGCTTCGCCACAAAATCCTATATCGACCAGAACCTCGATCACGAACTACGCGGCAATGCCGTGCGCGATGCTTCTGGCGTGAAGGTAGAGATCCAGAAGCCTGAACCGAAAAGCCTGGAACTCAAGCCGACGCAGTTTCCAACGCAGCACCTCGTTCAACTGATCGCCAAGGCCAATGAGGGGGAACGATTCTATGAGGCGTCGATCTTCGATGGATCGGAAGACGCCGACAAGGCGATGACCACGACCGTGATCGTAGGCAAGCAGGAAGGTGCCGAGACCGGTGACCCCGAGATCAAGGCCCTGAACAAGCTTGGTTCAGAGAAATTCTGGCCGGTTGATATCGCCTATTTCGATGAGACTTCCGAAGGCGGCGAGGACCTGCCTGAATACCGGATCAGCTTCAAACTCTACGAGAACGGACTGACGCGCGACCTCGAGATGGATTACGGCAACTTCGTCATCTCCGGGAAACTGGTCGATCTTGCCGTGTTCGACAATGATGAAGGTTCCTGCTCTCGCTGAGGGCACGCAAGATGGCGGTCTATGTCGATAGTGCGATATGGCGGTGGGCCGGTCGCAACTGGTGCCATCTCCTGGCTGATGAGATTGACGAGTTGCACCGCTTCGCGTCCTTGATCGGCGTTCACAGGCTGCTTTACCAGGGCCCGCCCAAGACCTCGGCGCCGCACTATGACATCACCGGATTCGAGCGCGAACGTGCCGTGCTTATGGGAGCCATACCATGCACGCGCGAGGAAATCGTCGCGGTATTTCGGCGCGTGAAAGTGCCGAACGGCAAGATCCACAGGCCAAGGAAGCCGGTCTTTGACAGCCGGAGCGTCACGACCGCGCCCCTGCGCTGAGCCTGCCGGTCTCCGCAGTCAGGGGCTACCACCGGTGCGGCGAACACATTGGAGCACCCGTCGCGTTGGCGGGCCGCTTGCATTGCTGCGGCGCACCGTCTATATGCGCGCTCATTCCACACACGGACTTTGGTGTCTGCCCGGGAGAAATCCGGCTGAGACCTCCGGTGGCGTCAGGGAAATCCCGAAACGTCGTTTGTCCGTGGAGGCCAACCGGAAAGGAACTTTGAATGGCACTGCCTGATTTCAGCATGCGCCAGCTTTTGGAAGCTGGCATACATTTCGGCCACCAGACACATCGCTGGAACCCGAAGATGGCGCCCTACATCTACGGCGCTCGCAACAACATCCACGTCATCGACCTCAGCCAGACGGTGCCATTGCTGCACCAGGCGCTGAAGGTTGTGTCCGACACCGTCGCCAAGGGCGGCCGCGTGCTGTTCGTCGGCACCAAGCGCCAGGCTTCCGACATCGTTGCCGATGCGGCGCAGCGTTCGGCACAGTATTACGTCAATTCACGTTGGCTCGGCGGCATGCTGACCAACTGGAAGACGATCTCGAACTCGATTGCACGTCTGCGCAAACTGGACGAACTGCTTTCGGGCGACGCACAGGGCTTCACCAAGAAGGAGCGCCTTAACCTCGACCGTGAACGCGAGAAGCTGGACAAGGCGCTCGGCGGCATCAAGGACATGGGCTCGACCCCCGACCTGATGTTTGTCGTCGACACCAACAAGGAAGCTATCGCCATCCTCGAGGCCAAGCGGCTCGGTATTCCGGTCGTTGCGATCATCGATTCGAACTGCGACCCAGACAAGATCGACTACCCGATCCCGGGAAATGACGACGCGGCACGCGCCATCGCACTTTATTGCGATCTCGTGGCAAAGGCGGCGCTTGACGGTATCGCCAGGCAGCAGGGCGCTGTTGGAATGGACATCGGCGCTTCGGTTGAAGCTCCGGTCGAGACCGTAATCGCCGAGGCTCCTGCAGAACCGGCAGCCGCTGAGGCGCCTGCCGAGACTGCAACGCCAAGCGAGCCGGAAGCAAAAGCTCCGGAAGCCTGAACCGGAGGGCCGGTCCACGGCCTTCCTTGAACTGCACAGTTTGAGCGATTTTTAGCGCAGGCGCATCATCGGAAGATGGTGCGCCGACGCGTTTCGAAACAAAGAGGCAATGATGAGCATTACGGCAGCAATGGTGAAGGAACTGCGCGAACTGACAGGCGCAGGCATGATGGATTGCAAGACGGCCCTGACCGAGACCGACGGTCATATGGAAGAGGCCGTCGACTGGCTTCGCAAGAAGGGTATTTCGAAGGCCGACAAGAAGGCCGACCGCACTGCGGCTGAAGGTCTGATCGGCGTCGATTCCGGCGTTCGCGAGGCCGTTGTGGTGGAGGTCAATTCCGAGACCGACTTCGTCGCCCGCAATGACGCTTTTCAGGAGATCGTGACGAATGTCGCCAAGGTTGCGCTGGCTTTTGGCGGCGAAACCGAAGTGGTGGCCGGCTCGAAATATCCCGGTTCCGACAAATCGGTGGCCGATGTCATCAAGGATGCGGTCGGCACGATCGGCGAGAACATGAGTTTCCGCCGCTCTGCAAAGCTGACCGTGGGGCAGGGCGCTGTTGCCACCTACGTTCATAATGCCGTTGCCGACGGGCTCGGCAAACTCGGTGTGCTCGTCGCCATCGAGACAACCGGCGATGCCCATGCGGCCGGCGCGTTCGCGCGTCAGGTTGCCATGCATGTCGCAGCAACCAACCCGCTGGCCCTGAAGGCGGAGGATGTCGACGCGGCAGCGGTCGAGCGCGAAAAGGCGATCTTCTCGGACCAGGCACGCCAGTCGGGCAAGCCCGAAAACATCATCGAGAAGATGGTGGAAGGCCGCATGCGCAAGTTCTACGAGGAAGTCGTGCTCTTGAAGCAGGCCTTCGTGATCAATCCCGACATGACGGTCGAGCAGGCTCTCAAGGACGCCGAGAAACAGATCGGCGCGCCGGCAACGATCACCGGCTACCTTCGCTTTGCCCTCGGTGAGGGGATCGAGAAAGAGACCAGCGACTTTGCCGCCGAGGTTGCCGCGACCGCCCGGGGGTAATCGCGCAGCTTTGTGGCTTCAATCCGAGAGGGCCGCGACGCATTGCGTGGCGGCCCTTTTTCTTGCCCGCAAGCTCCGCCACCCGCTTGCTGCAACGTATGATCGTGCTGCGCCGGAGTTGATTGGTCGCTCGGCACGAAAAGTATCACGGCATCAACCGCTTCTTTGATTTTGCCGTGGCGCGCCGCGTGACATCCCGGCGCCCTTCGTGTATCGCAGACCCGCATTCGCAGAGCCGCACAAAATCGGCGTCGGGCTCTGTCCAGGTCAGCAAGCAATCGCGAGGAACTCATGTCGGCCAGGCCAAAGTACCGCCGAGTCCTGCTGAAAGCGTCCGGCGAAGCGCTGATGGGCGAGCAGCATTTCGGCATTGACGTTTCAGTCGTCGACCGGATCGCGGCCGATATCGCCGAAGCGCGTTCCATGGGCGTCGAAGTGGCCGTGGTAATTGGCGGCGGCAACATCTTTCGCGGCGTCGCCGTGGCATCCAAGGGCGGCGACCGGGTAACCGGCGACCATATGGGCATGCTCGCCACTGTCATCAATTCGCTGGCGTTGCGCACCTCGCTGGTCAAACTCGGGGTTGACGCGGTCGTCCTGTCGGCCATCGCCATGCCGGAACTGTGCGAGAGCTTTTCGCAGCGTCAGGCGACCGCCTATATGAATGCCGGCAAGGTTGTGATTTTCGCAGGCGGTACCGGAAATCCGTTCTTCACGACCGACTCGGCCGCTGCGTTGCGTGCCGCTGAGATCGGCGCCGATGCTCTGTTCAAGGGCACCCAGGTCGACGGCGTCTATTCGGCAGATCCGAAAATCGATCCGCAAGCCACCCGCTATGATCGCATCAGTCATGCCGACGTGATCACCAAGGGTCTTTCGATCATGGACACCGCAGCAATAGCGCTTGCGCGCGAAAACGACATCCCGATAATCGTCTACTCGATACACGAGCAAGGCGGTTTCGGTGAAATTCTGAGGGGTGGCGGCCGCTGTACGGTTGTGGCCGAGAGTTGAATATGCCTGCACGAGCGTTTCGAGGAGACTGACAAGATGAAAAGTGTGGATATAGCGGACATTCAGCGCCGCATGGACGGCGCGATTGCTGCGTTCAAGCAGGATCTGGCCTCTCTGCGCACCGGGCGCGCGTCGAGCAATCTTCTCGATGCGGTTCAGGTCAAGGCTTACGGCACCGACATGCCGCTCAACCAGGTCGCCAATGTCACCGTACCGGAACCGCGCATGATTTCGGTTTCGGTGTGGGACAAGTCAATGGTCAGTGCCGTCGACAGGGCGATCCGCGAGGCCAATCTCGGCTTCAACCCGATCGTCGATGGCACCAATCTGCGCATCCCGCTGCCCGAACTCAACGAGCAGCGGCGCAAGGAACTGGTCAAGATCGCCCATGGCTATGCCGAAAACGCCCGCGTTGCGGTCCGTCACGTACGCCGCGACGGCATGGACTCGCTGAAGAAATCGGAAAAGGATGGCGATATCGGCGAAGACGATCATCGCAAGCAGGCCGATAATGTGCAGAAATTGACGGATGAGACGATTGCCTCCGTCGACAGCCTGCTGGCGTCAAAGGAAGCCGAGATCATGCAGGTCTAAGCAAGATCCGAACTCAGCAACGGCGGACAAGAGCAAACAGTATGACGACGCCCGAGCATGTCGCGATCATCATGGACGGAAATGGTCGCTGGGCGAAAGCGCGCGGCCTGCCTCGGCTGGCTGGTCACCGTGCCGGCGTCGAGGCCTTGCGCAAGACAGTGCGCGCCGCCGGCGACATGGGTATCGGCTGGCTCACTGTCTACGCGTTTTCGTCGGAGAACTGGTCCAGGCCCGCATCCGAAGTAAACGATCTCATGGGGCTTCTGAAGCTCTTCATCCGCCGCGATCTTGCCGACCTCCATCAAAATGGTGTCCGGGTGAAGATCATCGGCGAGCGCACCGGACTGGCTCCCGACATCGCGGCTTTGCTTAATGAGGCAGAATCGCTGACGGCCGGCAATCGTGCGATGAACCTTGTCATCGCGTTCAACTATGGCGGGCGCGACGAGATCGTTCGTGCGGCGCGCAGGATAAGCGAAGCGGTGGTCAGAGGAGAGCTTGAAGACACCAACGTTACGCCCGAGATCTTCTCCGACTATCTCGACACAGCCGGAATGCCAGATCCCGATCTGGTGATACGCACCAGCGGCGAGCTCAGGATGTCGAATTTCCTGCCATGGCAGGCCGCTTACAGCGAACTGGTCTTCATGCCCTGCTACTGGCCGGAATTTACCGCCGATCACCTGGCCGATGCTCTCGGCCAATACGCAATACGCGAAAGGCGTTTTGGCGGCGTCATGCAACGGGACATAGCGCTGTGATCGCGCAACTCGTCTCGCGATGGCGCCCATGAGCAACCTGCAGTTGCGCATCATTTCCGCGCTGGTGCTTGGCGCTGTCGTCATTGCCCTTACAATTCTTGGCGGCCTGCCGTTCCGCCTGCTCGCCGCAGCCATTTCAGCCGCCATGTTCTACGAGTGGTGCGCCATGTCGAAGATCCCGACGGCGGGGCGACCGCAATGGGTGGGCGCCGTTCTTCTGGGACTGGTCCTTGTGGCACTGCTCGCCGGGCTATCTGCCTTGTGGGTGTTGGCGCTGCTCGCTGCGGCTGTTCTTGTCGTTGCGATGCAGGGACGGATAACCGGGCAAGGCGTCTGGCTGGCCGGCGGTCTGGCCTATGCGGGGCTCTCAGGCGTTTCTCTGGCACTGCTACGCGAAGGCGACGCAGGGCTGGTCGCCATCCTGTTCTTGTTCGCCGTCGTCTGGGCAACAGACATTTGCGCCTATTTTGTCGGGCGTGCTGTTGGCGGTCCCAAACTTGCGCCAAGCATATCGCCTGGCAAGACGCAAAGCGGTGCGCTTGGCGGTGCCATTGGCGGCGTGGCGGCGGGACTGCTTGTCGTTGCCGGCGCGGCTATCGGCAACCTGCCGGCGCTCGCTGTGGTTGCGCTAACCCTGTCAATCGTGTCGCAAGCCG
This sequence comes from Hyphomicrobiales bacterium, assembly GCA_038259455.1. Lineage (GTDB taxonomy): Bacteria > Pseudomonadota > Alphaproteobacteria > Rhizobiales > Rhizobiaceae > CAMYMG01. The sequence goes on along the minus strand of JBBSOT010000014.1, from coordinate 2,863 downwards.
GCGACCTGTTCGAATCATGGGTCAAGCGCAGGTGCGGCGTGAAAGATTCAGGCAGCATGATACCTGGCCATGGCGGCGTAATGGATCGGGTCGATGGGCTTGCTGCGGCGGCTCTGGCCCTCTACGTGGTCGGGTGGCTTTTCGGCAGCGCCGACAACCCGGCGCAAGCTCTGTTTGCGATGTAGGTCATTGTCCATGACGGCGTATGCGCCAGGCCGTCACGGATTCGCCGGTATTGCCAGCCCACATGCCGGCGCCGGTCGAAATGGATAGGACGTTGCGGGGCCCGGAATTTCTGCGGTGCAGCGCGACAGTCTGACTGGTTTTGAGGAATTGAATTGAGCGATACATTGTCGACCATCTTCAGCACTGACGGCCTTCTGATAGGGACGCTGGTTCCATTCCTCTTCGTGCTCACGGTGGTGGTGTTCGTTCATGAGATGGGGCACTACCTCGTCGGCCGCTGGTGCGGCATCGGGGTGAGGGCGTTTTCGATCGGCTTCGGGCCGGAACTGCTCGGCTTCAACGACCGGAACGGTACGCGCTGGAAGCTCTGCGCCATCCCGCTGGGCGGTTACGTCAAGTTCGTTGGCGACATGAATGCCACGAGCACCCCGGATGCCGGGGAGATGGAGACGCTGACTGATTCTGAACGCAAAATCGCGTTCCACACCCAGCCGATCTGGAAGCGCGCCTTGACCGTCGTCGCCGGCCCGGTCTTCAATTTCTTGCTCACCATCGCCGTCTTTGCCGTGATGTTTTCCATCTACGGGCGCTATGTTTCGGAACCAATGGTCGCCGAGGTTCGTCCGGATAGTCCGGCAGCGATAGCGGGGATGGAGCCCGGTGACCGTTTTGTGCGCGTCGATGGCACCGCTGTCGACTCGTTTGCCGACGTCCAGCGGCTGGTGTCGGGTCGCGCCGGGGATCCGATCGTTTTCGTCCTGCTGCGCGACGGCAAGGAGATCACGGTGACGGCGACGCCCGAGATTTCCGAACAGAAGGATGCGCTGGGAAATGTCGTCAAGGTTGGCCTGATCGGCGTCGTCAACAATCAGGAGGCTGGCCAGCCGCGCCAGGTCACGTTCACGCCGATGGGTGCGCTGGCAGAATCGGTAAGCGAGACCGGACATATCATCGTGAGGACCGGCCAGTTCCTGAAGCGATTCGCGGTCGGCCGGGAGGACAAGTGCCAGTTGGGCGGTCCGGTGAAGATCGCGGACATGGCCGGCAAGGCAGCGCAGCTCGGATTTGAGTGGCTGGTTCAACTTGTCGCACTGCTGTCAGTCGGCATCGGAATTCTCAATCTTCTGCCGATTCCGCCGCTCGATGGCGGCCATTTGGCCTTCTATGCCGTCGAGGCTGTCAAGGGCCGTCCGGTGTCGGAACGGGCCATGGAAGCGGTCTACCGCGTAGGGCTGTTCATGGTGCTGGGATTCATGGCATTCGTGTTCTGGAACGATCTCTTTGGGTGCTGAAAACATGAAGAAAATCGGCATGCGAACGCTGTTTCCGTTGAGGCCGCGTTTACCATGTGGGGCAACATGCGTGACGGGAATGCAACGCGCGTCGGTTAAGTAAGCACAAATTAACCAGAAGCCTTGCGTGTAGGGAAAATCCGGTTATTACGGTCGAGGGAATTTGCCGCGACGTCCGGTTTCTCGCCGTGGGGACTTCGAGAAAAGGGTTGAATGACTTTATGAAGGCAGCATCTGGGTTTCTTAGCGCCGCTTCGGCGGTGGCATTGTCTGCTGCTTTGGTGGTGCCAAGTGCAATCGCATTGCAGTTCGTATCTGCTACGGCTGCGCAGGCTGCGGTGGTCTCGTCGATCGAGGTCCGTGGCAACCAGCGCGTCGACGCATCGACGATCCGCGACTATCTGACGATCAAGCCGGGGGCCAGCTTCTCGAATGCTGACATCGATGAGTCGGTAAAGCGCCTGTTCGGCACCGGACTGTTTTCGGATGTCGGCATCAATCAGTCCGGGCGCACCCTGGTCGTCCAGGTCAGCGAATACCAGATCGTCAATGCCGTCCTGTTCCAGGGCAACAAGAAGATCAAGGACAAGCAGCTTGAGGCGACCGTCCAGCTGAAGTCGCGCGGCACCTATTCGCCCGACTCGCTCGACGCCGATGCCGAGGCTATCCGCGCAGCCTATGGCCGCATCGGACGTGACGACGCAACGGTTTCGACCCAGGTCGTCGACCTCGGCGAGAACCGCGTGAATATTGTCTTCAAGATCAACGAAGGCGGCCGCACCAAGATCGCCGCCGTCAATTTCGTCGGCAACAGTGCGTTCAGCAACCGGCGTCTGGCGGAAGTGATCGCGACGAAGCGCTCTTCGCTTTTGTCATTCGTGCTGCGCGACGACATCTATGACGAGGACCGTCTGCGGGCCGACGAAGAGGCGCTGAGGCGCTATTATTTCAACCGCGGCTATGCCGACTTCCAGGTTATCTCGTCATTCGGCGAACTCGACGAGAATACCAACGAATACACCGTGACCTTCACGGTCGAGGAAGGCGAACGCTACCGGTTCAGCGACATCAGCGTCGACAGCACGCTTGCGGACGTCAGCGGTGAATCGCTGATGCCTCTGGTCGAAACCAAGTCGGGCGACGTCTACAGCGCCAAGGATGTCGAAGACACGATCATTGCGCTGACGGAGCGTGTGGCTGGAATTGGCTATGCCTTTGCCCAGGTCACGCCGCGCGGCGACCGTGATTTCGAGAACCGCACCATTTCGGTTGTCTATACGATCGACCAGGGCGCCAAGACATATGTCGAGCGCATCGAGATCCGTGGCAACACCCGCACGCGTGACTACGTCATTCGTCGCGAGTTCGATGTCAGCGAAGGTGAC
>JBBSOT010000013.1:0-32705 GCA_038259455.1 Hyphomicrobiales bacterium | reverse complement strand
GCCCGCCAGGGCCATCATCGACCCAATCGCGGCAACGGCGAAAACGCCATTGGCAAAGCCCAGTGCAACCACATTTGCAGTGAGTGGCCAAGCCGGCGCCATGGTTGCCGAGACCGCCAATCCCGCCAGCGCAGCTGCGGAGAGAAGACAGCCGCCGACCGTGAAATACTTGAGGATCGAGGGCAAACGCTGTGCAAGCAGACTGCCGCATAATCCCACCAGGATCATGCCGCAGAACACACCGCCATTCTGCAAGCCGGAAAGCTGCGTGGTCGCGCCTGGCGTCATACCGAAAGTCAGGCCGGCAAACGGCTCGAGGATGAGATCCTGCATGCTGTAGCCCAGCATCGACACGAACACGAATATCGTGAAAAGGCGTGCCTGCGGGTCGCCCCACGCATCGGCAAGGCTTTCCCGAAACGGCAATGATGGTTCGGATTTTCCGGAGGCCCGTGCGCCGACCGAGTTCTCGATGCCAGCGACCGCGATGACCGTCACAGCCAATGCCGAGAGTCCTGTCACGCAAGCCACTTCGACGAGCCTCTGCATCGAGAACGGGTCAAGAAACTTTCCCGAGACTACAGCCGTCACGGCTATCCCGAAGATCATCATAAGCCAGACAAGCGTCGCCGCAGCTGGACGGCGCTCCGCCGAAACGCTTGAGGCAAGCAGCGCCAGAAGCGATGTGCCGGCTGCCCCGACGCCTGCGCCTATCAGCACGAAATCGACAATAGCCAGCGCCAGCCCGACCATGAAGTAGCTGGACATCACCGATACGGCCACCGCAGCGCCGACGCCGCCAAGCGCGAGCAGCCCGACGCCGCCGATTATCCATGGTGTACGACGGCCGCCCTTGTCAGATCCGTGCCCCCACAATGGACGGGCAATCTGGACGCCGTAGTGAACACCAACCAGCGCGCCTGGAACCAATGCTGCCAGACCGAGCTCGACGACCATGACGCGGTTCAGCGTCGACGTGGTCAAGACGACGATTGAGCCCAAGGCAGCCTGCACCAACCCGAGGCGGAAGATGCCAACCCAGCCAAGCGAGCGCGCATTCATCGGCTAGGCTCCCTGCATGGCGCGGATCGCGAAAGCGCTGGCCAGCATCCCGAAAACGTACATCGTCGTGCCGGTTGCATTGTACCAGGAGGCATGACGCAGCGGATCCTTGAGCATGCGAACCATGCAAACTGCCTGACCAAATAGCAGCGCCGCAACGATGAGGGCGTGCAGCGGAAAACCCCAGAGAAACAGCAGAGCGATGACGGCCAGCTGTGGCCCTCCCATGATGAAACATGCCAGGCGGGCGGCGCGATCGACGCCAAGCACTGCAGGCAGACTGGCCAGCCCCATCTGCCGGTCGCCCTCGACGGACTTGAAGTCGTTGAGCGTCATGATGCCATGCGCACCAACACTGTAAAGCAACGCAACCCAAAGCGTTGGATAGCCCGGAAATCCGCCACTGGCGGCTGCGGCGGCGGTGAACCACGGCAGCCCCTCGTAACAAAGCCCGACCGCACCGGGCCCGTACCACCCGCTGCGCTTCAGCCGGACCGGTGGCGCGCTATAGGCCCAGGCAAGTATGAGCCCGACCATGGCAGCGCCAAAGACCCATGGGCCCAGCCAGTAGGCAACCGCCAGCGACAGAAATGTATTGGCGAGTGCAACGAAAAATCCCCATCGGCCAGGCATCCGGCCTGATGGAATGACGCGGTTCGGCTCGTTGATGGCGTCGACTTCGCGGTCGTACCAGTCATTGACGGCCTGGCTGGTGCCACAAACCAGAGGTCCGGCCAGCAGGATCCCGCCGACGACATAAAGCCATCTGTCGCCCACCGAGGCGCCGGATGAGACCACGCCGCAGCCGAAGGCCCACATCGGCGCGAACCAGGTAATCGGCTTCAAAAGCTCGATGGTTGCGCCGATGGACGGCAACCCTGATTTGGCCGGTACGGTAAGCTGCTCAGACATACTGAAAACTAGCTATTACACCATAATGCGTCAACCTGATTTGACACTTTGGCCAAGGCCCAATTCTGTGCCGCTAGTCTTCCGTCTCGTCCATATCGGAAATGCCGTATCGCTTCAGCTTGACGTAAAGGCTTTGGCGGCTGAGGCCGAGCATGTCGGCGGCCGATGCACGGTTGTTTTCGGTGAGGCGCAAGGCCGCCTCAATGCACAATTTCTCGATGATGTCCGCGGTATCGCGTACCAAATCCTTGAGCGGAACGCGGCCAACCAGATCGGTGAACTGCGTTGCCGAGGCGATTCCGACGCCGGCTTCTGCGCGGCTTGCCTCCCGGATGGCAAAGCCAAAAAGCGGCCCCTCGCGACTGCTCAGTCTAGCCGCAGAGACTTCGACCGTCTCTGTACCGCCGAGTTCGTCGCGAATGACCGTAGAGAAGCGCCTCACCGTTCCGTGTTCGCGAAGGTTGGCCATCAGCACCTGGAGATCGACACTTGAGCCGCCCAGCCAATTATCCAGGCCCTTCTCCTCGACCCGGTCGAGCGTGACGACGCGAACAAGATCGAGAAACGCCGGATTGGCCTCAACAATGTTGCCTTCGCCATTGACGATGACGATGCCTTCCGGCAGGCAGTCCACCATCGACATCATGATCGCATCGGTATCGGCAACAGGCCGCTCAGGCTGTTCTCTTGCGAAGCAGACCAGCAAATTGGTTCTGCCAAACTCCCGAAAAGGCGTTACGCGGATTTCCATATATTGTTCCGCCGTCGCGGGACGCGCCCGGAAAATATCGGACCGAGCGCGCGCGCCAAGGGCCGACAAGGCTTCCGTCGCCGAGCCCTGGTCGGACTTGGCGAATGCCGTCGATGCATGCATGCCCACCAGTTTCTTGACGGACTTGTCGAGCAATTTCGCGGCGCCCTCGTTTGCATCCAGAATCTTGAGGGATTGTGATTCGATGACGATCAATGGCTCTACGGCGAGATGAAACAGAATTCGGTAGCGGGACTCGATGTCACGCAGCTTCCGGTAGTCCTTCTCCATCTCGATCTGCGCGCGCACAAGACGCTGCTGCATCTCGGCCATGGCCCGCATGTCGCTGCCAAGCGCAACCTTGTGCGGCCATCCAGCGAACGAAACGAGGCGGTATCCTATGGGCAAATCCCGCCCAGCAACAGCAGGATGATTGACCTGCCGTGAGCGAGTCGGCGACGACTTTGACGAATCCAATATGATTTCGTCAATCTTTTCGATGCTGTCCTGACTGACAGTCTCGCTCCAAAGTTTTCCGACCCAATCGTCTACATTCCAGGCCTTGAGGCTTCTGTCGCGGTAGGCGACGTCCAGAATCCGACCTTCTCGCGAAATGACCATCGCAATGTCAGAGTTGGCTGTCGCAAGCGTTGCCAACGCATCTGAACCTAGGCCCGAAAAAAGATCATCGTGGGAGCGGAACGAGCGGGACACCTCACGGGAAACCTGCTTGTCCATAAAGAGTCTTCATGTCCTTATCTTATTCGGCTGCCATTCGCCCCTCAGTGTCTCGAGAGGGCGAGGCTATCACCGACTCAGCAAGTCTGACCGCTGATAGTGCATCGACCGCAAGCAAGTCGAACCCTGCATCAATGGCAGCCTGCGGATTCTGCATTATCATACTGCCTCCTGCCATCAAAACCACGGATTTGTTGCGAGACTTTGACCGAAGTTTGGCCAGCGCCACGGCAAGGTCTGGGACCAATCGCTCCACGCTTACCGAGATGCCGATAACCTCGTAATTGTTGGTTGCGACAAGGCGCAGCATGTCTGCCTCCTCGCCATTGCCACAACAGTCCACTTCCCAGCCACCACGCCGAAATGCATCTTCCACGACCGAAAGCCCGAACGAGTGCTGTTCGCCAGGGGCCGGGCCGAGCAATGCGCAGCGGTTGAGATCCGGCTGAACGTTTATCGGAAAGTCGGATGAGAGCCGCCGAAACAGCCGCTGCATCCGGGATACTGCGATGGTAACCTTCATGAAATCGCATTCGTCGGCACACCAGTTCTCACCGATGACCCGGGCTGCCGGCTCGAACAGGGCCTCCACCACCTTCTGCGGATCATGATGTTCGGCAGCAACCTTGTCGATCATATCCTGGCAAAGATCCGTATCCTCGTCGAACAAGAGCTCGACGAACTCTTCGATCCTTTCACGCTGAAGAGCGGTCGTCTTGTGGAGCATTTCGCGCTTGCGATGGATGTTTTCCATGATCCAACGATCAGCGACGTCCGGCATGACCCGCGCGATCATCGATTCCGTTATTCCCGAAGCCTGATTTTGCGTCGGCTCGCTCGATCCGTTGACCTGGGCGCCCGCTGAACCATTGCCTGCAACATGCCGGTATGGCGTGCCGGAAATTCCTGCAAAGCTTATGCGACCCTGAGCCATGATTGGCGATCCCACTCATTCGCCAACGCAAAAAAATTCCGCGGTCTTAGTCGCCGCGCTTCGGCTTTGACCGTGCTCCTGAGAGCCAGTCGCAAGTCGCGCATCCTTCGCGCTGAAGTTTCTCTCCGTCAAAAAACATACGCCGCGTTTTTTTCGTTTTCCAGCACAAAACGTATCCCTGCACAAACTTGTTGTAAATATTTTTTTACGTAACGTTTGATTGACACTTTCAAATTCCGGAGAGTACATTCGGTCGACTGCAAGCGATAACAAAAGTTCAGGGAGGCGGTCGAGGGACGTGACAGGATCGGGCAGCTTCCACGCGCACCAGCCATCAATGCAGCTCTATACACCCGAGCAGCGTCGCAGACGTGATCAGTCCCGCTGGACGCTTGTTCAAGGAATCCTAGCACCGCTCCAGTTCCTTGTACTCCTGATCAGCGTCGGTCTCATCCTGCGCTACCTGGCCAGCGGCGAAGGGCTGATGGCAGCCAACGTCTCGATCGTGATCAAGACCCTGCTGCTCTATACCATCATGATCACCGGCTCGATCTGGGAAAAGGTCGTGTTCGGCAAATGGCTGTTTGCTGAGGCCTTCTTCTGGGAAGACGTGGTCAGCATGCTCGTGCTGGCGCTGCACACGGCCTACCTCGTCTGCCTGGCCTATGGGCTGCTCAGCCACCAGAACCTCATGCTGCTGGCTCTTGCCGCCTATGCGAGCTACGCGATCAATGCCACCCAGTTCCTGCTCAAGCTGCGCGCCGCACGACTGGGCGCGAGAGCCGGTCAAGCCGCTGTGCATCCGTCCATGGAGGCCGCGCAATGAACGGCCCCGCGATGCTACCCGGCAGCGATTCCGAATGCGGTCCTGCCCATCCGCTGCGCCAACGCGGGCAGCACGAGGTGTTCTGCGGACTGACATCAATCATCTGGCTGCATCGCAAGATGCAGGACGCATTCTTTCTGGTCGTCGGATCACGCACCTGTGCGCATCTCATGCAATCCGCGGCCGGCGTCATGATCTTTGCCGAGCCGCGGTTTGCCACCGCTGTCATCGACGAGCGCGACCTTGCAGGCATGGCCGACGTGCACGACGAACTCGACAAGGTGGTGGACAAGCTGCTCGCCAGGCGCCCGGATATCAGGCTCCTGGTGCTCGTTGGATCCTGCCCTTCGGAGGTCATAAAGCTGGATCTGGCCAAGGCTGCCGAGCGCCAGGGCAAGATGCACGGCCCGAACGTTCGCTTCCTGCATTACTCGGGCAGTGGAATCGAGACAACTTTCACCCAGGGCGAGGACAATTTCCTGGCAGCGCTGGTCAAGGATCTGCCGACCGAGCCGGCCAACGCCAAGCCTTCGCTCATCATCGCCGGAGCGCTCGCCGATGTCGTCGAGGATCAGTTCAGACGGATTTTCGATGCGCTGGGAATGGGACCTGTCTCCTTTCTGCCGCCACGTTCATCCTCCGAACTCCCGCATGTAGGACCGAATACCCGCCTGCTTCTGGCGCAGCCTTTTCTGGGCGAGACCGCAAAAGCTTTGGAAGGCAGGGGAGCAAAGCATCTCTTGGCGCCGTTCCCGCTCGGCGAAGAGGGAACGACTGCCTGGCTCAAGGCTGCCGCCGATGCCTTCGGTGTTGAGGCGGGCCGCTTCGCTGCGATTACGGAACCGGGTCGAGGACGCGCCCGCATCGCCGTCCAAAAGAGCCGTGCCGCGCTTGAAGGCAAGCGCATCTTCTTCTTTCCCGATTCCCAGCTTGAGCCGTCAATGGCGCGCTTCCTGCATCGCGAACTCGGCTGCGACATTGTCGAGATCGGAACGCCTTTCCTGCATCGTCATCATCTGGCCGGCGAATTCGAACTGCTGCCAGACAGTGTATTTGTCAGCGAAGGTCAAGACGTCGACAGGCAGCTCGACCGGTGCCGCGCAAGCAAGCCCGACCTTGTTGTCTGCGGAATGGGCCTTGCCAACCCGCTGGAAGCCGAAGGCATTTCCACCAAGTGGTCAATCGAACTCGTTTTCACACCAGTGCAGGGCTATGAGCAGGCTGGCGACCTGGCTGAATTGTTCGTTCGCCCCTTCGCGCGCCGCCAACGGCTGAAAGTGAGCGCCTGATGCAGCTCACCGTATGGACATATGAGGGCCCACCCCACGTCGGCGCGATGCGCATAGCGGCATCCATGCGTGGCGTACACTTCGTCCTTCATGCGCCGCAGGGTGATACCTACGCCGATCTCCTGTTCACGATGATCGAGAGGCGCAATTCTCGTCCGCCGGTCACCTATACGACTTTCCAGGCACGCGATCTCGGCAGCGATACAGCCGAGATCTTCAAGACTGCCTGCCGCGAGGCCGTCGAACGCTTCCGCCCCGACGCGGTACTGGTCGGGGCTTCGTGCACGGCGGAACTCATCCAGGACAATCCCGGCGGCCTCGCCGATGCACTCAAGCTCGACATTCCGGTGGTAGCGCTCGAACTGCCGTCCTACCAGAAGAAGGAGAATTGGGGCGCCGCAGAAACCTTCTATCGGCTCGTTCGCACATTCGCTCCTGCTCCAGTCGGCACAGTGAGCCCGCGCGCTCCGGGCAGGGTATGCAACATTCTGGGGCCTTGCTCGCTTGGCTTTCGCCATCGCGACGACATTCTCGAAGTGACAAAACTTCTCGAGGGCATGGGGATCACAATCAACGTCGTAGCGCCTCTCGGCGCCACGGTTGCAGACCTTGAACGGCTGCCTTCCGCCGATTTCAACATCGTGCTCTACCCTGAGATTGCCGGCGTTGCTGCGGATTGGCTGAAGCGCAATCATGGCCAGCCATCTGTCACGAAGCCGCCCATCGGTGCTTTGGCGACGAACGCATTCATGATGGCGGTCGCCGCTGCCGCAGGCATTCCCGAGAAAGATATCGCAGCGCCGAAGTCGCGCCTCCCCTGGTACTCTCTATCGGTGGATTCGACCTACCTGACCGGCAAGCGCGTTTTCATTTTTGGCGACGCCACCCACGCGATTGCCGCCGCCCATATTGCTGCAAAGGAACTCGGGTTCACGGTTTGCGGGCTGGGTACGTACTCCCGGGAGTTCGCCCGCGAGGTTCGGGCAACGGCTGCCGAATATGGAATAGAAGCGCTGATTTCCGACGATCACCTGGCGGTCGAGGACGCGATCATTGCCGCACAGCCGGAGCTTGTTCTGGGCACCCAGATGGAACGCCATGTGGCAAAGCGCCTGCGCATTCCATGCGCTGTCATTTCGTCGCCAGTCCATGTCCAGGACTTCCCTGCCCGCTATTCGCCTCAGATGGGGATCGAGGGCGCCAATGTGATCTTCGATTCCTGGGTTCATCCGCTGATGATGGGCCTCGAGGAACACCTGCTGAACATGTTCCGCGATGATTTCGAGTTCAACGACACGGCCCAACCGTCGCATCTCTCCCAAGGCGCTGCTGCCGGCGAAAGCCGCGCACCCGACGAGGAGGAGCCGGTAGCGGCGAGCCCCCGCATAGAAATTCCCTCCGAGCTTCAATGGGCGGACGAGGCTGAGCGGGAACTGAAAAAAATTCCATTCTTCGTAAGGGGTAAAGCACGCCGCAACACCGAGAAATTCGCATCCGAGAACGGTCTTCAGACCATAACGATCGAGATTTTGTACGATGCCAAGGCACATTTCAGCCGCTGATTCTACGCCTGTGCGCGTAGTCATAGTGACGATGGACACGCATCTTGCGAGCGCGACAGACCGTGCGCGCAAGACGCTGGCATACGACCTGCCGGGCCTGACCATAACGCTGCACGCGGCGACCGAATTTTCCAATGACGAAGCCAGCCTCGAGCGGTGTCGCGTCGACATCGCAATGGCCGATATCGTGATCAATGCCATGCTTTTCATGGAAAGCCACTTCACGGCGATCATGCCCGACCTGAAGGCGCGTGCCCAGAACTGTGACGCGATGGTCAGCATCCTGTCCGACAGCGACGTCATGAAACTGACCAGGATCGGGCGGTTTCGCATGGATACGCCCCAGGGTGGCGCCCTGTCTTTCTTGAAAAGGCTGAAGGGCACCGGCAAGGACCGCAAGGCGAGTGTCGGTTCTCAGCAGATGAAGATGCTGAAGCGCATTCCGCAGATCCTCCGCTTCATTCCGGGCACCGCACAAGATGTCCGCGCCTATTTCCTGACCCTGCAATACTGGCTGGCCGGCTCTGACGAAAACATAGCCAACATGATCAGGGCGCTGGTCGATCGTTACGCCGATGGCGCGCGTCGTCACCTGCGCGGCACGCTGAAGGTCGCGCCACCCGTCGCTTACCCGGAAGTCGGCGTCTATCATCCGCGGATGCCAGGCCGAATCTCGGCCCGCGCCGATGCACTGCCAAGGAAAGGCAAGCTCGGAACGGTCGGTGTGCTTGGCATGCGCTCCTACATGCTGGCCGGTAATGCCGAGCATTATGACGGCGTGATCCGCGAGCTGGAAGCACGCGGCCTGAACGTCATTCCGGCGTTTTCGAGCGGCCTCGATGCGCGGCCGGCAATCGAACAGTTCTTCATGAAAGACGGCCGCCCGACAATCGACGCTCTTGTTTCGCTGACAGGTTTCTCGCTGATCGGGGGACCCGCCTATAATGACGCGCGCGCCGCAGAAGACGTACTGGCCAGCCTGGACGTGCCCTACATCGCCGGCCATCCGGCGGAGTTGCAGACACTTGAGCAGTGGGGGGCGTCCGATCGCGGCCTGCTGCCGGTCGAATCGACGATCATGGTTGCGATACCTGAACTCGACGGCGCTACCGGACCGATTGTGTTTGGCGGCCGCTCCGACCATGCCGGCAAGGCCTGCACCGGATGCCATCGCGGCTGCACCTTCTCGAGTGGCGACAACAACCGCGACATGCATTCCTGTGTCGAGCGCGCAGAGATGCTGGCGGGCCGCGTCGAAAAGCTGGTTCGGATGCGTCGGACCGACCGCGCCAATCGCAAGGTCGCCGTCGTTCTTTTCAACTTCCCGCCCAATGCGGGCAACACCGGCACTGCGGCGTATCTGTCGGTCTTCGCCTCACTGCATGCGACGCTGTCGGCGATGAAGCGCGATGGCTATGCTGTCGATGTCCCGGCCACCGTAGACGAACTGCGGACCAAGATCGTCGACGGCAACAGGGAACGTTTCGGCGCGCCGGCCAACGTCCATGTCCGTATCCCCGCCGACAGCCATGTCCAGCGCGAGCGCTGGCTCTACGAAATCGAAAAGCAATGGGGTCCCGCCCCCGGCCGTCAGCAGAGCGACGGCTCCTCGATATTTGTGCTGGGTGCCCAGTTCGGCAACGTCTTCGTCGGTGTACAACCGGCCTTCGGCTATGAAGGCGATCCGATGCGCCTGCTTTTCGAGAAAGGCTTTGCCCCCACGCACGCCTTCTCGGCGTTTTATCGCTACCTGCGTGAGGATTTCGGGGCCGACGCAGTGCTTCACTTCGGCACGCATGGATCGCTCGAATTCATGCCGGGCAAACAATCCGGACTTTCGGCAAGGGACTGGCCCGACCGGCTGATCGGCGACCTGCCTAACCTGTACCTCTACGCCGCCAACAATCCATCGGAGGGCGCGATCGCCAAGCGACGCTCCGCCGCGACATTGATCAGCTACCTGACACCGCCCGTTTCACACGCGGGGCTTTACCGGGGACTGCTGGACCTCAAGGCGACCATCGAAAGATGGCGTGCCCTGGAACCCAATGCCGCGAGCGAGCGTGCCAATCTGAGCATCCTGATACAGGCACAGGCTGCGGGTGTTGATCTTGCGGCAAGCGAGCCGGCATGGGGCGACGAGGCCGGGCTCCGTGTCGGGGAACTTTCCCAACAGATTCTTGAATTGGAATACACGCTGATCCCCTACGGCCTCCATGTCGTCGGCACGCCGCTTTCCCAGGCAGAGCGTGTCGACATGTTGCTTGCCGTGGCGGAGGCCGGCCATGCGCGAAGGTTAGAACGCCACATTGCGGAAGCCATCGTTTCCGGCACGTCGCCTGAAGCGGCCCTTGAGCAGGCTGGCAAGCCTGCAGACGCACATGTTGCAGAAACTCTGCGCACGCTTGCCCAAACGGACCGACAGCTCGCAATCGACCACGAGATACCAGCCATCCTGCGTGCATTGGATGGGCGGTTCCTGCGGCCTGCCCCCGGCGGTGACGTGTTGCGCACGCCGGAGATTTTGCCGACCGGGCGCAATCTGCATGGCTTTGATCCCTTTCGCATCCCGAGCGCATTTGCCATCAGTGACGGCGCGCGTCAGGCGCAGCGAATTCTCGATCGGCATATGGCCGACGGTGAGCCCTTGCCGGAAACCGTAGCAATCGTGCTTTGGGGAACGGACAATCTGAAGAACGAAGGCGGGCCGATTGCCCAGGCGCTGGCGCTGATTGGCGCACGGCCCCGCTTCGACAATTATGGACGTATCGCTGGCGCATTGCTGACGCCGCTGGAAGAACTGGGCCGCCCCCGCATCGACGTCATAGCAACGCTGTCGGGAATTTTCCGCGATCTCCTGCCTCTGCAAATCAAGCTGCTTGCAGAGGCCGCATTCATGGCGGCGTCGGCTGATGAGCCGGTCGAGATGAATTTTGTCCGCAAGCATGTCCTGGCGCACCAGGCTAAGACCGGTTGCGACCTGGAGACTGCGGCCCTGCGCGTTTTTGGCAATGCCGAAGGCGCCTACGGCTCGAACGTCAATCACCTGATCGAAAACAGCGGTTGGGAAGACGAGGACGAACTGGCCGAGACCTATGCCCGCCGCAAGGGGTTTGCCTATGGCCGGGCCGGAAACCCTGCCAAGCAGACCGAACTGTTGCAGAGCGTTCTGGCAGGTGTCGACCTCGCCTATCAAAACCTCGATTCCGTCGAATTGGGCGTCACAACCGTCGATCATTATTTCGACACGCTTGGTGGTATTTCACGCGCGGTGCGGCGCGCCAGGGGCCGCTCCGCTCCTGTATATATTGGCGATCAGACGCGCGGTGACGGCGTCGTTCGCTCGCTCTCCGAACAGGTGGCCATTGAGTCGCGAACCCGCATGCTCAATCCGAAATGGTACGAAGGCATGCTCAGCCACGGATATGAGGGTGTACGCCAGATCGAAGAGCATGTCCGCAACACCATGGGTTGGTCGGCGACGACCGGCGAGGTTCAGCCATGGGTCTACAAGCAGCTGACGCAGACCTTCGTACTCGACCCCGAAATGCGCGAACGGCTTTCCACGCTCAATCCGACGGCCTCGGCCAAGATGGCCAACCGACTGATCGAGGCCCACGAACGCCACTACTGGACACCCGACCCCGAAATGCTCGACGCCCTGCGTCAGGCAGGAGAAGAACTCGAAGACCGTGTCGAAGGCATTGGTGTGGAGGTAGCAGCATGAACGTCTTTACGCACCCGAGAGTGGCGCATGACGAAGCCGTGGCAGCCAAAAAGCTTGACGGCGAAGGCAGCGTGCAGGTTATGCTCGATCCTTCCGTACAGATCGAGACAGCCAAGGTCTTCGCAATCTATGGCAAGGGCGGCATCGGCAAGTCGACGACCTCTTCAAACCTTTCTGTGGCCTTTTCCAAGCTCGGCAAGCGCGTGCTGCAGATCGGCTGTGATCCGAAGCACGACTCGACCTTCACGCTGACCAAGTCGCTTATCCCGACCGTCATCGACATTCTCGAGGGCGTCGACTTCCATACCGAGGAACTGCGTGCCGAAGACTTCGTGTTCGAAGGCTACAATGGCGTCAAATGCGTCGAGGCCGGTGGACCGCCCGCCGGGACAGGTTGCGGCGGCTATGTGGTCGGACAGACCGTCAAACTGCTGAAGGAACATCACCTTCTGGAAGATACCGACGTCGTGATCTTCGACGTGCTGGGCGATGTCGTTTGCGGCGGCTTCGCCGCACCGCTTCAACATGCCGAACGCGCCTTGGTTGTCGCGGCCAACGACTTCGATTCAATTTTTGCCATGAACCGCATCATTGCAGCGATCAAGGCCAAATCCAAAAATTACAACGTCCGGCTCGGAGGGGTCATCGCGAACCGGTCTCGCGAGACCGACCAGATTGACCGCTTCAACGCAGCGATCGGGCTGAAGCGGCTGGCGCACTTCGGCGACGTCGACGCGGTCCGGCGCAGCCGGTTGAAGAAATCGACCCTGTTCGAGATGGAAGAGAGCCCCGAGGTGCTGGCTGTCCGCGCCGAGTACATGCAGCTGGCCGAAACCCTGTGGGCCGGCACAGAAGAGCTCCAGGCCGAGCCGATGAAAGACCGCGAGATCTTCGATTTTCTGGGATTTGACTGATGTCGGACGCCACATACACCCGCCGCCGCGGCGAGATCCAAACCTATTTCGACCGCACCGCAGTAGAAGCCTGGAAGCGTTTCGCCACCGAAGCGCCGCTAGGGCGCATCAGGGCGACAGTACGCGCGGGACGCGCCGAAATGCGCGCCCAGATGCTGGCGTCGCTGCCGGAAGACCTGACGGGCTGGCGCATTCTTGACGCCGGCTGCGGCACAGGCGCGATGTCCGTCGAACTTGCACGGCGCGGCGCCAACGTTCTGGGCATCGATCTTGCCCCTGAGATCATCCGCTTTGCTCAAGAGACGGTGCCATCCGACATCGGAACCGGGCGCATCGAATTCCAGTCAGGCGACATGCTTTCTCGCACCCACGGCGAATTCGATGCTGTGGTCGCGATGGATTCGCTCATTCATTACCGAATGGAAGATGCGGTGCAGGCGCTTGCAAGCTTTGCGCTCCGAACACGCAAGACGATGGTGTTCACTTTCGCGCCGCGCACCAGCTTGCTTGCGGCCATGCATGCTGCCGGCAAGCTGTTCCCGCGCGCCGACCGGGCACCGTCGATCGTGCCTGTCAAACCCCATGCAATTGCCCAGGATCTTGCCCTTCTGCCGGCCATGCAAGGCTGGCGGATCGGGCGCACGACGCGCATTTCGCGCGGCTTTTACAAATCGCAGATGATGGAGTTGTCGCGCACATGATCATTGGTGGCAAAAAGCTAGCCAGTCAGTGGGCCAAGGTAGGAACGCGTTTCCTGCCTTTCGCCGACGCGGCCAGCGACGGCTTTCCGATGTCGCGCATTATTCGCCTGTCGCTTTTCCAGGTTTCGGTCGGCATGGCCATGGTGCTGCTGACCGGCACGCTGAACCGTGTGATGATCGTCGAGCTCGACGTGCCAGCGTCCGTCGTCTCGCTTATGATCGCGCTGCCGATCGTGTTCGCGCCAGCGCGCGCCCTGATCGGCCATCGCTCCGACACCTACCGCTCGTTCCTCGGCTGGCGGCGCGTGCCGTTCATCTGGATGGGAACGATGCTGCAATTCGGCGGCTTTGCCGTCATGCCCTTCGCTCTGCTCGTGCTGACGGGTGAAGGCCAGGCCGCCACGCCCTATGCTGGTGAAATCGGCGCGGCGCTGGCGTTTCTGCTTGTTGGCGCCGGACTGCACACGACGCAGACTGCCGGTCTGGCACTTGCCTGCGACCTGGCGACGGATGAAAGCCGCCCGAGTGTCGTCGCATTGCTGTATGTGATGCTGCTGGTCGGCATGCTGTTTTCAGCGCTCTTCTTTTCGGCACTTCTTTCAGACTTCAGCCACATGCGGTTGATCCAGGTCGTTCAGGGTGCTGCCGTGATCACGATGGTTCTCAACCTGATTGCACTTTGGAAGCAGGAAGGTCGCAACCGGGCGATGACTGACCCGAAGCGTGAGCGCCCTGCCTTCAGGGACGCCTGGGCAATCTTTGCGACATCGTCGCGCGCCAAGCGCTTGCTGGTCGTCGTTGCACTCGGCACAGCGGCGTTTTCCATGCAGGATGTGCTGCTTGAACCCTATGGTGGGCAGGTGCTGAATCTTGGCGTCAGCGCCACGACGATGCTGACGGCGCTTTTGGCCGGCGGGACACTCGTTGGACTTACATTCGCATCACGCGGGCTGGTGCATGGCATGGATCCATGCCGGCTTGCCGCGTTTGGCGTTCTTGCCGGATTGCCCGCTTTCGCCTGTGTCATCATGTCTGCGCCACTCGAGTCGGTATTCATCTTCCGGGTCGGAACAGCGCTTATCGGCTTTGGCGGTGGCCTCTTCGCGGTCGGCATGCTGACGGCTGCCATGGATCTCGCCCGCGCCAGCGACAGCGGCATTGTGCTCGGTGCCTGGGGTGCTGTTCAGGCGACAGCGATGGGCCTGGCGGTCGCCTTCGGCGGCGCGTTGCGCGATTTCATTGAGGCGATGTCGGAGCGAGGCTTGCTTGGTCCTGCTTTCGCTGATCGCAACGCCTCCTATGGCGTCGTCTATCACGTTGAGATGGCATTGCTCTTTGCCACGCTGATCGCGATCGGCCCGCTGGTTCGATACGTGCGCGAAGGCGGCGACCATCGAAAATCATTTGGACTTGCCGAACTTCCCGGCTGACGACGAAGGAGACGGAAATGGAAAAAGGCGCAATCACGGCCTACATCGACGTGGCACAGGTCACGCTATATGTATTTTGGGCATTCTTCTTTGGGTTGGTCTTCTGGCTGCGAAAAGAGGATCGCCGCGAAGGTTATCCGCTTGAGTCGGATCCGACCGGCAGGGTCAAGGATCAGGGCTTCCTGCTGCTGCCAAAAGCAAAGACATTCCTGACCCGTGACGGTACCACCGCCACCGCGCCAAACTTCAAGCGCGACGTTCGGCCGGTCGCCGCGCGCAGGGTCGGCGCCTGGCCAGGTGCGCCTCTGGTTCCGACCGGCAACCCGTTGGTCGATGGTGTGGGACCAGCAGCATGGGCCGAGCGAGCCGACAAGCCCGATCAGACTTGGGACGGCAAGAACAAGATCGTACCGACGCGCGCTGACGCCCATTACGGCGTGGCCAATGGTGATCCCGACCCGCGCGGCATGACCGTCATCGCGGCGGACGGAAAAGCCGCCGGTACGGTGACCGACATCTGGGTCGATCGGGCCGAGCACGTGGTGCGCTATCTTGAGGTCGATTCAGGCGAACCGGGCATCGGGCCATTGCTCGTTCCCATGAACCTGACGAAAATCAGCGGCAGCACGATGGCTGGACGCCACGTCAAGGTGAAGGCGATCCTTGCCCATCAGTTCGCGGATGCACCGCGCATCAAATCGGCGGACTCGGTCACTTTCCTCGAGGAAGACCGCATTTGTGCCTATTTCGCGGGCGGTCACCTTTACGCAACACCAATGCGGACGGAGCCGCTGATCTGATGGAAGACCACGACGATTTCGCTTTCGAACCGATCCCCGGTCTGCCGGCGCAGTTGCCGCGAGGCGAAACCCTGCTCTGGCAGGGCTCGCCGCAATGGCGGGCCCTGGCCATCTCTGCATTCCATGTCAGGAAGGTTGCAGCCTACTTCCTGCTGATCGTGGCCTGGCAGGGTGCCTCGGCATATGGCGATGGAGAATCGGCGGTTTCAATCCTGCTTTCCGCCCTGCGGCTAGCCGGCATCGGAATGATTGCTGTCGGCATTCTATGCTTGCTGGCCTTTTTGTATGCCCGCGGCACAATCTACACGCTGACGACCAAGCGCATTGTCATCCGGTCGGGGCTTGCCCTGCCGGTGACGCTCAACCTGCCACTGACGATGATTGAAACCGCGGCGCTGCGCAAGTCGGCAGGCAAGGCCGGCGGTATCGCACTGACGGTTATGAAGCCAAACCGCGTCGCTTTCCTCGTTCTTTGGCCGAACGCCCGGCCCGGATATTTGACCAACCCGCAGCCGATGTTGCGATGCCTTGAGGATGCTCCAAAGGTTGCCGGATTGCTGGCCACGGCGCTGCAAGAAGATGCGGGCGCACAGGGACGCGTGCCGGCGCAGATTTCAAAGACCGCCAAGGGCTCAACCGCCCCCATGCCTGCGGGCGCAACGGCAGCAGCGTAAGGAGGAGAGCATATGGACCGGGAAGCGAAGCTCACGGATCCGCAGCGCAAGCCGGCCATTGCTGGCGCGTTGCTCATCTGCGCCGCCATTGTTCTGGTACTTGTCGGGCGACATGCCCAGACACCACGGGAGATCGATCCTCAATCCGTCGTTACCTCAGTCGCGGTCCGCTTCGACGATCTGGCCGACGGCAGCGTGGTCGCCTCCAATGCCGAGACAGGCGCCGAACTCGGCCGCATCGGCATGGGCGTTGGCGGTTTCGTTCGGGTGACGATGCGCAGCTTCGCCATAGAGCGCAAGCAGCGCGGCTTGGGCAGCGACGTCCCCTTTACGCTCAGCCGAATGACTGATGGCGACCTGCTCTTGCAAGATCCGCTCACGCATCGCACCATGCTTCTCAACGCCTTCGGCCCCGCCAATGAAGGCGCGTTTGCCCAGCTTCTCGACAAGGGGAGGACCATCCAGTGATCGACGGGCTACGATTGAAGCGCGACAAGGTCGATGTGCCCTGCACGATCGAAATTGAACACACATGGGAAAGCCTTCATGCGCATGTGGAACTCGAAGGCCTGACTGTCGAACCCGGCGACGAGGTTCATGTGCAAGGAGGGGAAATCGTCGTTCCCTTTGGCGAGACCAGAACGCTGCACCGGATGGCGACCGTCACCCGGGCAAGCGCGCCCGAACGCTTGTGGGTCAAGCTGACCGGCGATTTCGAGTTTATGGAACTCCTGGAATTCAGCTTCTCATCTGGAGAAAAGCTATGACCATCGAAAAAATGTCGCTGAGGGCCACAGACACTGACGGAATGGCACGCGAGTCGACTCTACTGTCGCCGCGTTTCTACACCACCGATTTCGAAGCCCTTGACAAGATGGACGTGTCAAGCGTGCGTCAGGAATGGGATGAACTCCTGGCGGAGATGGAAAGCGATCCCAACAAGGGACATTTCAAACAGAACGAGAACTGGGACCACATCGATTTCGAGGGGTTGCCGGAAGGACTGCGCAACGAGTTCACCGACTTCATGGTATCCTCGCTGACCGCAGAATTCTCTGGCTGCGTACTCTACAAGGAGATGAAAAAGCGCGGCAAGAACCCGGAAATCGTCAAGCTGTTCAGCTACATGAGCCGCGACGAGGCCAGACACGCCGGTTTCATCAATGAAGCCCTCAAGGAGTTCGGCATCGGGGTCAATCTCGGCTTCCTGACCAAGGCCAAGAAATATACCTACTTCCGCCCGAAGTTCATTTTCTACGCCACCTATCTTTCCGAAAAGATCGGCTATGCCCGCTACATCACGATCTTCCGGCACCTCGAACGGCATCCGGAGCGGCGCTTTCATCCGATCTTCAAATGGTTCGAGCAGTGGTGCAATGACGAATTCCGGCATGGCGAGGCGTTCGCCTTGCTGATGCGCGCGAACCCGGAATATCTGAAAGGCCTTAACCGGCTCTGGGTCCGCTTCTTTCTGCTTGCGGTCTATGCGACCATGTATGTGCGCGATCACGCACGGCCCGAATTCCACAAAGCGCTGGGAATGGATCCCACAGAATATGACTACAAGGTCTTCCACCTGACCAACGAGATCACCAGGCAGGTATTTCCGCTGGTTCTGGACATCGACCATCCAAGATTCCGCAAAGGGCTGGAGAAGCTTCGCGTCATCAATGACAAGGCCTCGGCGATGAGGAAGGAGACCGGAGCCGTCGCTCGCGTGAAGCGCCTGTGGCTTGGGATTTCTGCTGCGCGCGTATTTGTCAGCCTTTACGTCATCCCGGCAAAGGGCAACGAGTTGCCCGATACCAGCCGCATGCAACCTGTGTGGTAGGGCCGAGCCAGTGACCACTTATCTGTGGCCCATCCTGTTTGCTCTCTTCGTCTGGTGGTTCTCTACCGGCGCCATCATCTATCTGGACGGGCTGCCACAGAGGACTTTCAAGTGGAGCATGCTTGGCGCCTCGCTGCTTTTCTGCGCGGCACTATACGGCTTGTGGGCAACCAGCAACGACACCTCCGTTCGTGGCGCCTACATTGCCTTTGCATCCGCCCTGATTGCCTGGGGCTGGCACGAGATCAGCTTTTACATGGGTTACGTAACCGGCCCTCGTCGCCACGCGTGTCGTGAGGGTTGCAGCGGATGGGCGCATTTTGGCCACGCCCTGCAGGTCAGCCTGTGGCACGAACTCGCGATCCTTGTCTCGTTCGGCATCATCTTGTGGTTGACCTGGAACGGCACCAACGAGATCGGCCTATGGACATTCGTCATCTTGTGGTGGATGCACGAAAGCGCGCGGCTCAACGTGTTCCTGGGCGTTCGTAATCTGAACGCTCATTTCCTGCCGCCGCATCTCGCCTACCTGAAGAGCTTTCTCAACAGCAAACCGATGAACCTTCTCTTTCCTTTCTCGGTTACCATTTCGACGATCATCTGCGCGGTGATGGCAACAGAAGCGGCGATTGCAGTCGACCCCTTCCGGCAGGCCGGTTTTACCTTCCTCTCTACGATGATGGCCCTTGCCATACTCGAGCACTGGTTTCTGGTGCTTCCAGTGCCGGCCGAGGCGATGTGGAACTGGAGCATGAAATCACGATCCGATTCTCGTGATACTGACAGTGACGTGAGACGCCAGAGCACGCAGCGAACCGAACATTCCGTTCTTAGGCCAACCGGGCCGGTTGCGGGCCTGCCGTCGATACAGCGATGAAACCAGCGTCAAGGCGCATGAGCCGGGTCTGCCGGTGACGATGATAGCAGGAGAATAAACAATGGACTTCGAAGCCCACTTCGCCACGAAGCTCAGCAGTCTTCACCAGGAAGGCCGTTACAGGATATTTGCCGAACTGGAGCGTCAGGCAGGCGCCTTTCCCAAGGCTACGCGATATGTGGAGGGCTCGACCAGCGACGTCACTGTCTGGTGCTCGAACGACTATCTGGGCATGGGCCAGAATGCCAAAGTCATAGCCGCCATGCACGAGGCGCTAGACCGGTGCGGCGCTGGCGCCGGCGGCACACGCAATATCTCCGGTACAAACCACTACCACGTGCTTCTGGAGCAGGAACTGGCGGATTTGCACGGCAAGGAATCAGCTTTGCTGTTTACGTCCGGCTACGTCTCAAACTGGGCAACCCTGTCGACGCTGGGCAGCAATATCCCGGGAATCGTGATCTTCTCCGACGAGGGAAACCACGCTTCCATGATTGAGGGTATCCGGCACTCGCGCGCGGAAAAGCGGCTTTGGAAACACAATGACCCGGAAGATCTCGACCGCCTTCTGTCCGAGTATAAATCAGACGTGCCGAAGCTGGTGGCTTTTGAGTCGGTCTATTCCATGGATGGAGACATTGCCCCGCTGAAGGCGATACTCGATGTCTGCGAGAAGCACGGGGCCATGACCTATCTCGACGAAGTCCATGCGGTCGGCCTCTACGGCCCGCGCGGTGGCGGGATTGCCGAGCGCGAAGGTGTCATGGACAGACTGACCGTCATTGAAGGCACGCTTGGCAAGGCGTTCGGTGTTGTCGGCGGCTACATCGCCGGCTCGGCTGCCATGTGCGATTTCGTCCGCAGTTTTGCCTCCGGGTTCATTTTCACGACGGCACTGCCACCAGCAGTAGCGGCTGGTGCACGAGCCTCCATAAGACATCTGAAGGAGAGCGGCGTCGAAAGGGCGCTCCACCAGGAGCGTGTCAAGAAGGTTCGCAGCAAGCTGGACCGTCTCGGCATTCCTACCATGCCCAACCCGAGCCACATCGTACCGGTGATGGTGGGTGATCCTGTGAAGTGCAAATGGATCAGCGACTTGCTGCTCGATAGCTACGGCATCTACGTCCAGCCGATCAACTATCCGACGGTTCCGCGCAAGACCGAAAGGTTGCGCATCACCCCTTCGCCGCTGCATTCGGACGCGGATATCGACCGCCTCATCAACGCTCTTTCAGAGCTCTGGTCCCAGTGTGCGATCGCCCGCCAGGTCGCGTGAGCCGCATCCGGTGAATGCACCTTCAACCAGGGAAGCGCGCCGGCCGGCAACCGACGATCATCTTGTGATCCCGGCCATCGCAAGTGACGGATCGCTTTTTCCGATCGACAAGCTTGAGGCGCATCGACGGGGCCAGAAGCACCTTGCGGTATCAGTCTTTGTCTTCTCGGGCGACAAGTTACTGCTGCAGCAACGCGCTGACGGAAAATATCATTGCGGCGGATTGTGGGCCAACACCTGCTGTACGCATCCTCACTGGGATGAGCCTGCGCTGGCCTGCGCCAACCGCCGGCTTCATGAGGAACTTGGCTTGACGCTGGCGCTTCAGCCATGCGCGGTTGTCGACTACAGCGCCGACGTCGGCAATGGCCTTACGGAAAACGAACGGGTACATGTCTTTCGCGGGGACATGCTTGCGCCGATAGAGGTGAGCTCATTCAACAACACCGAGGTCCAGGCGGTTGCCTGGACGGATTTCAATGAGCTTCGTCACCAGGTCGCACGCCAGCCGGAGCGCTTCACACCCTGGCTTCGGATCTATCTGGATCGTTGGAGCGAGCTCGCGCTTCGCCCTGCTGCCTGAGGCGAGAGCCGTTCACCTTTACCAGAATCGATTGTGCGAAAATACTTCTCGGTCCGGCAACGAGCGTGGCGCGGCGCAGCCTCGCTAAGTCGCGCCCAACCGGAACATTGCGCGCTTGGCAATCTCAACCCGAAATGCAAAAAAACCCGGCCCTCTAAGAGCGGCCGGGTAAGGTAGTCTCCGGGACGAACTGGAGGGTCCCGTTCGTCCCGGTCCGTGACATGGCCTCTGGAACCCGCCACGAAACTGGGATTGTTCCGGCCTGCGGGCAGGCCAGAACAGCTCCGTCACATGGGCGCCAGGCCGTGCTTCTGGCCCCACTCGAACCAGTTGTCGACGACCGTGCCACTCAGCAGGATCCCGATGCCGCCCGTCAGCGGACAAAGGATGGCGAACCACCAGGCCCATCTGTGGACGGACTCCATGGTGGCGTTGAACCCCATGGTCCATCTCCAGAACAGGGCAGCGCGCTCGGCCGCCGTGCCACGGTCGACGATCTGCTCAATCTCGCGCTCGCCGCCCAGTCGGCTGACCGCGAGGATGGTGGCGCCGTGCATGGCAAACAACACGGCCGAGCCATAGAGGAAGGCGATCGAGAGCATGTGGAATGGATTATAGAAAAGATTGCCGTGATTGAGCGAGAAGTTGTTCGTCCAGTCGAGGTGCGGGAAGATGCCGAACGGCACGCCCTCGCTCCAGGAGCCCATCAGAAGCGGCCTGATAAAGCCCAAAACCAGATAGAGCCAGATGGCCGCCGCAAATGCCCATGCGACGTGCGTACCCATACCGAGAGCGCGAGCACGACGATACATGCGGGCCCACCACAGCAAGATGGCAGTCGTCAGGAAGAAGCCCGCCATCAGCCACCATCCGCCCTCCTTGAGCGGCGGAAGGATCTTGAGGCCGTGCTCGGGCAGCGGTGGCTGCAGCGACAGCCAGAAGAACTGCTTGATGAATTCCTGGGGGTCCCAGTTGACCGAAGCCAGCATGTTGAGACCGATAATCTCGATGGCCACGAAGCCGCATATCAGCGATGCAAGGCCCAATGTTCCGAGGTAAATCGGGCCAATCTGTGCATCGCCTATCTTTCCCATCCAATAGGAAAAACCGGGGGTTCCCTGGCGCTCCCAGATACCGGGTCCCAAGGGGACGCCAAAGTCCGGACCGCCCCTTACCTGGACCCGCGTGAAGATGTTTTGATACTCAGCCATGTTCTCTCTCCCACCCTAGCTCCAGATCGGAATACGCTGCCACCAGTCCCACCATTCCGGCCAGCCCTGCGCCCAGAGCGGACCGCTGATGATCATGCAGACCGCGCTCCAGAACGCGGCCGAGACCGCGAGGAAAAGCCCGAGACGATGGATGCCCAGTGTGCCGATCGAATAACCGATCGTGTCACGGAAATAGGTGTTCTCGTGTTCCGCCGTCTTGACGTTCTCGCCCTTCCTCGGATTGGTCGCCGAGAGGATCAGGCCGCCGTGCAGGGCGAGAGCCAGGCACGTCGTGAAGAAGAACGTGATGGCGATCATATGCGCCGGATTGTAGTGGAAATTTCCGTACTGGTACCCGGTGTTAGATACCCAGTCGAGGTGCGTGATGATGCCGTAAGGAAATCCGTTAGACCATGCGCCGAGCAATATCGGGCGGATCACCACCAATGTGAAATACGCGAGTATCGCGAAGCTGAAGGCCCATGGGATGTGCATGCCCATGCCGAGCTTGCGTGCAATTTCGGCTTGTCTCAAAGCCCATGATCCGAAGGCGCCGAGGGCGCATATCGTGATCACCTGCCACAGCCCGCCTTCCTTGAGGGGTGCGAAGCCGAGACCATATTCCTCTGACGGCGGATTGATGCTGATCTGCCACAAATTCCATGTTGGACCGAGAGCTGCACCGTATGCGATCAGCGCTATGCCCACGGCACTGAAGAAGATGGTCGTGACCCCGAAGAACCCGACATAAAACGGGCCGACCCAAAAGTCGAAAAGGTCACCCCCGACCAGCGTGCCTCCTCGAACGCGATATTTCCGTTCAAAACTGAGCATCGCCATGACTTAAAACCTCCCAGAAGGGCTTTCGCTGCAACGCGATAGTGGTGTTTGGCTTGGTGCGGGCGGTAGCCTGAGCATGCCGCCCGCGCCATTGTCGACAATGAACCTGACCGGAAAACCGCTCAGGCCAGATGTGTTGTCTGTTCGATGACCAGGGATGCCGCCGGCGCAGTTGCCCCCGGACCCTCGAGCCAGTTGAACCGATCCGTGCTGAGCAAGATGAAGTGAATCACGATTGCCAACACAAAAAGGAACGTGAACAGTGCGATCAGCGTCCTACGCGGATCGAAAAGAAGCCAGATTCTCCACATTCGCTTTCTCCTAAGTCAACATTGACACTAGGGCGCTGACGGTGGCGACGCCGTCGTCAAGCGATGCATAGCCACCTGGCCCTGGCAACCAAGGTCTCCACATCCATGCCAGGATATGGGCGACCACGGCGACCACCACGAACACCAGAAAGCTAGTCATAAAAACGGAGTGGAACTCTCTGGCTTCCGCTTCCGAAAGGCCCGAGAGAGACCCATCATTCACAGCCATTTTCTACCTCCTTCATTCGGCCCTTCGGCCAGTCGCCGCAGTAAAACTATGCGGCCAGTCTGCCATGGATCTTATGGAGCCATGGCCTTCCCCGGACGGTCGTCTGCCGGAGCTCCTGGAACCCGTCGGGCTCCAAGCCTTCAACGAGCATGAACCTTGTGAAGCGTTTTTGGCGCCTGGCTCATGCTGGAAACCATCATCGAAATGCAAAAGGTACGCAGCTTGCCGCAGTAGCCTTCGCCTCTCTGAACACCGACTGTCTCTTGTCGGCGCCCACGCGTTTCTGCAAACGAGAGCCTGATCGGTCGTCATCCGAGAACCGCGCTCCGATCGCCATGGCCAGACAGAACGGATAGGCGAGCCCAAACATCAGCCGGGCGTGACGTTGCTCGCATCTGCGCTGCTCGACACTGGATTGGGTCCTGGTGAAATAAATGCTGGCCATAGGTTTCTCCTCCCCCTCGTTCCCGCTCACGCAGGAGCGAGCTCTTTTCCAAGACTGTTTCTCATGCGGGCTGCCGTCACCCGTTCTTCACCGGCCTTGC
Source organism: Hyphomicrobiales bacterium (assembly GCA_038259455.1). Lineage (GTDB taxonomy): Bacteria > Pseudomonadota > Alphaproteobacteria > Rhizobiales > Rhizobiaceae > CAMYMG01. The sequence continues at coordinate 8,682 of JBBSOT010000013.1, read as the reverse complement.
GCGCGCTTGCTTCAACATCGTCGCGCAGACGCTTGGCAGCCGAAATTCTCACCAATACGGGATGCGTACCCACCGCCTCCTCGAGCAGCTGCTCCGCTTCCTCATCCCATGGCAATTCGTGGTGAAGGCGGGCCGGCGTCGCCGCGACTTTGTCGAGGTCGGTTCCAAGCGGCAGGATCCGGAACAGCGCGTCGAACAACGCATTGCAGATTTCCTGAACGAGATAGGTAGCGCCGGCATATCCCATGAACGGGGTACCGGTGTGCCGGCGAATGATTGCACCGGGAAACGATGCGGGAATGTAGGAAGATCGTCCACCGGCCTCGGCCGAATACATGCGCTCGTTGAACGATCCGAAAAGGATTAGAGGCTGCTTTTCATGGATCGCCTTGCGTACTTCGTCATTGTGCGTTTTCTCGCCTGCCTGGCGGGAGAAAGAGAAGGAGCATGGAAAACCCATGTCCGCCTCCAGGAAATTGCGGATACCGCGCGCATAGGTCTCGCTGGCGACGATGCCGAAACTCGCCGTAGCGTAGAAATCCTGGGTCACCGACCGCCACAGATCCCAAAGCGGTTTGATGGTGGTCATTTTCTCGCGCTCGATGAACGGCTCGGGATCAAGCCCGGTCAGTTCGCCAAGTTTGCGCAGGAACGCGGTCGTCGAATGAAGGCCGATGGGCGCCTGCAGATAAGGCTTGTCGAGTGCCTCGCAAAGCTTGCGCCCGAACTCGCGATAGAGACAGACATTGACGTCGCCCTCGGCCAGTTTGCCGACATCGCCGATGTCTGTACCGAGCGGAAACACGAGGTTGACCTCGCATCCGATGCCTTCAACCAGACGACGGATTTCGGCCAGGTCCGAAGGCATGTTGAACGTGCCGTAGATGGCGCCGATAATGTTGACGGTGGGCTTGGCGCCCTCGGGCTTCGCAGCAGCCTTTTTTGGCTTCTTGCCCTTTGGTCCGAATTCCTTCCAGAGCCATGCAAGCGCCCTGTCGGCGCTTTGCCACTGGTCTTCATCGATGGTGCGCGGCAGAAAACGCATGATCCTCGTGCCCTCGGGCGTAACGCCCCCGCCAATCATCTCGGCGATAGAGCCCGTGACCACGACGCTTGGCTTCGTGGGATCGAGGGTCGCATGAGCCCGCTTCATAGCCTGCTCTGTGCCCGTCTGGCCGAGCTCTTCCTCGCCCAGGCCGGTCACAACAATGGGCAGCTCATGTGGCGGCAGCGCATCGGTATAGTGGAGCACGGAAGTGACTGGCAGGTTTTCACATCCTACAGGACCGTCGATGATCACCTGAAGGCCCTTCAGGGCGGAAAACACGTAGACTGCGCCCCAGTATCCGCCGGCACGATCGTGATCCAGCACAAGCATCAGAAGTCCTCCATCGTTACGGAGGATTTCGCGGCAACCAGCGGCTTGGACGGCTTGACCTCTGCTGATGGCAGTCTGCTCGGATCGTGCCAGACTCCAGCAGTGCGATCCTTGCCGACGCCTTCGAAGAAGGCGGTCATCGTGTCGAAGCGACTCTTGTTTCCGATGGCAGCATTGATGACCGCGCCCAGAGACCCTGCACCGGCTGGCCCCATCAAAGGCCGCGCCGAAATAAGGTTGGTGAAATAGAGCGACGGAATGCTTTTCTGCTTGGCGTGCTGCACGACAGGTGTGGTTCCGATCGCGATCTCCGGATCGAAACTGTCGACCGCCGCAATGTCTTTCTCCAGCGACGCGCGAAATTCGACGTGGACGCCATGCGCTGCAAGCCATGCCGCATCGTCTGCGTTCCATGGCGTCTTGGGACACGCAGTTCCAACATATCGCAGGTCCGCGCCTGACTCTTTCAGCAGCCTTCCAACGATCAGCTCCGACCCCTCATATCCCGAAAGGGTCATTCGCGCGGTGACCGGGGATCCTTCCAGCGCTGCCTTGGTCGCGGCAAGCACACCAGCCTTGGCCGCATCAACGGTGCGAAGCGGGATGCCACAGGCTTCGCCGATCGCGTCAAACCATGCGGCAGTGCCTTCGATTCCGACCGGGGCGGAGCCGACAACGTCTCGCCCGGCATTCTGGAATTCGCGAACGCTTGCAGTATAGAAGGGATGGATTGCCGCCACGACGGCGCAGTCCAGGGCTGCGTAAAGCTCGCGCCATTCACGCGTCGGCACGACCGGGCCGGCTGCCAGCCCAAGCGGCTCGAGCATCCGTCCTATCGTTATCGGGTCAACGGGGAACATCTCGCCAAGCAGCGTGACGGTAGGCTTGCCCGACCTTGCATTGTTGGGCGCCGGCACCGGCCCCGCTGCTGCCTCCAGCCGCGCATAGTTCAGCATGGCACCGGCAAGCACATCCTTGGCTTCTGCATGCGTCGGCACACCGAATCCTGGAACATCGATGCCGATGATGCGCACGCCGTTTATCTCTTTCGGCAGTGCTCGCAGCGGCACGCCGGAAGCCGTCGGAACGCAAAGATTGGTGACAATGATCGTATCGTAGAGTTCGGGGTCAGCGAGCTTGTGCACCGCTTCGCGAATGTCTTCGTACAGTTTGCCCGTAACCAGCGTCTCGGAATTGAAAGGCACATAGCCAACGGTTCGCTTGGCCCCGTAGAAGTGCGACGTGAAGGTCAGCCCGTAGACACAGCACGCCGATCCCGAAAGGACAGTCGCAGTGCGCCGCATCCGCAGCCCTACGCGGAGCGAACCGAAAGCCGGGCACATGGACTGTGGCTGATCGTGAGGGCCTTGCGGATAATCCGTACGCAAGCGCTGGATCACTTCGCCGTTTCCGGCTGCCTCCGCAGCACGCGTCAATTCGGCCTTGCCGCCATGGCAGCCGACGCCGGAGGCCGACTGAGGTTCATCGGCGGCAGTTTCCTGCTCAAGCGACTGGGATTGTGCCGTTTCGACCGTGTTGTCGATACGCGCCTGCGCGACGGCATCGTAAACCACCTCTGTTGTGGTGTTGGTGTTCACGATGGTTGCACGTTCATTCATTGCGATGCGCCGATCAGACCGCGTCATAGATGACTTCGAGGGAAGGCTTCTCGACGACCACGCCGCCGCGCATATCCGACTGGCTGGCAGGTTCGAGCACGACATTGCCACCGACATCCTGCGCGGCGAACAGGCCCAGCAGTTCGTCTTGCGTGAGCGGTGTCGGTTGCTGCGGTCCGGAGTCACTGACGTTCTGGGCCAGTTCGGCGAACAATGAACCCCATTCGCCACCCGGATATCCGATGATCTGGTAATTGGCGCTTTTCTTGCGGATGTCGTCGTTGGACGGGATCGCTGCGAGGACCGGTATGCCCACTTTTTCAGCGAATGCGGCCGCCTCTCCGCTGCCGTCATCCTTGTTGATCACCATGCCTGCCACGCCGACATTGCCGCCGAGCTTGCGGAAGTAGTCGACAGCCGAGCAGACGTTGTTGGCGACGTATAGCGACTGCAAATCGTTGGAGCCGACGACGATGACCTTCTGGCACATGTCGCGGGCGATCGGCAGGCCGAAGCCTCCGCAGACCACGTCACCCAGGAAGTCGAGTAGCACGTAGTCGAAGCCCCAATCGTGGAAGCCGAGCTTCTCCAGCAGTTCAAACCCATGGATGATGCCACGGCCGCCACAGCCGCGGCCGACCTCGGGTCCGCCAAGCTCCATGGCAAAGACGCCGCCCTTCTTGAAGCACACGTCGCCGATTTCGACCTCTTCACCGGCTGCCTTCTTCCTGGCAGAGGTCTCGATGATGGTGGGGCACGCCCGCCCGCCAAAAAGCAGCGATGTCGTGTCGCTCTTTGGGTCGCAGCCGATGAGCAGCACACGCTTTCCCTGCTGCGCCATCATGTGAGAGAGGTTTGCAAGCGTGAAGCTTTTGCCGATCCCGCCCTTGCCGTAGATAGCGATGATCTGCGTGTCTTTCTTCACCTCGCCAGTGGGCACGGCGTCTGGCTCATGCGCAGCCTCGGCCCGAACATTCTCGGCCATGGATAACAGGCCACCCTCGGGCGTCTTCATCGGTGCGTTCATGCTGCATGCCTCCAGTCGAGCACCATCTTCAGACAGGCCGGATCGGAAAATGCAGTGGTATAGGCATCATCGAACTGGTCAGGGGTGCGGGTGTGCGTGATCAGGCCATCCAGCGACAGGCGACCCTCGTCGATCATTCGTTCTGTTGCTGCTATATCTTGCGGGGTCCATTCCGCAGCGATGCGGATTTGCGCCTCACGCATGAATGCCTGCGGGAAAGCGAAGGCCAGTCGCTCGTCATAGAATCCGGCAAGGACGATTTCGCCGCCCCGACCCAGGCGCATCATCAAGCTGTCGAGAATGTTGCAGTCACCGGACACATCGCAGATGCACCGATAGTCGCGACGAGTGTCAGCGTCGGGATGAACGACGCAATAGCCCTCGGCACCGCTCTGGCGCAGCGCATTGGTTTCCCAGACGACCGGAGTACCACCGCAAGCAACGACGATCCGCGCAATCAGGCGACCGAGGACGCCGTGGCCGACAATGAGCTCCGGCGAGGTACGGGTATCGGGCGAAACGGCGTGATGGGCAGTGGCGGACAGCGCGAACAATATTGCGCGATCGCCCAGATGGTCGGCGACCGGGGTCGCCTTGCGACCATTGAGGACTATACGCGAAGCTGCTCCACCGAAAAGTCCGCGCGCATCGCGGTAACAGTTGGCGCCTGGGACAAATACACGCTGACCAACATTTCTGCCGGAATTCCTGCCTGCATCGACAACGCGGCCAATCGATTCGTAGCCCGGAACCAGCGGGTATCCCATGCCCGGAAACGGCGGCATGCGACCCGACCAAAGGAGCTTTTCCGTTCCCGTGGAAATGCCGCTCCATTCGATGTCGACCACCACATCGTCGTCGGCGGGATCGTTCAGCTCGAGTTCGACGAGAGCAAGCTTGCGGGGCTCTTCGAGTACGATTGCATTTGATCTCATCGAACCCCTCCTTCCCAGCAAGATGCCGAACAGGGGTGCCTCCATTCGACAAGTGTCAGATTAACTCGACACTTCAATATGTCAATTAGATTATACACATTGGGGTGGATAGAGAACCGGACCGGCGCGGGTCTCAACGGGCGCGAGCCGATACGATCCGACTGATTAATGGCGTGCTCGTGCTGATCGGCCTGATGTCGGTGAAACCGCATTGCATCAGCATCTGCGCGATTTCTTCCGCCGTTCTTGGTCTGCCCTGGCCCATGGCCAGCAGATAAAAGCCGAAATAGGCATCGCCGCTGGCTTTGGCCCCTCTTGTGCCAGACATTGGCTCTGCCACAAGCAACGTGCCGTCAGCAGCAATGGCGTTGCGCACGTTCTTCAAAATAGCGACTGCCGCCGAATCATTGTGATCGTGCAGCACCCGGTTTAGCGTCACGAGATCGGCACCTTGTGGCAGCGCGTCCTCGAAGACATTGCCCCCAAAAATCTTGCTGCGCGCCGCGATACCTGCAGCCAGCACGTTCTCGCGGGCTATGGCCGCTACCGGCGGTAGGTCAAACAGAGCAAGTTCGAGCTTCGGCGCCGCCTTTGCCGCAGCGATCAGAAATGTGCCGTCACCGCCGCCGACATCTAGCAGGCGCTTGTGACGGGCAACGGGCCAGGCGTCCAGAACTTCTGTCGCAACAAACGCTTGGGACGCAGCCATCAATGCCGTGTATTCTTCATGACGGCCCGGCTCGGTCGAGCGCGTTTGCGCGCTGCCGGCATAAGCCCAGTAGCTGCCTAGCTCGGCCTTGGCTTTACCCTCCAGCAGCGCCACTGGATCGCTGAGATCGCCATACAGAATAGCGTGATGCCTGATCATCGCGGTGACGCCCGCATTGCCTACCAATGCCGCGCCAAGCGGGCCAAGCGCAAAGGCGTTTCCGCTTCTTGCTTCGACAAGGTCAAGCGCAGTTGCCGCCTTGAGAAGCCGTTCCGTTCCCTCTTCCGGCAATCCGATGCGCGCCGCGATCGTCGAAACGTCAAGCGGTCCATTGGCCAGAACCTCGAAGAGATCAAGCCGCACACACGCCGCCAGAATCTGGGAATAGACAAATCCCGCAGTCAGATCGAACAGGGCGTTTGCCTGACGGCGCGCAATCGGGCGGGTCAAAGCAGACCGCGCGGCCCAACGTCGAAAGTCCGGATTGGAAACCTTGCGATTGCGGAAATCCCGGACGCGCTCAAGCCATGCCGACAGCACAATCCCACCTCATGACCGGACGATGGCATGCACGAGACAAGCTCAGGCGGCGTGCTGCGCCGCCTCCTTGGGCAGGAATCGGTCGGCCTGACTGCGGATTTGCGCTTTCAGGGCAATCGCGCCCATACACGCCGGCACTGATTCGGCCGCATCCTCGACCAGCATGACCAGCTTGCGCGCCGCACCACGCACCCCCAACTCATGGACTGCGTTGGGCCGTCCGAGCGCCTTGTCCTGACCGACGGGTTTGCCGATATCCTGCTCGCTGCACATCACATCGCGAATATCATCGGCCACCTGGTATGCCTCGCCGAGACGGAATCCGAGCGTGCTCCACGCATCGGCAGCGTGTCCAGCCGCCGCAGCGCCAGCCATCGCCGCACCGGCAAAAAGCGAACCAGTCTTGGCGCGCTGGTAGAGCGCCAAGTCCGGAGCGGTTTCGCTCTCCCAGCCCTGCCCCGCAACGATGCCGTTCGGCATCCCGACCGAGCGCGCAATTATCATCGACAGGCTCGCCGCACGAAGGGGATCGACGGCCGCCGCCATCGCAGCCGTCTCGAAAGCCAGCACGATTAAGCCATCGCCGGCCAGCAAGGCCAGAGGCTCGCCATAGGCGGCATGGACAGACGGCTTTCCGCGTCGGGTGTCCGCATTATCGAAGCAAGGCATGTCGTCATGGACAAGAGACGCGCAGTGCAGCAGTTCGATCGCCGCAGCCGCAGCACTGGCAATCAGCGGTTCGTCGTCACCGCATGCCATGGCAACAGACAAGGTCAACCGCGGCCGGATGCGCTGGCCGGCAGGAAAGACCGAGTGGCTGAGGGCCTTTGCCAGGAGCGGCGGCGCCGAGGCCCCCGTTGCCCTTGCAAGCGCCTTGTGCAGCGCTTCTTCGATCCTTTGCGACAGATCCTCGCCCGGCATGGTGCTTCTCCACCGTCAGTTGCTGTGGACTATCATGTATGTAAATGCTATTTGACACAAGTGCATGTTAAGGGAAGTTGACAAGCTGAAAAGTGTTCCCGCCAGCGTACAGCCTAGCGTCGTCATCGTTGGAGCGGGAATCGGCGGCCTGGTGGCCGCTTTGCAGTTGGCAGACCAAGGTCTTCAAGTCACGGTAGTTGAGAAAGCCGAACGTCCTGGCGGGAAGTTGCGGGAGGTCGTACTCGGTGGCCATGGCATTGATTCTGGACCCACGGTTTTTACGATGCCCTGGATCTTCGAGACGATCTTCGAAAACGTCGGCGAAAACCTGCAAGACCATCTTCACCTCACCAAAGCCGATATCCTGGCACGGCATTCCTGGGAGGACGGATCGACCCTCGATCTTTTCGCCGAAACGGAAAAAACCGTTGACGCCATTGAACGGTTTGCCGGTAGTCAGGAGGCGCGCGGCTACCTGGCCTTCTGCAAGCGCACCGGAGAAGTTTTCCGCTCGCTGAATTCCTCGTTCATGGAGAATCCCGAGCCCACTCCGGTCGGGCTCGCGCGGTCTGCCGGTCTTGGCGGTCTTGCGGCTTTGACCAGGATAAAGCCATTCACCTCGCTTTGGAACGTCGCCGGCCAATACTTCCGCGATCCGCGTTTGCGCCAATTGTTCGGCCGCTATGCCACTTACTGCGGTTCGTCCCCTTTCGAGGCTCCCGGTCCACTAATGCTGATCGCCCACGTTGAACAGATGGGTGTGTGGTTCGTCACCGGGGGCATGGCCCGAATTGCTGAAAAGCTAGAGAACCTGGCCAGAAACCGCGGCGCGGTCTTCAGATATGGCGAGCCGGTTTCCAAAATTGATGTACGAGACGGAATTGCCAGCGGCGTGACCCTTTCCACTGGCGAAGTTCTCGAGGCCGATTCCGTAGTGTTCAACGGCGATCCGGCCGCACTGTTTTCGGGCCTGCTGGGAAAAGCCGCCCGCAATGCCCTACCCGCCTGGTCGCGCAGCAGCCGGTCAATGTCGGCGCTTACGTGGTCGATACGCGGCGAGGCTGCCGGCTTCCCTCTGTCGCGCCACACTGTTTTTTTCTCGAACAACTATCGCAGGGAGTTCGATGATATCTTCGGTAAGACGCGCACGCCTGAGAACCCGACAATCTACGTATGCGCCCAGGACCGCGATGAGAGCGGCAGCGACCCGGCCACTGGGCCCGAAAGCCTCTTTCTGTTGGTCAATGCCCCGTCGCGGGCCGATACCAAGGTGTTGAGCGACAAGGAGATTGCGGCATGCGAGACACAAGTCATGGAGCGCTTGGACCGGGCCGGACTGACCATTACGGCGCCTCCGGAAATGCGGGCGATCACCACACCGTCGACCTTCGAGACACTGTTCCCGGCGACCGGCGGGGCACTTTACGGTCGAGCATCTCACGGATGGGCGGCATCGTTTCAGCGGCCGGGCGCGCGGACGAAGATCAAGGGGCTCTATCTGGCCGGCGGGGCGGTGCATCCGGGGCCGGGCATCCCGATGGCGGCGCTGTCGG
>JBBSOT010000012.1:0-33213 GCA_038259455.1 Hyphomicrobiales bacterium | reverse complement strand
CATATCTCGACGCAATAAACGCCGGCAGGAAGCGACGCTCCTATGCCTCGCTCGAACAACTGAACCGGTCTCTCGAAACGCTTGAGCAGCGGATCGAGCGGAACCGCGAAGAAGTCGCCGACCACAAGCGCGACGGGTTTCGCCACACGCCAGCCAAGGCTTTCGCACCCAGCCCGCGCGTGGCACCCAGTCCGCGCGCACCCGGCAGCCGCAGCGCATTCGATCAGCCGTATCAGTCGATCGCGCGTGATATGGGCAGAGTGCGCAGCCAGGAGGATGGGGTTGCCGCCTTCGGCAAGATCTCCAATGAACTTGCTGCGCTGCGCGAGGATCTGCGCAACCAGATTGCATCCGGGGTACGGCGCGAATTCGAGACACTTCGCCAGGAGATCGAACATGCCTCGGCGACCGGCTCGGCCAAGGCTCTCGGCCAGCTTGGGCAGGACGTCGAACGTCTGAGCGACACTGTGCAGTCGCTGGCCGAGCGAAACGACGACAGAAACATCAACATGCTGCGCCTCGAGATCGAGGAGATGAAAGCCGGCCTGCAAAGCCTGGCCCGCGAGGACACGGTCCGTTCGGCTGATCGTCGCTGGGACGATTTCGACAGACGCTTCAGCGACTTCCAGGACCATGTCTCCTCATTTGCCGGACAGCGGCATGGCGAAGTAGATCTCTCATCGCTGACCGACCGGCTCGAACAGATCGAGCTTGCGGTCGGCAGCCTGCCCAAATCACTCTCCATCACCTCACTTGAAGACAAGGTGCGCACACTGGCAGGCGCGCTCGACCATTTCATCGAGCAGCAGGATGGTCGTGCAACGGAAACCTTCGGCCAGATCGAGGAACGACTGGACGAAATCTCGCGCGCCATCGTCAGTGCGACCGTCGCTGCCCAGACACCACATTTCGATCCCGAGCCTTTCGAGCGCATCGAGGCGCGCATGTCGGCTCTGGCCAGGCAGATCGAGGAAGTTGCCGAGGACAGGCCGACTGGCGAGGTGATCGACCGCCTCAACCTGCTCTCCGAGCGCGTCGACGAGATGGCAGCACACAACGCGCTGCCCGATGAGGCGATCGGGCGCCTCGCGCACCAGATCGCCTCGATTGCCGACAAGATCGAGCGGGCGCCGGCGACGTTGGACACGACAGAGATATTCTCAGGCATCGAGCAGCGGTTCGAAGTTCTCTCCGGTTTGATCGAACGCCGCCAAGGCGATGCGCTCGAGCAGGGAAACATGCTGTTTCGCGAACTCGAACGCCGCCTGGACGAGGTGGCCGACAAGATCGATCGTCGCCAGAACGAAGCGGCGGTAGACAGCAGCGGCATCATGAATGTGATTGACGAGCGATTCTCGGCCCTGGCCAAGAAGCTGGAGGCAGGCAAGGCCGACCCGGCAGCCGATGCCGCGATCCGCGGACTTGAATCTCGGCTGGAAAGCATTGCGAAACAGATTGACCAGTCTGCTGGCCAGTATACCGGGATAGATCCCGATCTTGTCCGCAATCTCGAATCGCAGGTTGCCGGCCTCGCCTCGCATCTTGCCAAGCCGAGTGCACCCCTGCCGGCCTATGAAGATATCTCGCCGCGCCTGGAAGAGATCGAAAAGTCGATTGCCGGAAGCCGCGAGTCGGTGCTTGAGGCAGCCCGTGAAGCGGCCGAGAACGCCGCCCGCTCGCTGGCTGGCAGCCAGGCGGAGTCTGCTGCCGTGGCCGGGCTGGCCCAGGACCTCAAGTCTCTCGAGCAACTGACGCGCCGCTCAGACGAACGCAACAGCAAGACCTTCGAGGCCATCCATGACACATTGCTGAAAATCGTCAGCCGCCTCGGCTCGCTCGAAAGCGATCCCAAGCCAAATGCCGCGGACGAATTCCAGCCGGCAGCCCCAGCCAGAACATCGAAGAAGAAGATCGAGGACGCACCGTCCATCGACGCGGAACGGTCACTTTCGCTTGCAGAACCCGTTGACGACGAGGCCGCTGCAATGGCGCCGCCGCCAGTGAGATCGACGTTCGAGCGCTCCCCTGCCGACGCTGCCTCGGCGGCTGCTATTGCGGCGCTTGGCAGCGACGCTCCGGCAGTGGCCGAAGAAGGAGGACGGGGCCGTTCGATCTTTGGCGGTCTTACGCGCGCCCTTGGCAAGAAGAAGAAGCCTGCGGCTCCGTTGCTGGCCGGCTCGCAGCCGCCAATCGCTGCCGACGAGGATGGAATCCCGGCCGTCGATCTCGATGCGCCGCTTGACCCGAAGCTCGCCAATCGCCCACTTGAACCCGGGTCAGGAGCGCCGGACCTCAACGCGATCATGAAGCGCGTGCGCGACGAACGCGGCCAGCCGGCCCGGTCGAGCGGCACGGACGCCGCCAAGTCAGACTTTATCGCGGCCGCACGCCGCGCTGCCCAGGCGGCAGCGGCCGAATCTGAAGTCAACCGGCGCAAGACCGACATCGGCAGCCCGGTGAAAGCCCTGCGGCTCGCAGATATCCTGAAATCGCGCCGCAAGCCGATTCTAATGGGCACCGCCCTCGTGATGATCGCCCTGGCAGGCCTTCAGGTTGGCAAAGCATATTTGGAGGATCAGCCAGACTCGGCCAACCTCGCGGCAATCGCCCCAATGCAGGCGGTCGAACCGACGCAAACACCCTCTCCTGTCGTAACGCCGACAACCGAGCAGGATTCCGTAGCCAGCAAACCTGAAGGCGTCGATGACGAGCAGGCGCCCGACATGGCCGGCGTGGCTGACGACGCATCCATGGACGACGTCGCCATGGCTGACGATCGGTCCAACCCTGTGCCGGTGGAGGCTTCCAGCGCGCCGTCCGATGACGAGCAGGCTGCAATGGAGCAGGTCAAGGTCGCTTCGCTCTCACCAACGGAGGCATCGACCGCTTCATTTGGCGACCAGAGTGAGACCGTCCTGATCGATGTTCCCGTCGAGGCTGGCCCGATGCCGCTTCGCGAGGCGGCAAACAGCGGCGATCCAGTGGCATTGTTCGAGGTGGCGACACGTTACGCCGAGGGGCGCGACACGCCCAGCGACATGAAGACAGCGGCCAAATGGTATGAGAAATCGGCCGAACTCGGATTTGCACCTGGCCAATACCGAATTGGCAATCTCTACGAAAAAGGCATGGGCGTGGAACGCGACCTCATGAAAGCGCGGAGCTGGTACAAGCGTGCCGCCGAAGCCGGCAATGCAAGCGCCATGCATAATCTTGCCGTGCTGTACGCAATGGGAGCAGATGGCGGGGCTGACAATGCCTCGGCCGCGCAGTGGTTCGCCAAGGCCGCGGAGCTCGGCGTAAAGGACAGCCAGTTCAACCTTGGCATTCTTGCCGCAAAGGGCGTCGGCACGCCCCAGAACCTTGAAGCATCATACAAATGGTTCGCCCTGGTTTCCAAGACAGGCGACAAGGACGCTGCCGACAAGCGCGACGAGATCGCCAATTCACTGCGGCCCGAACAGCTTGAAAGGGCACGCGCGGCAACGGAACTCTGGAAGCCCAAAGCGCTCGATCAGGCTGCCAATACAGTCGATATTCCGGACGCCTGGCGCGAGGGTACCGATACCACTGCCAGCGTCGACATGACCAAGGCGGTGAAGAACATCCAAGCCATTCTCAACAAGAACGGCTATGATGCCGGCAATCCCGATGGCGTGCTCGGTGGCAAGACCAAGCAGGCCATTGCGGCCTTCCAGAAGGATAACGGCATGGCACCGACGGGCGAAATCGACCAGAAACTTGCCCAAGCTCTGCTTGATCGCAAATAGGAGTGGCATTGGTCGCGACTGGAGCAGCCAGGCCAGCAATTCCTGGGTTAACTGATTGAAGACGTTTTTTGTTTCGACAAAGCGGCGCGGTTTGACTTCGCCGCATTGTCGGCGCAAGAACGGCATAAATCCTCGGAGCATTCAACCCGTACGGGACGGGTTAACGCCGACAGGCAGGAACAATCGAGTCAGCGGGTGGGCATCTATCTCCCGATTGCGGAGTTATCCGTCAACGTTTTTGTACTGCTTGCCATGGGCGCAGCGGTCGGGTTTCTCTCGGGCATGTTCGGGGTTGGTGGCGGCTTCCTGATCACCCCGCTGCTGATCTTCTACAACATCCCGCCAGCCATTGCCGTTGCCACCGGCGCCAATCAGGTCATCGCCTCTTCTTTCTCGGGTGCGCTCGCCCATTTCAAACGCGGCACACTCGACTTCAAGCTCGGAACGGTGCTGCTTGGCGGCGGCATATTGGGGTCGACCGTTGGCATCTATGTGTTTTCGCTGTTGCGCGATCTCGGCCAACTCGATCTCTTCATCTCGCTGCTTTACGTGGTCCTGCTTGGTTCGGTAGGCGGCATGATGCTGGTGGAAAGCGTCAACGCCATCCGCATCTCGCGCGGTGCCGGGGCGCCGGCTACCCTGAAGCGGCCAGGCCAACACAACTGGATCCACCGCCTGCCGCTGAAGATGCGCTTTCGCGCGTCGAAGCTTTTCGTCAGCGTGATACCGGTTATCGGTCTGGGCGCTGGAATCGGCTTCCTGTCGTCGATCATGGGTGTGGGCGGCGGCTTCATCATGGTGCCGGCGCTGATCTACCTGCTCAAGGTGCCGACCAACGTGGTTGTCGGCACCTCGCTCTTCCAGATCATTTTCGTGGCCGCCTACACGACCATCGTGCATGCTTCGACAAACCAGACCGTCGACGTGGTGCTGGCATTCGTGCTGATGGTCGGTGGCGTTGCCGGCGCGCAATATGGCGCGAAAGCCGGACAGAAGCTGCGCGGCGAGCAGTTGCGGGCGCTGCTTGCGATCCTGGTGCTGGCAGTGGCGCTGCGCCTAGGCTTCGACCTGTTCGTGCGACCCGACACGCTGTTTTCACTCGCAGGATCCGACACCTGATGCGCGCGCCCAACATCATAGCCGGCGTTGCAGCTTTAGCGCTTGGGCTGGCTATCCTTCCGTCTGCGGCCCAGGACCCCAGACAGATGATGAACCCGGAATCCATCCAGATCGGCCTGTCCACAGACAGGGTTGCCATCACGGCCGATTTCTCCGGCGCCGACCTGACGATTTTCGGCTCGCTTGAAAATGCGGACCCGCTGATCAACCGGCAGGGCCGCTACGACGTGATCGTGGTGCTGGAGGGCCCATCGCGGCCCGTGGTCGTCAGGCGCAAGGACAGGTTCCTCGGCATGTGGATCAACATGGAATCGGAGACGTTCTTGAACGTGCCCGTCTCCTACTCCGTGGCGACGACGCGGGTACCCCAGGACATTACCGATCCCAACAACTACAGGCAGTTGGCACTAGGGGCGGAAAATCTGCATATCGAGCCTGCGGACAAAGACCAAGATCCAACGACGCTGCTGGAATTCGAAAAGGCGCTGCGCGAGCGAAAGACAGCCATGGGCCTGTTCAACATGCGTGTGGGCGGCGTCGAATTCCTGTCACAGAGCCTGTTTCGCGCTTCGCTGCCGCTCGGCCCCAACGTCCCCGTCGGTACACACAAGGCGCGTGCCTTCCTGTTTCGCAACGGCGTCTTCATCAAGGAAAACTCGGCCAACCTGGCCATCGTCAAATCAGGCTTCGAACAATCGATCGCCCGCAATGCGACAGACCACAGTTTTCTCTACGGTGTTTTTGCCGTCGCACTGGCCATGCTGACCGGTTGGCTCGGCCGGGTCATCTTCCGCAAGGATTGAAACGGGCTCAGCCGGGATGCAGAATGCCGCCGGCGATGGCGAAGACACGCCGTGCACCGATCATGTAGGCCATAAGCCCTTCGCGACGGAACAGTCCGGCATAGGCGCGGTCGAGCACATTGAGTGATCCTGTATAGGCGCCGAAGGCCGGCAAGATGGCCCGCGCGCCATCGGTGGCAAAGCAGCGGCGCCGCACTGAACGGCCGCGCTGAACGATGCGGGCGCACGGGTGAAGATGGCCGGCAATCTCGCCTTCCGCCGGTTCAGGCGAGGGCTCGTGCCTGAACACCAGATTGCCGAGCGCCAGCGCTTCGACGGTCTCACCCGGCAGCCCGGCCGGCGGACGTGGATCGTGGTTGCCGGCAACCCAGAACCAGTCGCGGCCAACCGTCAGCGCCGCCAGATCGGCGCGGATCATGTCGGGCAGGCGGGCAGCGCCGTCTGAGTCATGAAAACTGTCGCCAAGGCTGATGACGGTTCGCGGACGATATTGATCGATGACGGCCTGCAATCGCAGCAAGGTGGCTGCTGTATCGTAGGGGGGAACGAGGATACCGCGCCTGGCCAGCGAAGAGCCCTTTTCGAGATGCAGGTCCGAAACACACAGCAGGTCAAGCCCTGGAAAATAAAGAGCGCCACGAAGATCGCAAAGCGCCACCTCGCCCGCAATGGCGATTTCGACGCTGTCGCCCTGCCCGTTCACTTGTGCCAGACCCGCCGTCAACGCCCCATTGCCTCCTCGATCAATCCTTCAGCCTCCGACAGAAGCGACTCGCTCGCCTCGCCGTCGACGCGCTCCCGGCCGACCTCGAGCATGATCGGCACGGCCAGCGGCGATATCCGCTCCAGGTCCTTATGCACGATTCGGCCACGGATGCGCGACAGCATGTCGGCAAGCCTGCTGACATCGAGCAGGCCAGCGGCTGCATCGGTGCGCGTCGCCTGCAGCAGGATGTGATCGGGCTCGTGCGAGCGAAGCACGTCATAGATGAGATCGGCCGATACCGTCACCTGACGACCGCTCTTTTCCTGGCCCGGGAAGCGCTTTTCGATCAACCCGGAAATCTGTGCACAGGCACGGAAGGTGCGCTTCAGCATCCAGCTGTCGGCAAGCCACGCATCGAGATCGTCGCCAAGCATGTCTTCATCGAAGAGGTCGCCGAGCCGGATCCTGCCGGATTTGACCATTTGGCCCATGTCGGCGAGCGCCCAGACCCCGAGCACGTAATCGGTAGCAACAAAGCCGAGTGGCCGGGCGCCCATGCGCTCCAGCCGCCTCGTCAGCAGCATACCGAGCGTCTGGTGCGCCAGCCGCCCCTCGAACGGATAGGCGACCATGTAGAAGCGATCGCCATGCGGAAATGTCTCGATCAGCAGTTCACCACGCTTGGGCAGCACGGAGAGTTCGGCCTGCAGCCGCAACCAGTCGGCCACCTGCGCAGGCAACGCCTTCCAGCGCTTCGGATCGGCCAGCATGCCGCGCACCTGGTCGGCGAGATAGGTCGAGAGCGGAAACTTGCCGCCGCCGTAATAGGGCACCTTGGCGTCCTTGCCGGGCGCGTTGGAGACGTAGCACTCGCTTTCGCGGATGCCCTCGAAGCGCAACACCTTGCCGGCGAAAAGGAAGGTGTCGCCGTAAACGAGCGTTTCGAGAAACGCTTCCTCGATCTTGCCGAGCGTCGGGCCACCGCGCGACGATGGTCCCCTGCCTGCGCGCACGTAGCGCACGTTTAGCGCCGGCACCTCGATGATGGTGCCGACATTCAGCCGGTACTGCTGGGCGACGCGGGGGTGGCTGACCCGCCAAAGGCCATCCTTCGTCTTGCGGATACGGGCGTAGCGCTCATAGGTCTTCAGCGCGTAGCCGCCAGTGGCGACAAAATCGACGACACGGTCGAATGTCGGACGGTCGAGCTCGGCGTAAGGCTCTGCCGACCGTACTTCCTCGTAGAGTTGCGTAGGCTCGAACGGCGCACCGCAGGCGGTGCCCAGGACATGCTGCGCCAGTACATCCAACGCGCCCTTGATCAGCGGCGGCGTGTCCTGAGCGCCGACCGTCGACGCCTCCAGCGCGGCACGGCACTCAAGCACCTCGAAGCGGTTGGAAGGCACCAGTATTGCCTTGGAAGGCTCGTCCATGCGGTGGTTGGCGCGGCCGATGCGCTGCGCCAGACGGCTGGCGCCCTTGGGCGCGCCGACATGGATGACCAGATCCACATCGCCCCAGTCGATGCCGAGATCAAGCGTCGAGGTGGCAACGATAGCGCGCAGGCTGTTGGTCTCCATCGCCTTTTCGACGCGTCGGCGCTGGCTGACATCGAGCGATCCGTGATGCAGGGCGATCGGCAGCGAATCCTCGTTGATGCGCCACAGTTCCTGGAACAGCAGTTCAGCCTGGCTGCGCGTGTTGACGAACAGCAGAGAGGTGCGGTGTGCCTTCACCATCTCGTATATTTCAGGGATTGCATAACGCGACGAATGCCCCTGCCAAGGCACACGCTCGCGGGAATCGAGCACCGAGACATTCGGCTTGGCGCCCCCCTCGACGGTGATGAGGTCGGCCAGGCGGCCCGCCGGATTCTGCCCGACAAGCCAGCGACGCAGTTCGTCCGGTTCGGCAACGGTTGCGGAAAGGCCGATGGACTGGAGACCCGGAACCATGGCCCGCAGCCGGGCGAGCCCCAGCGCCAGCAGATGCCCGCGCTTGGAGGTAACGAGCGAATGCAGTTCGTCAAAGATGACGTAGCGCAGGTCCTCGAAGAAGCGCCCTGCATCCGACGAGGCGAGAAGGAGCGCAAGCTGTTCAGGCGTTGTCAGCAGGATGTCGGGGGGCACCAGCTTCTGGCGCTGACGCTTGTGGGCCGGCGTGTCGCCCGTGCGCGTCTCGATGGTCACGGGCAGACCCATTTCGCCAACTGGCGTGGCGAGGTTTCGTTCGATATCGACGGCCAGCGCCTTGAGCGGCGAAATGTAGAGCGTATGGATGCCGCGATGCGCCTGGCCGGGTTTCCTCTTCGGCCGATCACAAAGCTCTGTAAGGCTTGGCAGGAAGCCGGCCAGCGTCTTGCCGGCCCCGGTCGGCGCGATAAGGAGCAGCGAGCTGCCGCCCTGCGCCTTGGCCAGAAGCTCCATCTGATGAGGGCGCGGCGACCAGCCACGCTGCGCAAACCATTTTGCGAACGGATCCGGAAGGGTGGCGGAGTGGCCGGAGTTGGTTGGGGTTGGGCGGGTCAAGCGCAAAGAACTAAACCAGAACAGATCGGTCGCCAAGCGGAAAGCTGTTGAAGAAGTGGCGAACCGCATCGAGAGCCGCCTTCCTCGAACAATTGCACGAGAGCATGCTCGCCGTGCAGGCCCTCCAGCACATGACGTTTGTTAGGTGGTGCCCTCCCCCTGGTTTCCCCAGGCAGCACATGGGCGCGCCCCTCCAAGATTGCGCCGCATCTCCCTTCCCCGCGTCAGCCGAACACCTATGTTAGGGCGATGCGCGCCCGTGACCTGCTTCGTCCCCGACCCGAAGGCCTCTACTGCCCGCCCGGCGACTTCCATATCGATCCGGTGCGCCCGGTCGAGCGTGCTCTGATCACACACGGACATTCCGACCATGCCCGATCCGGCCACGCATCCGTGCTGGCAACCAGGCAGACGCTCGACATCATGGCATTGCGCTACGGCGCCGATTTCGCGGGCTCGACCCAGGTGGCAGAGATCGGCAATTCGCAGACCGTGAACGGCGTGTCGGTAACTTTTCACCCCGCAGGACATGTCCTCGGTTCGGCGCAGATCGCCGTGGAACACGGCGGAACACGCATTGTTGCCTCGGGCGACTACAAGCGTCAGGCCGACGCCACCTGCGCGGCGTTCGAGCCGGTCTCATGCGACGTGTTCATCACCGAAGCGACATTCGGGCTTCCGGTTTTCCGGCATCCGCCCGATACGCATGAAATCGGCAAATTGCTGGCCTCGGTCGAGCAATTCCCGGCGCGCGCCCACCTCGTCGGCGCTTATGCGCTCGGCAAGGCGCAACGGGTCATCCGGCTGATCCGCGACGCCGGCTACGACAAGCCGATCTACATCCACGGCGCGTTGAACAAGCTTTGCGATTATTATGAGAGCCAGGGGATCGCGTTGGGTGAACTCAGGCCCGCGACGGTCGAGGGTGGCTCGAAGGGCGATTTTGCCGGCGCCATCGTGGTCGGCCCGCCATCGGCCTTTGCTGACCGCTGGGCGCGGCGCTTTCCTGACCCGATGTCGTGCTTTGCGTCGGGCTGGATGCGCATTCGCCAGCGCGCCAAGCAGGGTGGCGTCGAACTGCCGCTGATCATCTCCGATCATGGCGATTGGGACGAACTGACCCGAACGATCGGAGAAACCGGAGCGTCTGAAGTGTGGGCAACGCATGGCCGTGAAGAAGCACTGGTGCGCTGGTGCGAGCTTCAGGGCATCGCCGCGCGGCCACTGCATCTTGTCGGCTACGAAGACGAGGGCGACTGATGCAGCGTTTCGCAGAACTGCTTGACCGTCTGGTGCTGACGCCGTCGCGCAACGGCAAGCTGACGCTGCTCGTCGACCATTTTCGATCGGTCGAAGATCCGGACCGGGGTCTGGCGCTGGCTGCCATCACCGGCGACCTCTCGATTTCGGCCGTCAAGCCGGCCATGCTGCGCACCCTGGTGACCGAACGGATGGACCCGGTGCTGTTCGGCTACTCCTATGATTACGTCGGCGACCTTGCCGAGACCGTCTCGCTGGTTTGGCCGGAAACAACCCTTCAAGGCGAGGACGTTCACCGACCGACACTGGGCGACGTGGTGGCGACCCTGCAGCGGGCCAGCCGGTCGGACGGACCCGAGATACTTGCGCGATTGCTGGACCGCGCGGATATCGAGGCGCGCTACGCGATCATCAAGCTGGTGACCGGCGGTTTGCGCATCGGTGTGTCGGCGCGGCTGGCCAAGCAGGCGCTGGCTGAGTTCGGCAGGGTGGACGTCGCCGAGATCGAGGAACTCTGGCACGGACTGACGCCCCCGTATGGCGAACTCTTTGCCTGGCTGGAGGGCCGGGCCGAGAAGCCGGAGCAGACCGCCAAGGCGATGTTCCGCCCCGTCATGCTGTCCACCCCCGTCGGCGACAGCGACCTCGAAAAGCTCGATCCGCACGACTATGCCGCCGAATGGAAGTGGGACGGCATCCGCGTGCAAGCCGTGGCGGAGGGCGGCGTCAAAAGGCTCTACTCGCGCACGGGCGACGACGTATCGGGCGCCTTTCCGGATCTGGTCGATGCCATGGAATTCGAGGGCACGCTGGACGGCGAGTTGCTGGTTGGCAATCCGCTCGAGGCAACAGGTACCTTCTCCGACCTGCAACAGAGGCTGAATCGCAAGACCGTGTCGCCGAAGATGCGCCAGCAGTTTCCCGCATTCATGCGCTGCTACGACATATTGGTCGAAAGTGGCGAGGATTTGCGCGCCTTGCCGTTCGCACGGCGCCGCCAAAGGCTGGAGCATTTCGTGGCGACATTGGAGCCGACCCGCTTCGACCTGTCGCCGCTGGCACCCTTCTCCGGCTGGGCAGCGCTCGATGAGATGCGCAAGAGCCCGCCGCATCCGGTGATTGAAGGCGTGATGCTGAAGCGGCGCGATTCGCCCTATCTCGCCGGCCGCCCGAAAGGCCCATGGTTCAAGTGGAAACGCGATCCGCATATCGTCGATGCGGTGCTGATGTATGCCCAGCGCGGGCATGGCAAGCGGTCGAGCTTCTATTCGGATTACACGTTCGGCGTATGGACTGGACCCGAAGGGGCCGAGGAACTGGTTCCGGTGGGCAAGGCCTATTTCGGCTTCACCGACCAGGAATTGAAGCAGATCGACAAATATGTGCGCGACAATACACTCGAACGCTTCGGGCCGGTCCGGTCGGTGCGCGCCGACCGCGAACAGGGCCTGGTTCTGGAAGTGGCCTTCGAGGGACTGAACCGGTCGACGCGCCACAAGTCGGGCGGCGCGATGCGCTTCCCGCGCATTTCTCGCCTGCGCTGGGACAAACCGCCCAACGAGGCCGACCGCATCGAGGCCTTGCAGGCACTGCTCGATCGATAGGCAGCCTGCCGGGGCTGCGCGGAGGCTACTGCTTCGTCACCGAAACGCGAATCTGATAAATGTCGACCGCATTGCCGCTATTGGCGAAGTCCGAGTTGATGGCGATCGAACCGCCGGCTCCGGGACGCCCGGGGGGGAACTCGACATCGAACAGATATTCGGCGCGTTCATAGCCGACCACGTAGCGCTTGCGCCCGCAGTCGCCAAGCTCGCCGAAATCGCAGCTGATCGAGATTTCGGTCTGCTTGCCACCCTCCGAGCGCGCCACGATGTCGAACACCGCCTTGCCGCCGGCCAGCTGCTCCAGAATGCCCTGCCCGACATCGAATATGACTGCCGAGCCCGATGGCCCGGAGCGAATGCGCAGGAAATTGCCCGACTCGTCGTTGCTAACCTGCGCGGTGGCGCCGGAAGGCGCGTTGACCGAAGATGCATCTGACGGCGAGAAAACAGTGATCCAGTTGCGCAGATCATCGGCCTTGCCGGGCTCCGAAAGGCCAGGCGTGGCTTCCTCTGGATTGAAATCCTCCCCATCGACGACTTTGGGTGGGTTGGGCACGGAGGTATCGATCTCGGACGGCAACTTGAACAGGCCGACCTGGAAGGCCCACCAGCCGGCCATTGCGACAGCGGCAAACAGCGTCACCGCAATGAACATGGCAGCGAAAGGACCGCGTCTGGGGCGAGAACGCGTCTCGTCACGGTCTGCACTGACGCTGGCGTTCGCAGTCCTTGCCTTCCCAGCAGGTCCGGGGCGAGAAACTGCAGCCACGCCGACATCGACCTCTGGCTCGCGCCGGGTGGCAGCATTCTGGCCGAAAGCCGGAGACGTTTCGAGCCGGATCGGAGGGGCGACAGGCTCGGCTGGGCCGGGCGTCTGCCCGTCGTGCACTACATCGGGTACTGCGGCATCGGGGGCGACATCATCATTGCGCGCCATACCTTGCAGAGAGACCTCCTCAGACTCGACGGGCGACGTCTCGGGTTCCGGCTGAAGCGCAGGAATATACTCCGACTCGATGCTGGTGACCTTGGCCTGGAGACTACGGCGCCGGTTGATGGCCGTCTCGACGGTCAGTTCTGGCTGCGACTGCGTGGCACGCTCAAGCGCGGCAAATGCGGAGCGATACACCTTCTCACGGAAGGCGCGGTCCTCGGCATCTCCCTTCGCCAAAGCGTTGCGGATCGCCTTTTCTATCGGATCCAAACGGTTTTCCCCACTGCGGCAGTTCGCGTTGTTGATCGTTAGCCGCCGCGAAGCGATCAAGCAACGCCTTGCCTGAGAAAGCTGGCATTTTCCGCTATGGAACGATGATCTCGACCCTTCGGCCCGAAGCGGCGCTTTCAAAAGCCGCGTCAATCAATTGCTGAATGTCGGCGGCCCGCCGGAATGACGGCTCGCCATTGATACCGGTCGCGACGGCATCAGCGAAGCGACGCGCATTGCGCCTGACCGGCGGCGTTTCGAGTTCCCGCCAGTGGCTCTTGTCGATATCCTCACCGAGACAGGCGCTGAGACGCGATTTGGCGCCAACGGAATCGATGTGCAGCGCCCCACTTGTGCCATGCAGGAAAAGCGTCAGATCATTGGTGTGGCCCGTAGCGTAGCGCGTGGCGACGATGGTCGCCAAAGCGCCGCCTGCCAACCGCGCCGTCATGGCGACGCTGTCATTGGCGTCGAGCAAATAGTTGCCGATGCGGTCGTTCCCGGCTTTCGGGAATGTCACAAGATCGGCTTGCAGGCTGACGACATCATCGGCTGCGCCATAGGCTGCGAAATCGAGAATGTGGATACCGACATCGCCCAGAACACCGGTCGAGCCATGGCCCTTGGACAGGCGCCAAAGCCATTGGTCCATGGTGCGCCAGTCGCCCCACGCCTTGCTGACCAGCCAGCTCTGCCGATATGCGGCCTCGACATGGCGCAGCAATCCTATTTCGCCCGTTTCCACCATGTTGCGTGCCTGCTGGAGAGCGGGCGAATTGCGGTAGGTGAGATTGACCATGTTGATCACGCCGGCCGCCTCGGCAGCTTCGGTCATTGCGAGCGCATCGGCATGGCTCGGCGCCAGCGGTTTTTCGCAGAATACATGCTTTCCGGCCGCAAGAATGGCCAGCGTCGTTGCCTTGTGTGCGCCGTCGGGCGTGGCGTTGATCACAGCATCGAAACCGTCCCAGGCGATCGCTGCCTCGAGGCTTTCGAACGAACGCGCGAGCTTGTGCCGGGCGGCGAAAATCGCAGCCTTGCCGGGCACAAGATCGACGCAGGCGACAATCTCGCATTCGGGAACTACCGCGAATTCCTCAACGTGGGTGCCGGCGATGCCGCCGGTGCCGAGCAGCAGCAGACGAATCATGAAACTGTCCTCAACTCAGGCCCTTGTCGCCATCGGCATGCAGGCGGGCGCCCTTCTGGACGATCTTTTCCTTGGCCTCGCCGACAGGCACGTTCGGGGCCTCGGCGATCGCGGTCCATGCGGGAGACGGGTTGTGTGCCCAGTGAACGGCATTGCGCAGCACTCGCTGGACACCTGGATTGTGGTAGACGGGATAGGTTTCGTGGCCGGGTGAAAAATAGAAAATTCTTCCGGCGCCGCGCTGCCATGTCATGCCTGAGCGGAACACCTCGCCGCCCTCGTACCAGGAGATGAAGACCGTCTCCATCGGTTCGGGGACGGCGAAAGGCTCGCCATACATCTCTGTCTCGGCAATTTCGAGACACTCGCCAACGCCTTGCGCGATCGGGTGGCCGCGATTGATTGCCCAGACGCGTTCGCGTTCGCCAGCCTCGCGCCACTTCAGTGAGCACGGCGTGCCCATCAGGCGCTTGAAAATCTTCGAATAATGGCCCGAATGGAGGACAATCAGTCCCATGCCCTGCCAGACGCGCTGCTGGACGCGCTCGACAATTGCATCATCGACATCGCCATGCGCTGCGTGGCCCCACCATAGAAGGACGTCGGTCTTCGCCAGTCGATCGACCGTCAGGCCATGTTCGGGTTCCTGCAAGGTAGCGGTTGTCGCCTCGATGGCCTTGTCCTGGCCTAGCGCTTCAGCGATCGCGGTGTGCATGCCATCCGGGTATAGTGCGCGAACCTCAGCGCTGGTCTGCTCATGAACGTTCTCACCCCAGACGACCGCACGAATTGTCATGTCATTCTCCCAAAGCGCTTTGGGGACCATCCTAGTGCGACGGACACGTGATGAGAAGGCATCGAGGCGCCGTTAAGGTGAATTTTCAAAAGCCGCATGCCATGTCTTGAATTGGCCGCGCAATGAAGCTATCACCCGCCATCCATCGTGCTTGTCGCGAAGGGGCCGCTTTAGCTCAGTTGGTAGAGCACGTCATTCGTAATGACGGGGTCAGGTGTTCGAGTCACCTAAGCGGCACCATCACTTTTATCCAGAACCCAGCGGCTCCTCTAATTCAGCGATGGATCCTGTCGGATCAATTCCCCTCAGGCGCATCGCGTGGCCCGAGGCAAGCCTCTGCCTAGGGAGCAGAAGCGGTATCGGCCTTGCGGATATCGAGGTCGACGACGAGGGCGCTGGCCAGTTGTTCGAGATCGTCGCGCAATTTCTCTTCCGGCAAGTCCTCGGGGATCCGAACCTCCAGATGGGCAAGGAACAATTTGCCGCCGCCCATCGGGGCATCCTGCGTATACGTATCCATGGTTTCAACGCTGACGCCGTGCGCGGCGAGGCAATGTGCGACGTCGTGCACAATGCCCGGGTGATCCGGGCCGACCAGATCAATCACGAGGGCGGCGCCCAACTGGCCTGACGGCTGCTCGGCCTCTGCCACAAAAATGTGGAATCCGTCGCTTTCGAGCGCCGAAAGCCGGGCCCTGAGCGCCTCGGCCTTGCCGGAATCCGGCAACTCCACGCGGGCAACGCCGGCGAACTTTTCCGCCATGTGCGCCATCCGGCTTTCCAGCCAGTTGCCATCCAGTTCGGTGACGGCCCGAGACAGGCTGTCGACCAGACCCGGCCGATCATCGGCGATGAAACTCAGGATCAATTGTTTGGCCATCGGACCATCCTTGTGGCCGATGATCGTGTCAGATGAGCAAGGGTCTGTAAATGCGCGCCAACCCTTTCGCAGAGCAGCAAACCTTGGCCGCCGCGTGCCTTTGTCACATCACTGTTGCAAAAGGCGGCGAGTGGTATGCCGACAACGGGGACCGCACGATGGACGACCGCCAGCGATACGAACTCAGCCGCATCAGGCAGGAAGTTGCCGACAGTTTCGACGAGGAACTGGAGATGCAGATGGAGGAAGACCGGCTGGACGAGCTGGTTGCCGAGGGGCTGAGCGGGCCGGCGGAACAGACGCTCGATCGCAAGATCTACTTCCGCGAACTGTTCCGGCTGCAGCACGAACTGGTTCGCTTGCAGGATTGGGTGCAGCACCGGAAACTGAAGGTGCTGGTGATCTTCGAGGGCCGCGACTCGGCCGGCAAGGGCGGTGCGATCAAGCGGGTAACGCAGCGCCTCAACCCGCGCATCTGCCGCGTCGTCGCGCTGCCGGCACCGACCAACCGGGAGAAGAACCAGTGGTACTTCCAGCGCTACGTGCCGCATTTACCCGCAGCAGGCGAAATGGTGATGTTCGACCGCTCCTGGTACAACCGCGCCGGCGTCGAGCGGGTCATGGGTTTCTGCACCAAGGATGAGCTCGAGGAGTTCTTTCGCTCGGTCCCCGAATTCGAACGCATGCTGGTGCGCTCCGGCATCGTGCTGATCAAATACTGGTTCTCGATCACCGACGATGAGCAGCAGTTCCGTTTCAAGATGCGCATCCACGATCCGCTGAAGCAGTGGAAGCTATCGCCGATGGACATGGAAAGCCGGGTGCACTGGGAAGACTACACAAGGGCCAAGGAGGAGATGCTGGCGCGCACCCACACGGAAGATGCGCCCTGGTGGGTGGTGCAGGCCGTAGACAAGAAGAAGGCACGCCTCAATTGCATCGCGCACCTGCTGGCGCAAATACCTTATGGCGACGTGCCGAAGCCCGAGATCGAACTGCCGCCGCGGGTTCACCACGACGACTATGTGCGTCACCCGGTGCCGACGAACATGTATGTGCCCCAACGCTACTGAGCGTACAGCGCAGGTTGGCGGTCAGGCGGCGGCCTTTTTTGCCAGGCGCGCCTTGATGGAGGCGACGTCGGCACGCGGCGTCGCAGCAAACAATGTCCTGGTGTAGTCGTGCTGGGGATTGGCGAAGACCTCGTCGCGTGGGCCGTATTCGACCGCCTCGCCATAGTACATGACCATGACGTCATCGGCGATGTAGCGCACTACCGACAGGTCGTGGCTGATGAAGACATAGGTGAGCTGGAACTCGTCCTGCAGATCGGCCAGCAGGTTGAGCACCTGCGCCTGGACCGAAAGATCAAGCGCCGACACCGGTTCATCGAGCACCAGCAGGCTCGGATTGAGCATGAGCGCGCGGGCAATCGCGATGCGCTGGCGCTGGCCGCCCGAGAACATGTGCGGGTATCGGGCGAAATGCTCTTCGGCCAGACCGACCTTCTTCAGCATCGCCATGGCACGGTCGCGACGCTCGGAGGCAGGCATGTCGGTGTTGATGAGCAGCGGTTCGCCGAGCACATCGCCGATCTTCTGCCGGGGATTGAGCGAACCGTAAGGGTTCTGGAAGATGATCTGCACCTTCTGGCGCATCTGAGGCGTCAGGCTTTCCTTGGCTATGTCTACCTTCTGCCCGTCGATGAACAGTTCGCCGGCGGTTGCGGCATCGATCAGCGTGATGATACGCGCCAGTGTCGACTTTCCACAGCCACTCTCGCCGACGATGGCGAGCGTCTTGCCCTTCTCGACCGAGAAGCTGACGCCCTTGACGGCGTGCACGGCGCGCGGCTTCGAAAACAGGCCACCGCCGACATGATAGTCGCGGACGATGTTTCTGGCTTCCAGGACGGCCGTCATGATGCCGCTCCCGCCGCCGGGGCTTCATCGGTCATATAGTCGGAGATTGTCGGCAGGCGATCGCCGGTCGCGTTGTCGGGCAGCGCCGACAGAAGCGCCCGCGTGTAATTGCTTTTGGGGTTCTCGAACAGCGTCAGCACGTCGGCTTCTTCCATCTTGCGCCCCTTGTACTGGACGATGACCCGGTCGGCAGTCTCGGCCACCACGCCCATATTGTGGGTGATCATGATCAGTCCCATGCCGTACTGCTCCTGGAGGCTGACCAGAAGGTCGAGGATCTGCTTCTGGATGGTCACGTCGAGTGCGGTGGTCGGCTCGTCGGCGATCAAAAGCTTCGGGTTGCAGGCAATGGCGATGGCGATCATGACGCGCTGGCACTGGCCGCCCGACATCTGATGCGGGAAGGATTGAAGGCGCTCGGTCGGCTCGGGTATGCCGACGAGATCGAGGAGTTCAATGGCGCGTGCGCGTCGCTCGGCCCGGCTCATGCCCATGTGCACGGCCAGTACTTCCTCGATCTGGAAGCCGACGGTGAAGCACGGGTTCAGGCTCGCCATCGGCTCCTGGAAGATCATCGCCATATCCTTGCCGACCATTTTTCGCCGCTCGGCGGGCGACAGATTCATCAGGTCGACGCCATTGAAGTCCATGCGGTCGGCAGTAACCTTTGCCGTCCAGGGCAGAAGGCCCATGACGGCGAGCATGGAGACAGACTTGCCGGAACCGGACTCGCCGACAATCGCCAGCACCTCGCGCGGCTCGACCGACAGCGAGACGCCATCGACGGCGCGGAACTGGCCAGCGGCGGTGGCGAACTCGACGACCAGATTGTCGATTTCAAGCAGCGGCATGGTCATGACCTCTTCAGCTTGGGATCGAGGGCATCGCGCAGGCCGTCGCCGACCAGATTGATTGCCAGGACGGTTATCAGGATGGCGAGACCCGGAAAGGTGACAACCCACCAGGCGCGCAGGATGAACTCGCGCGCTTCGGCCAGCATGGTGCCCCATTCAGGGGTCGGCGGCTGCGCGCCCATGCCGAGAAAGCCAAGCGCTGCCGCATCCAGAATGGCGCTGGAAAAGGACAGTGTCGCCTGCACGATCAGCGGCGCCGTCGTGTTGGGAAGGATGGTTCGAAACATCAGGCGCAACGAACCGGCGCCCGATACGCGGGCCGCCGTGACATATTCGCGGCCCTTTTCGGTCATCACTGCGGCGCGCGTCAAGCGAACGAAATGCGGCTGCAGCACCAGCGCAATGGCGATCATCGCATTGGTCAGGCCAGGCCCAAGCACGGCGACCAGAACCAGCGCCAGAAGCAGTGACGGAAACGCCAGGATGACATCCATGATGCGCATGATCACAGTATCGATCCAGCCGCCGAAATAGCCGGCGATGACGCCGATGAAGATGCCGCCGACTAGCGCGATCGTGGTGACGACGACGCCGATGAAGAGCGAGTAACGCGCACCGTAGAGCAAGCGGGAGAGCATGTCTCGCCCGACCGGGTCGGTGCCGAGCGGAAAGGCGGCTTGGCCGCCATCCTCCCAGAACGGCGGTACGAGGACCGCATCCCGGTATTGCTCGTAAGGAAGATGGGGGGCGATGAGCGGCGCCAGCAACGCCACGATGACCAGCAGGACGAAGAGCCAGAAGCCGATTACAGCGCCCCTGTTCTCGGAGAAATAGTACCAGAACTCGGCCAACTGGCGTCGGCGCGAGGGATCAAGGGAAATCGGCTGGGCGGTGCTTGGATCGGCCATTGCTTTTCCCCTAGTGCCGAATGCGCGGATTGATCAGCCCGTAAAGCAGATCAACGATGAGGTTAACGACCATGATGATGCCGGCGATCATCAACAGGCCGCCCTGAATGACCGGATAGTCGCGCCTAAAGACTGAATCGACCATCCATTTGCCGATGCCAGGCCAGGAGAAAATCGTCTCGGTGAGGATGGCGCCGGCCAGCAGTACGCCAACCTGCAGGCCGATCGTCGTGATGACCGGGATCATGGCATTGCGAAGCGCGTGAATGCCGACAACGCGGAAAGGCGACAGGCCCTTGGCGCGCGCGGTACGCACATAATCCTCGCCCAGCACTTCCAGCATGGCCGACCGGGTCTGGCGGGCGATGACTGCAAGCGGAATGGTCCCGAGAACGATGGTCGGCAGGATCAGGTGACTGACCGCCGACTTGAAAGCGCCGGCCTGGCCCGACAGCAAGGAATCAATGAGCATGAAGCCTGTGACCGGCGGGAAGAAGTAGAGCAGCGAGATGCGGCCCGAGACGGGCGTCCATTGCAGGATGCCTGAAAAGAAGATGATCAACAGCAATCCCCACCAAAAGATCGGCATCGAGTAGCCGACGAGGGCCGTGCCCATGATCGTCTGATCCCAGAACGTGCCTCGTTTGATGGCCGCGAAGATGCCGGCCGGTATGCCGAGCACGATTGCGAAAATGATCGCGCAGAAAGACAGTTCCAGCGTGGCGGGAAAGAGCGTCAGGAACTGGTCGAGGATTGGCTGCTTGGTGACGATGGAGTTGCCGAAGTCGCCGGTCACAACGCCGCGCAGGTAATCGAGATACTGGATCACCACCGGCCGGTCGTAGCCCAGTTCATGGGAAATCATGGCGTGGCGCTCCGGCGACATCACCCGTTCGCCAGACATGAGCGCCACCGGATCGCCCGGCAGCAGGCGGATGAAGGTAAACGCGATGATCGAAACGCCGATGAAGGTCGGCACCAGAACGGCCAAGCGTTTCAACAGATAACGAAGCATTCCAACCCCCTGCGTCAAACCCGTGCGGGCAATCTCGCAATAAGCAAAAAGGGGACGCTCGTTCCGGAACGCCCCCCTTGCAAATGTCGACCGATGATTACTCGGTGATGTCTACGCCGTCGAATGCAAAGTCGCCGAGCGGGCTCTGAACGAAGCCTTCGACTTCCTTGCGCATCGGAACGACCGAGAGCGAATGGTCGAGCGTCGCCCAAGGTGCCTCGCGCTTGAAGACAACCTGTGCTTCTTCATAGAGCTTGGTGCGTTCCGCCTTGTCGGAAGACGTCTTGGCCTTCGAGACGAGATCGTCGAACTCCTGGTTGCACCACTGCGCGCGGTTGTTGCCGCCAACAGCATCGCAGCCAAGCAGCGTGTCGAGGAAGTTGTCCGGATCGCCATTGTCGCCGGTCCAGCCGAGCATGACGGCGCCGTCGCGGTCCTTGGCCTTGGAGCGGTCGAGATATTCGGCCCATTCATAAGACACGATTTCGACCTTGACGCCGATGGCCGCAAAGTCGGACTGGATAAGCTCGGCCGCGCGACGTGCATTGAGCATGTAGGGACGCGCGACAGGCATCGCCCATACCTTCATCTCAAGGCCCGTGACGCCTGCATCCTCAAGCATCTTCTTGGCCGCTTCCGGATCGTAGGTGTCGTCTTCGATCGCATCGTTGTAGGACCACATTGTCGGCGGGATCGGGTTCTTGGCCGGCGTTGCAGCGCCCTGGAAGACGGCGTCGACGATAGCCTGCTTGTTGATCGCCTTGTTGAGTGCCTTGCGCACCTCGACCTTGTCGAACGGCGCCTGCGTGGTGTTGTAGGCGAGATAGGCGACGTTCAAGCCTTCCTGCTCCAATACCTTGAGAGCCGGGTCGGCCTTCATGGCCTCGACGTCAGCCGAGTTCGGGTAAGGCATCAGGTGGCATTCGCCGGCCTTCAGTTTCTGGTAGCGCACCGCAGCATCGGTGGTGATTGCAAAGACCAGATCGTCGATCTTCTGCTTGCCGCCCCAGTAGTCCGGAGTGGCCTTGTAGCGGATCACGGCATCCTGCTGGTAGGCCACGAAAGCGAACGGACCGGTGCCGAGCGGCATCTGGTTCAGCTGTTCTTTCTTGCCGTCAGCATCAAGCTTGTCGGCATATTCCTTGGACATGATCGACGCAAAAGGCATCGCCACGTTGGCGAGGAATGGGGCTTCCTTCCGCTTGAGCACGAACTTCACCGTCATGTCGTCGACCTTTTCGATCGAGGAGATGAGGTCAGGCATGCCCATACCGGCAAAGTATTCCCATGACGTGCCGGGCACGTACTGGTTCCACGCATTGTCGGCGCTGAACTGGCGTTCGAAGGAAAACACCACGTCGTCGGCATTCATGTCGCGTGTCGGGGTGAAGAATTCAGTGGTCTGGAACTTGACGCCCGGGCGCAGCTTGAACGTGTACTCGAGACCGTCGTCGGAAATTTCCCAGCTCTCTGCGAGACCTGGCTCTGTCTCGGTTGTCCCTTTTTTGAACTCGAGCAGACGGTTGTAGACGGTGTGCGCAGCCGCATCGAAGGTTGTGCCGGCGGTGTAGAGGCCGGGATCGAAACCCTCGGGCGACCCTTCCGAGCAATACACAAAGGTTTTCGCGCTGGCGGCGCCAGTCAGAACGGTCGCTGCCATCAAAGCGGCGGCGAAGGTCAGTTTCCTTATCATTGAAGACTCCCTGATTTGCTTCCAAGCCCCTCTCAGGCCGGATTGCGCGCATATAACCATCCTTTCGGAGCATTTGGAACTCCCCCAGGACTGCCGCATGGTAAGTCGTGATTTTGAGGCCCGGAACTGCGGCGACCAGTCTTCCCGGCACCGGGATCACTTGCTTGCGGCTGCTCGTCCGCCATAGATTAGCCCTGCCTGCCGCGCTGTCGCGGAGCGTTCCGGAGCCTGAGGCTGGCGGTCCCTCGACAAGGCCTGGCAAAACAAGGCGGCACATCATAGCCGCCAAGGGAGGAAGAATTGGCGAAATCAACGAAAGGGGCGCCTGCAACGGCCCCGCAAAAGGCCACCGCCAAAGGCGAGAAGACAGCAAAGGCCGGAAAACGCCCCGCTGCGAAGGCCAGTGCCGCGACGGCCGCCAAAGCGACGGCAGGTCCTGCCAAGGGGAAGAAACCGGCAGCCCGATCCGCAACGAAGCCGCAAGTCGCCTCGCCGCGCGCCGCCAAGAAAACAAGTTCGGCGCCCAATAAGACCAGCCGGGTCGACGTCAAGGCGTCACCGATGACGGCATCCCACGACAAGCCGTGGCTAAACAGTTACCCGACGCGCGTGGCCACCGAGATAGCACCCCTGGCAGCAGCCTCGATCGGCGAGCTGCTGATCGGCGCCTGCCGGCAGTTCTCAGGGCGTGTGGCCTTCACATGCATGGGGAAGTCCCTGACATATGGCGACCTCGAGCGCCGGTCCGCCGCGTTTGGAAGCTGGCTTCAGCAGCGCGGTGTCGCAAAAGGCGCGCGGGTCGCCATCATGATGCCGAATGTGCTGCAGTACCCAGTTGTGATGATGGGCATCTTGCGGGCCGGATACACAGTCGTGAACGTCAACCCGCTGTATACGGCACGCGAACTGGAGCATCAGCTCAAGGATTCAGGTGCCGAGGTCATCATCATCCTCGAAAATTTCGCGCGCACCCTCCAGACAGTTCTCCCCAAAACACCTGTCAAGCATGTGGTGGTGGCCACGATGGGCGACATGCTTGGCCTGAAGGGGATGCTGGTCAATCTGGTTGTGCGTCGGGTCAAGAAGCTGGTGCCTGCGTGGTCGCTGCCGGGGCACGTTTCTTTCAATGCGGCCCTCAGCCAGGGTTCGGAGCAGCCATTCAAGCCGGCGAAGGTCGGCCCCGACGACATCGCCTTCCTGCAATATACCGGCGGCACGACCGGTGTAGCCAAGGGCGCCACCCTGTTGCACCGTAACGTGCTGGCCAATGTCGCCCAACTCGCCATGTGGGTGGAGGAGGCCTACCGCATCAAGCCGAAGCCAGACGACCTCGTCTATATCTGCGCACTACCGCTCTATCATATCTTCGCCCTGACGGTGAACGCGCTGCTGGGAATGCAGCAAGGCGCCCAGAACGTGCTGATCCCGAATCCGCGCGATATACCGGCCTTCGTCAAGGAGTTGCAGCAGCGCAAGTTCCACATCTTTCCTGGGCTCAATACGCTGTTCAACGCCCTTCTGAACAACGAGGCTTTTCGCACCCTCGACTTCAAGCCGCTGATCCTGACGCTTGGTGGCGGGATGGCAGTGCAGAAAAGTGTTGCCGAACGATGGAAGGCACTGACCGGCAACAGCATCACGGAAGGCTACGGGCTTTCAGAAACCTCGCCTGTCGCGACCGCCAATTACGTTACGGGCGGGGAGTTCAGCGGGACAATCGGCTTGCCGCTGCCGTCGACCGAACTGGCCATCCGCGACGATGACGGGAATGACGTGCCTGTCGGAGAAATCGGCGAGATCTGCATCAAGGGTCCACAGGTCATGGCCGGCTACTGGAACCGCCCCGACGAGACGGCGAAGGTGATGACACCGGACGGCTTCTTCAAATCCGGCGATATGGGCGTGATGGACGAGCGTGGGTTCACCACAATCGTCGACCGCAAGAAGGACATGATCCTGGTGTCCGGCTTTAACGTCTATCCCAGTGAGCTGGAGGAAATCGTGGCTATGCATCCGGGCGTGCTGGAGGTCGCGGCGATCGGCGTGCCGGACGAGCATTCGGGCGAAGTGCCGAAGCTGTTCGTCGTCAAAAAGGACCCGGACCTGACGGTCGAGATGCTTACCACTTACTGCAAGGAGAATTTTACAGGCTACAAGCGGCCGAAATACATCGAGTTCATGAGCGAGCTGCCGAAAACCAATGTCGGCAAGATTCTGCGCCGCGAACTGCGCTGACCGGCCAGTGACTCAGCCGGCAAGATAGTCGGGCAGATCCGCGACCGATTCGAGGATGACGTCGGCAAGCGGTTGCAGCGTTTCGCGCGTCCCGGTGCCGGACAGTACGCCGATGGCAAGCCCGGCGCCGCCGGCGCGCGCCATTTCAAGATCATGCCGGTTGTCGCCGACCATTGCGATTTCCACCGGCTTCAGACCGGTCAGATCGCAAAAGGCGTGAACCGCATCCGGCGCCGGCTTCGGGTTGGCGACCGCATCATAACCATAAGCAGCGTCGAACATCTGTGCGATGCCGAGCGCCAGCAGCGTCTTTTCCGCACCGCCAGTCGAATCGTTTGTGGCGATGCCGAGCCGGAATCCCTTCCGGTGGAGGCGGGAAATGGCATCAAGAGCGCCTGGCAGGGCAACGGATTGCGCGGCACCCTGTTCTGCCGTCACCACATCGAACGTCTTGACCATGCCCAGACGCGCTGCGGCGTCGAGATCCGGATACCAGAGCGCAACGATGTCGGCATTGGTGCCTGCGGCAAAGACCGAATCGGCTGCGAAACAATTCCGGGCAAAGTCGTAACCGGCGGCAGTCATGAGCGCATCGGCACGTGCACGGTCACCGTCGGCGGCCCGCAACGCCATCAGATCGCCAATGGCGAACCACGTCTTCTGGAAGTCGACCAGTGTCCCGTCCTTGTCGAACAGGATCCCCTTGATGTCAGGCAAATCGTTTACTCCCCGCGCAAGCCATGGATATGGCGCACGAGGCCGCCTGTCGAGGCATCCGTTGAGGAAGCGTCCTGCTTGCCCTCGACAACAGGAAGCAGGCCTGTCGCCAGTTCCTTGCCGAGTTCGACACCCCACTGGTCGAAGGAGTTGATGCCGAAAAGCACACCCTCCACGAAAACCCGATGTTCATAGAGCGCGATCAACCGTCCGAATGTATGCGGATCAAGCATTTTGTAGATCAGCGTCACCGACGGCCGGTTGCCGGTGAACACCCGGTGTGGCGCGATTCGGTCGACTTCTGCGGCTTCCATGCCCTTGGCCAGCATCTGGGCGCGCGCCTCTTCGAGTGTACGGCCCTTCATCAAAGCGGCGGACTGGGCCAGAACATTGGCCAGCAAGAGGTCGTGCTGGTGGCGCAGATCGGGCTCGTGACCCTCGGCTGCCGCAAGGAACTCGACGGGAATTATGTCGGTTCCCTGGTGCAAAAGCTGGAAGAAAGCGTGCTGTCCATTGGTGCCGGGTTCGCCCCATACGAGCGGTCCTGTCGGCGTTGTGGCTGCCGTGCCGTCGAGCGTCACGCGCTTGCCGTTCGATTCCATGTCGAGCTGCTGAAGGTAGGCCGGAAACCGCGATAGTCGCTGGTCGTAGGGAATGACGGCGCGTGACGGATAGCCACAGATGACGCGGTGCCAGTAGCCGATCAGTCCCAGCAGAACAGGCAGGTTCCTTTCCAGCGGCGCGGATTGGAAATGCTCGTCCATGGCATGCGCTCCGGCCAGGAAGTCCCGGAAATTGTCGGCTCCAACCGCGATCATGATCGGCAGGCCGATGGCGCCCCATAGCGAATAGCGGCCACCGACCCAATCCCAGAAACCGAAAACACGGTCCCGCGCAATACCGAACGCATCAACCTTGTCGAGCGCGGTGGAGACGGCAGCGAAATGCATGGCCGTCGCGGCACTGCCCAGCGCAGTCTCAACCCATTTGCGGGCCGTCTCGGCATTGGTCATCGTTTCGATGGTGGTGAAGGTCTTGGAAGCGATGATGAAAAGCGTGGTCTCGGGGTTGAGACCCTTCAGCGTGTCATGGATATGGGCCCCGTCGACATTGGAAACGTAATGGGTGCGCGGACCGTCGTGCCAGGGTGCGAGCGCCAGCGTTGCCATGGCCGGACCCAGGTCCGATCCACCGATGCCGATGTTAACGATATCGGTTATTTTCTTGCCTGTTGCACCTGTCGCCTTGCCGGTTCGCACGGCATCGGAAAACGCGGCCATCGCGTCGAGCACGGCATGCACCTGCGCGATGACATCCTCCCCATCAACAACCAGCTTGCCGCCGCGCGGGGCGCGAAGTGCTGTGTGCAGCACCGCACGGTTCTCAGTCACGTTGATCTTGTCGCCATCGAACATGGCCTTGCGGCGCTTGGGGAGGTCGGCGGCTAGCGCGAGATCCCAAAGCAGACGCATCGTCTCTTCATCGACTGCACATTTGGACCAATCGAAGAGGAAGTCACCGACGGAGGCGGAGAATCGTTCGAATCGCTCCGGATCCGACGCGAATGCGAGCCTCATATCGGCTGGAGCCTGCGCATGGTGATCGCGCAACGCAGCAAGCCGCGCTTCAAAGGACAAGTCTGCCACTGGTCTGACTCCATAGAAAAGGGTTTGAGTCACACTAAAGGAGAAAGGCGCCCGCGCGAAGGTTCAGGCGCGTTCTTCATGCGGAATTGTCTCATCCTGGCCGATGCAGCTCCTGGACCAGACGACATGCATCACTGGCATAGATCATAACAATCAGAAAAATTCATTGGCGCAACGCGTTGGACCAGACTTACAACTTGCTGGTCCAGAATGACGTCTGGATGCAGAGGAGCGCATTATGCCACAGCGAAACGACGCAGCCATCTGGTCCGGCCTGTTCCACATTTCGGCTGAGTCCGGACAGACTCTGCAGGCGCAGATCAGGCAGGCAATTGTCGCCGCGATCCTGGACCGACAGATTGCCGCGTCCATGCCGCTTCCTTCATGCCGGATCCTTGCCGAGAAGCTTGGCGTGGCGCGCGGAACGGTAGTGCTGGCATTCCAGCAGCTGGTCGACCAGGGCTTTCTGATTGCGCGCGAGCGCCGTGGTCATTTCGTAAACCCCGAGGTTCTGGCAACCCCGGCAAAGCCGCAACAGAAGGCCGATAATGTCAACGAGATTGACTGGAAGGCGCGGCGCCAGATCGCAGCCAGTGACATGCCTGCTCCGGCAGCCCAGCAGAACTGGATCAAATCCTCCTACCCGTTTGTCTACGGCCAGTTCGACCCGGCGCTCTTTCCGACTGCCGAGTGGCGCGAATGCAACCGCATGGCGTTGGCCGTTCTGGAAATCCGCAATTGGGCGGCCGACATGGTCGACCGCGATGATCCGCTGCTGATCGAACAGATCCAGGCGCGGCTGCTGCCGCGGCGCGGCATATTCGCCAACCCCGACGAGATCATCGTAACGCTCGGCGCCCAGAACGCACTTTACATGCTGGCGAATCTCTTGATGTCCAAGGGCTCGAAAGTGGCAATGGAAGATCCCGGTTATCCTGACGCACGGTCGATCTTCCGGCTTGCGGGAGCCGACATTCATGCCACCCCGGTCGATAGCCAAGGCATTGTAACCAAAGATATTCCCAACGACGCCGGCTTTGTGTTCGTGACCCCCAGCCACCATTGCCCGACGATGGTACCACTGAGCGCCGAGCGCCGGACGGACCTTCTGGCACGTGCCAACCGGAACAACCAGATCATCATCGAGGACGGCTATGACAGCCAGTTGATCGACGAAGCGCCTCAGCAGGCGCTGAAGAGCCTCGATCGCTCCGGGCGGGTGATCTATGTGGGCTCGATGTCAAAGACGCTGGCTCCCGGGCTGCGGCTTGGCTACATCGTCGCCGACGCCGGGCTGATTGCCGAACTGAGGGCACTGCGCCGCTTCATGCTGCGTCATCCGCCAGCCAACAACCAGCGCGCCGTCGCCCTGTTCCTGTCACTTGGCCACCACGAGGCCCTGGTGCGACGGCTGTCGTCGGCATTCGACGAGCGGCGCAAGAGGCTGGTGCAGGCGATCTCCGCCTTTCTGCCCGAATGGCGCTCGACCGACTCTGCCGGTGGCGCCTCGCTTTGGCTCGAAGGACCGCAAGGGATCAATGCACGTGGACTGGCGGAAGCCGCTGCGGCGCGAAGCGTGATCATCGAGCCTGGTGATCGCTTCTTCGACCGGGCGGGCGAACCGTCGCGCTTCATGCGGCTTGGTATCTCTTCGATCGCTCTCCAGCATATCGAACCCGGCATCCGGGAACTGGCGACTGCGGCTGGCAGGCGACCGGCCGCCGCATAGCGCCTCTTTATCTGGCCCACTCCACGGAACGCGGTGGCCCTATTGGCGGCCAATGGCGCGCGCATAGTCGCGGCCAGAGCGGGACGATGCCGGTCCAACCTGGACCAATCGGTACCAGCCTTTGGCAATGGTTGGAGGTTCGGCATGACGATTGTGTTGGAGCAACTGGACGGCGCCGTCGAACGAAGCTCACGCCGCTCCGGCGGACGTGAGGCGCGCCGGGCCATGCGCGCGGCACCGCTTGCCGATGATGTTCGCCCGATCCGGCCGGGACTTGAGGGTGGCACGTACAAGGCGCTCGCCGACAACGACCTTGGCCGTATCCATGAAGCGGTGCTCACGCTGCTCGAAACGGTCGGCTTCGCCAACGCCATTCCGAGTTGCATCGAGGCGCTGACCCGTGTCGGCGCAAGCCATGATGCCGACGGGCGCATCCGGTTTCCGCGCGCCTTGGTGATGGAGACGATCAAGAACGCGGCCCGCAACTTCACGCTCTACGGCCAGGATCCGAAGCACGACATGCTGATCCAGGGCAAACGCGTGCATTACGGCACGGCTGGCGCTGCAGTTCACCTCGTCGACGTCGAGAAGCATGAATACCGGGAATCGCTGCTGCAGGACATTTATGACGCGGCGCGAATCGTCGACGGGCTAGACAACATCCACTTCTTCCAGCGGCCAATGGTGCCGCGCGACATTCCAGATCCGGCCGAGATGGATTTCAACACGCTTTATGCCTGCGTGATGGGTACGTCCAAACATGTCGGCACCAGCTTCACCGTGCGCGAGAATGTCGCGCCGGCACTGGAGATGCTCTATGCGATCGCCGGCGGCGAGGAGAATTTCCGCGCGCGGCCTTTCGTCTCCAACTCCAACTGCTTTGTCGTGCCGCCGATGAAATTCGCCGAGGATGCCTGTGGCGTACTCGAGGCCTGCGTCGAGGGCGGCATACCGATCCTGCTGCTATCGGCCGGTCAGGCCGGCGCAACAGCACCTGCAGCCATCGCCGGTGCGGTCGTGCAGGCCGTGGCCGAAGTGCTGGCCGGCCTGGTCTATGTCAACGCGATCGCTCCCGGTCATCCCTGCATATTCGGCACCTGGCCCTTCGTTTCCGACCTCAGGACCGGTGCCATGTCAGGCGGCTCGGCCGAACAGGCGCTTCTGACGGCTGCCTGCGCGCAGATGGCGCAGTTCTACGACCTGCCAGGCGGCTCGGCAGCTGGCATGGCCGATTCAAAGCTGCCTGACATCCAGTCAGGCTACGAAAAGGGCATTACAAATGTCATGGCCGGGCTGTCAGGCCTCAACCTTGTCTATGAATCGGCAGGCATGCACGCCTCGCTGCTCGGCTTCTGCCTGGAGAGTCTGATCATCGACAATGACATGCTCGGCCACTGCCAGCGCTGCGTGCGCGGTATCGAGGTCACCGACGCGGCCCTGTCGATCGACACCATCGCCGAGGTCTGCATGGAGGGACCCGGCCATTACCTCGGTAATGAGCAGACACTCAGGCTGATGCAGACGGAGTATTTCTATCCGGCTATCGGCGACCGCTTCTCTCCCAAGGAATGGAATGAAAAGGGCAAGCCCGACATCCTCAGTCGCGCCATCGCCGAGAAAAAACGTATCCTGGCCGAGCGCTTCCCCAGCCACGTGCCCAAGTCTATGGATGACAGGCTGCGGCTGCGCTTCGGCGACATGATCAAACTGCCGCGCAGCGGCATGGGCCACTGAGCCAAAGATAGCTCAAAGCGATCATGGACCGATACTTGCCTGCGACAGCGCCGATCTGAGGCGTGGTCCGGCGTAATCCAGAAACGCCCGCAACTTGATTGGCAAGAGGCCCTGACCAGCATGGACAAGGCTGACCGGCCAGGGTGCCGGCTCGAAATCCCGCAGCACGATGTCGATCAGCCCTGCCCTTTGCATGCTTGCCACCTGGTAGGACAGGACGCGCGTGACGCCAAGCCCGGCAACCGCTGCATCAATGGCTGCTTCAGCCGTGTTGACCGTGAGCCGCGAGCGGACGCCGACGGTCTCTTCGACCCTGCCTGAGGCAAAGGTCCAGGCAGCAGGTGACGTCAGCCCATTCATTGTTATGCAGGCATGTGCGGATAGGTCACTTAGCGACTGCGGAAAACCATGCTGTGCGAAGTAGGCCGGACTGCCGCAAACGATCCTGCGGATTTCGCCGAGTCTGGTCGCAACAAGGCTGCTGTCGGGCAAAGAGCCGATCCTCACAGCGAGATCGACATGATCTTCCAGCAGGTGGACCATTCGATCTACCAGAATCAACCTGATATCGATTTCGGGGTACATCTCAAGAAACTCGACGACCAGCGGCAGGACGTGGCGCCGGCCGAAAACCACGGGCGCCGTGATAGCCAGATCGCCCTTCGGTGCACTGTATTCACCAGCAGCAGCGCGCTCGGCTTCCTCGACATCTGCCAGTATGCGCTTGCAGGCCGCGACATAGGAACAGCCCGCCTCCGTAAGTACAATCCGGCGCGTCGACCGAACGAGAAGGCGTGTTCCCAGAAGCGCTTCCAGTTCCGATATTTTGCGGCTGACCGTCGAAAGCGGCGTCCCCAATAACCTGGCGCCTCCCGACAGACTGCCGGCATCCACGACCCCAAGCAGCACAGACATGGCATCCAGGCGATCCATCAAGCCTCCCGAATATCGGTAATATCGTTCTCAATATTCGTACATAGTTTCAGATTTTGGAAGCGCCTATTTGTTTGTGGCCGGGGTCAACCCGGTCCAGCCAAACAGGTGCGCGATGAACTCCAGCTATTCGAGCGATGTTGCATTTACGCCTGCCGTCAAGGCAATCCAGCAGCGCAAGGGTTCGCGCCAAGGATATCAGCACATGGAGGAAAAGGGGGGCTGGGCGACACGTATCCCTGCCGATCTCAAGAGTTTCATCGAGGCCCAGACGAGCGTCTTCCTGGCGACGGTGAATGCCGAAGGCCAACCTTATATCCAGCATCGCGGCGGCCCTGCGGGATTTCTGCGGGTCATTGACGATCAGACAATCGGCTTTGTCGATTTCGCCGGGAACCGGCAATACATCACGACTGGAAACCTTGCGGAGAACGCCAAGGCGCATCTGTTTCTTATCGACTATGCAAACAGGCGCCGGGTAAAGATCTGGGGCGAAGCCCAGGTCGTGGAAGGCGACGAGGAACTGAGCGACAGGCTGATGCCTGATGGATACCGCGCACGACCCGAACAGGTGATGCTATTCACCGTGACGGCGTGGGATGCCAACTGCCCGCAGCACATTCCGCAGCGCTTCGAAGCATCAGATGTGGCTGCGGCCCTGGCAGAACGCGACAAGCGGATAGCCGCCCTGGAAGTCGAAGTAGCAAGATTGAGCGCGCCGGCGTAACCGCCGGCGCTCCATGCGTCAGTGGTTGTCGCGCGGCATGCCGCGCGTGTGTGCGACGTCCTGATACTTCACCGCCGGCTTGAGAACCATGCCTTCCGAGAACTGATCGACGATGCCACGCTGGATTTCCTGCCATGGCGTCTGGTGCTCGGGATACTTGAACCCGCCACTGTTTTGCAGTTCGGCGCGCCGCCGGGTGATCTCGTCGTCCGTGACGAGAATGTCGGCCGTCCCCTTGCGCAGGTCGATGCGCACCTTGTCGCCGGTCTTGACAAGGGCGAGCCCACCGCCGACAGCGGCCTCGGGCGATGCATTGAGGATGGACGGCGAGCCGGACGTTCCAGACTGGCGGCCATCGCCGACGCATGCAAGGGCATGAATGCCCTTCTTGATGAGGTAGGCAGGTGGCTGCATGTTGACGACTTCCGCACCGCCTGGATAACCCACAGGGCCGGCGCCACGCATGAACAGGATGCTGTTCTCGTCAATGCCTTCTGCGGGATCGTCGATGCGGGCATGGTAGTCTTCGGGTCCCTCGAACACCACGGCAACGCCTTCAAAAGCCTCCGGATCCTTGGGGTTGGACAGGTAGCGCTGCCGAAATTCGGGCGAGACGCCACTGCTCTTCATGATGGCGCTGTCGAAAAGATTGCCCGAAAGGTTGATGAAGCCGGCATCGACCATCAATGGCTTGGTCACGGGATGGATGACCTCCGGGTTCTCGTTGGTGACGCTCTTGCAGTTCTCGCTCATCAACTTGCCGTTGACGGTCAGCACGTCAGGATGGGGCAGCAATCCGCCCTTCATCAGTTCCATCACCACCGCTGGCACGCCGCCGGCATGGTGATAGTCCTCGCCGAGATACTCGCCCGAGGGCTGGAGATTGACCAGCAGCGGAATCTTGTGGCCGACCTTCTGCCAGTCGTCATTGTCGAGCTTGACGCCGAGGTGGCGGGCGATTGCATTGAGATGGATCGGCGCGTTGGTCGAGCCGCCGATGGCCGAGTTGACGACGATGGCGTTCTCGAACGCCTCGCGGGTCATGATCTGCGATGGTTTCAGATCCTCGTGAACCATGTCGACAATGCGCTTGCCGGTTTCATAGGCGATCTGGCCGCGCTCGCGATAAGGCGCCGGTATGGCGGCCGATCCGGGGAGCTGCATGCCCAGCGCTTCGGCCAGCGAATTCATGGTGGTGGCCGTGCCCATCGTGTTGCAGTAGCCGACCGACGGCGCCGAGGATGCAACGATGTCCATGAATTCGTCGTAGCCGATCT
>JBBSOT010000011.1:0-34978 GCA_038259455.1 Hyphomicrobiales bacterium | reverse complement strand
CGCAGCCAGCAATCGATGCCGGCGTGTTTCGCCGGCATCGCCACGACCTGATTTAGCCCATACAAAAGGAAATGACCTGATGTTTATCCGTACAATGCTCGCGACGGCATTGCTGGTGTCGACCGCGGCGCTTCCGGCCGCGGCTGACGTCACCGAGGCCGAGCTGAAATCGATCTCGACGCCTGACAAGGTCGAGACGCCGATCGGCACCATGGAGTTCTTTGACGGCGTGCCGACCGACGCGACAGTCGAAACCGTCTATGACAACCTCGATCGCATGCATGGCGTGACCGCATTTCTCGACAATGTCGGCGCGCTGTCCGTCTACAGCGTGATTGCCGGAAATGCCGGCATCGGCATCAGCCAGCCCAACCAGATCGCGGTGGCCGAGCGTCTGCTCGATTCGGCATCCATTTACCTGACAGGCAATACATCGACCATGTATTCGATCGGTCATCTCGACCTGAAGGCCTATGGGGCCACTGTCGTGGAAGTGCCGCCTGGCATGCTCGGCATGCTGGACGACGCCTGGATGCGCTATGTCGGCGACTTCGGCGTCGCCGGCGCGGACAAGGGCAAGGGCGGCAAGTATCTGGTGCTGCCCCCGGACTACACCGGCGAGGTGCCCGAAGGCTATTTCGTGCTGAAGGCGCCGACCTACGTCAACTGGTTCTTCATGCGCGGTTCGATAGCCGACGGTCTGGCGCCGGCATTGAAGAACGTGAAGGATAATCTGAAGGTCTATCCGCTGAAATCGGCGGATAATCCGCCGGCCACCGAGTTCTTCGACATCACCGGAAAGAGCTACAATACGGTCGCTCCGAGCGACTACAGCTACTTCGAGGCGCTCAACACGATCGTTCAGCGCGAACCCCTTGAAGCGCTGGGCAGCGAAGCCCGCGGCACGCTCGCGGCGATCGGCATTGTCAAGGGCGAACCCTTCAATCCGGATGAGCGCATGAAGCGCCTGCTGACGCAGGCAGCGGCAATCGGCGATGCCACAGCGCGAACCACGCTCTACAGCCCGCGCCAGAAGGGCTATTTCGTCTATCCAGACAGCGACAGTTCCTGGGTCATGGGCTTTGCCAACAAGGACGTGTTCTTCGAGACGAACGGCGCGCGCAACCTGAATGCCCGCACCAGTTTCTACTTCGGCTACACCGGCGTGACGCCGGCCATGGCGGTGACCCATCCCGGCGCAGGCTCCGACTATGCCATCGCCTTCAGGGATGCGCAGAAGAAGGCCTTCGATGGCTCCAAGACCTACCGGCTGCACCTGCCGCCGGATGTCCCGGTGAACAATTTCTGGGCGGTGACGCTCTACGACACGCAAACCCGCTCGATGCTGAAGACAAGCCAGGCCTATCCGTCGGTCGGAAGCCAGAGCAAAGGGTTCCAGAAGAATGCCGACGGCTCCTACGATGTCTATTTCGCGCCTGATGCGCCTGAAGGCAAAGAGGGGAACTGGATGCAGACGCTTCCCGGCAAAAGCTGGTTCACCATCCTGCGCATGTACGGGCCGCTGGAGCCGTGGATCAACAAGACCTGGCGGCCGAGCGAGATCGAGATGGTGAAGTAGGCGGACTGGCAGAAATCAATCCGCGTCTGGCCCATCTAGGATCGAGTCTCCTGCACAGAAAGCAAAGCGCCCGATGATGGAGAATGGAGCATGAGTATCATGAAGATGCAAAATCTGATTGCGATTGCGCTTGGCGCAATCGTCGGAGCATCCAGTGCAGCCTTCGCGGAAGATGACGCGGACGAATTGTCAAAGCAGCTCGCAAATCCGATCGCCAGCCTGATCAGCGTGCCGTTTCAGAACAATTTTGTGTACGGCGCGGGCCCTGACGACGATGGCTTTTCCTACACCTTGAAGGTCCAGCCTGTCATTCCGATTTCGATTACCGATGACTGGAACATGATCTCGCGAACCATCGTGCCGATCAGCTATAACGACTACAGTCCGGACGGCAATGTGTTCGGCCTTGGCGACACGACCCAGAGCCTGTTCTTCTCGCCCAAGGCACCGACAGCGGCGGGTCTGATCTGGGGTGTCGGGCCAGTGATGCTCCTGCCTACAGCCACCGACGAATATCTCGGCGGCGGCAAGTGGGGTGCAGGCCCGACGGGCGTGGCGCTGGTGCAAAAGGGACCTTGGACCGTCGGCGGTCTGGCCAACCACATCTGGTCATTTGCCGGCGAAAGCGACCGTGCCGATGTCAA
The DNA here is from genome assembly GCA_038259455.1 of Hyphomicrobiales bacterium. Lineage (GTDB taxonomy): Bacteria > Pseudomonadota > Alphaproteobacteria > Rhizobiales > Rhizobiaceae > CAMYMG01. The sequence goes on along the minus strand of JBBSOT010000011.1, from coordinate 32,755 downwards.
CCAGACATTTCTGCAGCCCTTTGTGTCGTACAGCCTCGGGAAGGGCCGCTCGCTTTCGTTGAACACCGAGTCGACCTACGACTGGGAAGCCGAGCAGTGGACGGTTCCGATCAACCTTGGCATCTCGCAGGTGCTCAAACTCGGCCCGCAGCCCGTGCAGTTCCAGATCGGCGGAACCTATTACGCGGAGGCGCCGGCCGGCGGTCCTGAATGGGGCATACGCACCACGATCACCTTGCTGTTCCCGAAGAAGTAGCCAATTGCTTTGCTGCCATGAAGGCTTTCGGTCGGTAGGACGTCGACCAGACCGATTGAATGTCTGCTTCCGGCTTGCGGTCGCCAGAAGCGGACGGTCCGCTGCCGGCCCCAGCCAAGACATTCAGCACATGCTTTCCCCGCCCCTCTCGCTCAAGCCACTGCCGGCATCGGGCGGCGCGCCTTCCACAAGAGGAAGCTCATGACGGTGACGTTCAGAAGGTTCCAGCCAATGCCGTTCAGGAAGGCCGCGGCATAGGAGCCGGTCATGTCGTAGATGACGCCCGACATCCAGCCGCCCAGCGCCATGCCGACGATCGTCGCCATGATGACGATGCCGACGCGCTGGCCGGCCTCGGCCGCCGGCATGTATTCGCGCACGATGATGGCGTAACACGGCACGATGCCGCCCTGCGACAGGCCGAACACCAGCGACACGATGTAGAGCGAGGCGAGCCCGTCGAACGGGATGTAGAACAGCAGCGACAGTCCCTGCAGCACCGAGCCGATCAGCAGCGTCCTGATGCCGCCGATGCGGTCGGCCAGGAAGCCGGACGCCAGCCGGCTGACGATGCCCGCCGCCAGCATGATCGACAGCATCTCGCCGCCGCGCGCCACGCCATAGCCGAGGTCCAGGCAATAGGCGACGATGTGCACCTGGGGCATCGACATGGCGACGCAGCAGCCGACGCCGGCGACCACCAGCAGCGCCTGCAATGCGCGCGGCGAAACCGGTATGCTCTGCACCGGCCGGAAGCCGGCGCTGCCGGCGCGCGCCGCCTCGGGTGCGGCGCGCCGCAGCATCAGCACCAGCGGCACCATGGTGACGAGACAGGCAATGCCGATCGCGACGTAGGTGAAGCGCCAGCCGCCGGCATCCATGCCATAGGGCATGACGATCGGCCAGAACGCCCCGGCGATGTAGTTGCCGGAGGCCGCGGCGGCGACCGCTACGCCGCGCCGCACCATGAACCAGCGCGACACATCGGCGATCAGCGGCCCGAAAGTGGTCGCCGAGCCGACGCCGATCAGCAGGCCCTGGACGAGCGTGAACTGGATTATCGACCCGCTCATCGAGGCCAGCAGGAAGCCCGCACTCAGCATCAGCGAGGCAATCAGCGCCGGTTTCCAGAAGCCCATCCGGTCGACCAGCCGGCCGACCACGACATTGCCGAGCGCAAAGCCGAGCATGGTCGCCGTATAGGGCAGCGAGGCATGGCCGCGGTCGACGTCGAACTCGGCCTGCACGGACGGCAGCACCACGACGACGGCCCACATGCCGGCGCCGCCGATCGCCGACAGCAGCATCGACAGGGCAAGCCGCAGCCAGGCATAGGAACTGTCTATGCCGGGGGCAGGCGGGGCTGATTGTCTGGCGCTGGCGTCCATGCGTCCGGGTTGCCGGTTTCGGGGGTCTGATCCCTGGCCCGGCGGCGCGTCCGGCGCCAGCGCCAGCGCCGGTCTTTTGTCACGCCAGCTTTTTCAGCGGGCTTTGGCGCGTCCGGCTTCGCTCGGCGCTAGTCGACCAGGACGGCGACCACACAGGCGCAATCGCCCGGCCGGATGAGGCCCGGAAAATGCCGCGCCGCCAGAACGCCCGTCAGCTTGGCGCGGATGTCCTGCGGCGGCTGTCCGGTGCGTGTCGTTGCGTGCACGCGGGCGATGATGTCGCCCTTCTCGACCGGATCGCCAAGGTCGATCATCGCCTCGTAGAGCCCCTCATCCTCGGCAAACGAAAAGCAGTCGACCGACGGCATGTCGAGCCATTGCGTCGGCTTGCGCTCGACGCTGCCGGCAACGATGCCGGAATGGCGCAGCACGTTCATCAGGCCGGTCCTGGCGATGCGCGTCGTGGTGGCGGTCGCCGTACCGCCGCCGCCGAGCTCCGTGGTCACGAAAACCTTGCCCTGTTCTTCGGCTGCCGTGTCGTACATGCCGACCGCGTCGATCTCCAGCATGCGCGCCGAGTAGGGCGCCGAGAACGCCTCGACGGCGGCCATCGCCTTGGCCTCGAGCGCCTTGTCGTCCAGCACATGGGCCGCGCAGAAGGGCAGGAAGTCGAGCGTGCGGCCGCCGGAATGAAAGTCGAGCACCAGGTCGGCCATCGGCAGCAGGTGGCGCTGGAAGTAATCGGCGATCTTCTGCGTCACCGTGCCGTCCGGCCGGCCGGGGAACAGCCGGTTCATGTTGCCCTTGTCGACCGGCGAGGTGCGGGTGCCCATCTGGAACGCCGGATAGTTCATCGCCGGCACGATGATCACCGTGCCGGTCACGTCCTTCGGGTCGAGCGTGCGGGCCAGGTCGTAGAGCGCCAGCGGCCCCTCATACTCGTCGCCGTGATTGCCGCCCGACAGGAGCGCCACCGGGCCGTCGCCGTTCCTGATCACGCAGATCGGGATCATCACCGAGCCCCAGGCGCTGTCGTCGCGGCTGTAGGGCAGGCGCAGCATGCCGTGCTGGACGCCGTCGCGACCGTAGTCGACGGAGGGCGAGATCGGCGAGGGTCTGAGCGTGTCGTGCATGGTCCTACTCCTTGACGACCAGCTTGCGCGGCACGTTGGCCAGGCACTCGACCCCGGTCTCGGTGATCAGGATCGATTCGGTGATCTCCAGCCCCATCGTCTCCAGCCACAGCCCGGTCATGAAATGGAACGTCATGCCGGGCTTCAGCTCGGTGCGGTCGCCGGGGCGCAGGCTCATCGTGCGCTCGCCCCAGTCGGGCGGATAGGAAAGGCCGATCGGATAGCCGGTGCGGTTGTCCTTGACGATGCCGTGTTTCTTCAACACCGCGAAGAAGCCGTTGGCGATGTCCTCGCAGGTGTTGCCGGGCCTTGCTGCCTCGAGCCCTGCCTCCATGCCCTCCAGCGTCGCCTTCTCGGCATCGAGGAAGGCCTGCGTCGGCTTGCCGAGGAACACCGTCCGGGACAGCGGGCAGTGGTAGCGGTTGTAGCAGCCGGCGATCTCGAAGAATGTGCCTTCGCCGCTCTTCATCGGCAGATCGTCCCAGGTCAGGTGCGGCGCAGACGCATCGGCGCCCGACGGCAGGAGCGGCACGATCGCCGGATAGTCGCCGCCGGCCCCCTCGACGCCGCGCGTGCCGGCATCGTAGATCTCGGCCACCAGGTCGCATTTGCGCATGCCGACCTCGATCTTGTCGACGATGCGCTCGTGCATCGCCTCGACGATGCGCGCCGCTTTCCTCATATAGCCGATCTCGGTCGGGCTCTTGACGGCGCGCTGCCAGTTGACCAGCGCCGTGGCGTCGACGAAGCGGGCGTTCGGCAGGTGCTTGTGAAGCGAGGCGAAGGCGGCCGCGGAAAAGTAGTAATTGTCCATCTCGACGCCGGTCCTGAGATTGCTCCAGCCGCGCTCGCTGATCACCTGCGACAGGAAATCCATCGGGTGTCGCTCGGTCGATTGCACGTAATTGTCGGCGTAGCCGACGATGTTTGCATGATCCAGATAGGCCGTGCGCTTGGCGCCGTTGGCGTCCTGGCCGCGTCCGAACCACACCGGCTCGCCCGTTGGCGGCACGATTACCGCCTGGTGCACGTAGAACGACCAGCCGTCATAGCCGGTCAGCCAGGCCATGTTGGACGGGTCCGAGACAATCAGCAGATCGACGCCGCGCACCTCCATGGCCTGCCTGGTCTTGGCCAGCCGTTCGGCAAATTCGCCGCGCGAAAATTTCAGTCTTGCTTCACTCATCGGCTCGCTTCCTCATTTTCTTGGGCCTTGCGGCCATATGTCAGCTGTCGAATGGCGTCCCGGCGCCTGCGGCCTTCGCGCGGTCGCGCGCCAGCGTGGCGATGGCCGTGTCCTGAACCCCGGTCCCGGTCAGGTCGGCGATGGTCAGGTCGCCCGGCGAGCCGCGGCCCTTGTGCTGTCCGGCGACGATCTGCCCGAGTTCGGTAAAGCCTGCATCGGCTCTGACCAAACCGGCGGCGATGGCGTGGTGCAACTCGCCGAGCAGCCGCGTCTGGCTCAGCCGGTCGGCGACATAGAGCGCGGCGCGCGCCACGATCTGCGGGTCGATCTCGTTCTTGTGCTCGGCGTCCGATCCCATGGCGGTGATGTGCTGGCCGGGCCACAGCCATGCGGCCTTCAGCAAGGGCTCGGTCGAAGGCGTGGTGGTCACGATGATGTCGGCGTCGGCCACGGCGCGGTCCGGCTCCGGCTCGTAGCGCACCAGTATGCCAAGCCGTTCACGCAGGTCGGCGGCGGCTGCGGCTGCCTTCACGCCATCGCGCGCCCAGATGCGCGCTTCGGCGATCGGCCGCACCAGCGTCAGCGCCTCGAGTTGCAGGCGCGCCTGAACACCGGCGCCGAAGATCGCCGCGATGGAAGAATCCTCGCGCGACAGATGCTTTGCCGCCACCGCGCCGGCAGCGGCGGTTCGCACGTCCGTCAGATAGCCATTGTCGAGCAGCAGCGCCTCGACCTGCCCGGTCCTGGACGACAACAGCACCATCATGCCGCTGGTGCTTGGCAGTCCGATTTTCGGATTGTCGAAAAAGCCGGGGCTGATCTTGATGGCGAAGCAGTCGATGCCTGGCACGTAGGCGGTCTTCACGTCGACCTCGCCATGGTTCTCGGGAATGTCGAGCCTGAGGATCGGAGGCATCGCCACCGGCTGGGTCGCCAGCGCGGCAAACGCGTTTTCCACGCAGGCCACCGCGTCCAGGTCGAGCTTGATGACGCTGCGCAGGTCGGCCTCGGTCAGGATGGTCATCCGGCTCATGCTGCATCCTCCCCGGCCAAAGGCGCTCCGCAGATGATCTTGCGATGCTGCGCCATATCGATGTTGCGGCCCGACAGCAGCGCCACGATCGGTCCGTCAGACTGGATCTTGCTGGCCAGGAGCGCGGCGATCCCGACAGCCCCGCCACCTTCGATAATCTCGCGTTCCATCGCGTAGGCGTGACGGATGCCGGCTGCGATTTCCTCCTCGGAAAGCAGGATCACCTCGTCGAGCAGGTCCCGGCACATGGCGAAGGTCAGCCGGTTGTCCAGCCCGACGCCGCCGCCAAGCGAATCCGCCAGCGTCGGCAGTTCTTCGACCAGCACCGGCTTGCCTGCGTCGAGGCTGGCCTTCATGGCGGCTCCCCGCGCCATCGAAATGCCGATCACCTTGACGCTGGGGTTCAGCGCCTTCACGGCAGCCGCGATGCCCGCCGCCAGCCCGCCGCCCGAAAGCGGCACCAACACGGTTGCCGCATCGGGCACGGCCTCGACGATCTCCAGCCCGACCGTTCCCTGTCCGGCAACAATTGCCGGATGGTCGAAGGGCGGCAGCATGATCAGGCCGTCTTCGGAAACCAGCCGGTCGACCTCTTGCTGGGCGTCGTCCTGGCTTTTGCCGATGATGCGCACCTCGGCACCGAGGTTGCGGATTTCCGAAAGCTTGTTGTCGGGAACCAGTTTCGACATGCAGATCACTGCCCGCATGCCCTCGAGTTTCGCCGCGTGCGCCAGCCCGCGTCCGTGATTGCCGGTCGATGCCGCCGTCACGCCTCTGGCCTTCTCGTCGGCCGACAGCGATGCAATGGCGTTCGAGGCGCCGCGCAGCTTGAAGCTGCCCGTCGTCTGGCGGTGTTCGAGCTTGAGATAGACCGGCACGCCGGCAAGCGCGGTGAGCGACGGAGAGTGCACGGTCGGGGTCGCCACCACCTTGCCGTCGATGCGCCCACGTGCCGCCTCGATGTCCTTGAGCGTAACGAATTCCATGATCATTCGGCCTTGCCCGACGGCAGCGTCATCAGCCTTCCAAACTCCGGGCGCGGTGCGTCGTCACCGCAAAGCCGTAGGCAATTCCATGCGGTCGCCTGATTGCTGGTCACCACCGGCCGGCCGATCGCCTCTTCCATGTCGCCAACGGCCAGTGCGGCGCGCAGCGCCGTGCAGGAAACGAACAGTGCTTCGGCGTCTGTCGCCATCGCCTCTCGCGCCAATTGAACGAGGGTTTGTGGCGCGATGCGCGCCATTTCGCGGTCGTCCTCGAAACCGAGGCAGGTGAAGCTTGCGATGTCGAAACCGTTGCGTTCGAAATAGGTCGCCATCGGCCGGCTTGTCTCGACCGTATAGGGCGTCAGAATGCTGATCCGTTTTGCGCCGAGCGCGTTCAGGCCACGCGTTGCTGCCAGCGGCGGCGTTACCACCGGTGCGCCGGGTTTTGCCTTGTTGATTGCGGCTGCGACTTCCGCGTCGCCGATAACGGCGGAGGCGGCGGTGCAGGAATAGCAGATGGCATCCAGTTCCTCGCCGGGCAGGATCAGGCCGGCGCCGTTGGTCAGCGTCGGCTGCATGCCGCGCAGATTTTCCGGCGTCGTCGGGTTGGCGTAGGGAACGCGCGCCACATAGACGCCAATCCGCTGGCTTGCCACCATGCGCGCAAAATCGGGCTCGCTGGTGTGGTCGGTGGCGAGGATGACAAGGCCGACACGCTTGGCCAGCGGCCTTGCGTCCAGCTCGGGCCGGGCGTCGCGCTGCAGTATCTGTGTGTTCGGCATGTGGTCAGACTTCGACGTGGCCGTAGCGGCGTTCGAGCCAGCGCAGGCCGAACACTGCCACCAGGCTGATGGCGAGGAAGAAGGCGCCGACCATGGTGATCGGCTCGATGTAGCGGTAGCTCGAATTGGCGACGCTCTTTGCTTGGTTCATCAGCTCCAGCACGGTGATTGCCGAAAGCAGCGGCGTCTCCTTGAACATGGCGATGAAATAGTTGGCCAGGGCAGGGATCATTGGCGGCAGCGCCTGCGGAATGATGATGTGGATCCAGGTCTGGCGTGCCGAGATGTTGCACGCCTTGGCGGCTTCCCACTGGCCACGCGGCACATTGTCGATGCCGGCCCTGTACACTTCTGCGGTATAGGTGCCGTAGTGAAGCCCAAGACCGATGACGCCGGCAACGAGCGGTGCCAGGAGAATGCCGATATCGGGCAGCACGTAGAAAATGAAATAGAGCTGCACGAGAAGCGGCGTGCCACGGATGAACTCGGCTGCAAAGCCGACACTGCGCGACAGGATGCGATTTGGCGAACGCCGGGCCAGCGCAATGGCGAGCCCGACAAAGGCTGCCAGCACGGAACCCAGCAGCGTCGCAAGGATGGTGATCTTGGCGCCCTCGACCATCGTCGGAAAGATCTGCCAGACAAAGGCCCAGTCCCATTCCATCAGACACGCACTCCGTCGAGGCCACGCGCCATCCGGCGCTCAAGGCTGCGCATGCCCCAGCCGATCAGCAGGGCGAGCGCGAAATAGATGAGCAGTGCCGTCGTGAAGGGTATCAGCGTGTTGCCGGTCTGGGCGCGCACCACCTGTGCCTGGAAAGTCAGGTCGGTGAGCGAAATCAGCGACACCACGGCTGTTCCCTTGAGAAGTTCGATGGCGTTGTTGCCGAAGGTTGGCAGCATCAGCAGGAGTGCCTGCGGCAGGATCACATGGCGCATGCTTTGCCAGCGACCGAGATTGAGGGCCACGCAGGCCTCGTATTGTTGCTTGCCGATCGACTGGATGGCGCCGCGCACCACTTCTGCGCCGTAGGCGCCGACATTCAGTCCAAGCGCCAGTATGCCGGCCTGCAGTGGTGTCAGCGTGATGCCGGCAAAGGGCAGCACGAAATAGGCCCAGAAAAGCTGCACGAAGATCGAGGTGCCACGAAAGAATTCGATGTAGGCGGTGGCGAGGGCGCGCACCGCGAAAAAGCGTGACAGGCGGCCGAGCCCCCCCAGGAAAGCCATGACCAGGGCAAGCGCCGATCCCAGCACGGTAAGCTGGATGGTGACCAGCGCGCCGTCGAGGATAAGGCCGATATAGCCGGTCCAGTCGATCATGGGGTCAGCGGTTCCCGAAAAGGGGTTGGATGCCGTGAGCGGGCAGATGAAGGGCAGGGCGGGCCGCGCCCTTCATCCAGTGTCTGTCGCTGTGCATCCTGCTTGCTAAGCTGGCAGGAGAAGGCACAGCAGTGCGTTACTGCGCCGAGCAGAGCTTCTCGCGCGAGGTCGACATGGCGGCGGCTGCCGAGAAGCCATAAGGCTCGATGATCTTGGCGAAGTCGCCCGATTCCTTCATCTTGGCCAGTTCCACGTCATAGGCATCGCGCAGGGCCTCGTCGCCCTTCTTGAAGGCGGCGCCGTCGCAATAGACCGGCGCGCCGACCACTGGAGCCACGACCTCGAGGTTCGGATCGTTGGCCTTCTTCACCAGATCGTTGATCGACAGCACCGGCAGCGAATAGGCATCGATGCGGCCGTCCTGAACCATCTTCAACCCGCTCTGGCCATCCGGCACCACGATCACGCGGTCGCGCGGCACCCCGGCATCGAGCGCCAGCTTTTCCTCGGTGCCGCCGCCCGGCGCGCCGATGGTCGCGCTTTCATCCTTGGCGACGTCGGCATAGCTCTGGAAGCCCTTTGGATTGCCCTTCTTCACCAACATTGCCTCTGCGTCGCACAGCACCGGCTCCGAATAGACGACGGCTGCGCAGCGCTCGGGCTTCATGAACAGGCCGGCGGTCACCGCGTCGAAGCGGCCTGCCTGCAGGCCGGGGATCATCGCGCCATATTCGGAAATCGAGGCAACGATGTCCTCGACGCCGAGGCGCTTGAAGATTTCGCGCGCCACGTCTGGGGCTGCGCCCGAAACCTTGCCGTCGGCGGCAACGGCCGTGAAGGGAGGTTCGTTGGCGATGGCGACGCGTGCAAAGCCTTGTGCCTTCAGATCCTCGAGCTTGTCGGCCATGGCCGGTCCCGTAACCGTGAAGGAAGCCAGCATGGCAAGTCCGGCTACGCCGGCGAGTGTTGTCTTCATTTTCATTGTTCCCAACTCCTTGTTGATCTTCTCATTCATGCGGCTAGGCGCCGCGGCATGACGGTCAGACGCGATGTCCGGCCGCGATGATCTTCCTCAGGAAGCCCTGTGTGCGCTCCTGTTTCGGATTGGTGAAAATTTCATCGGGCTTGCCTTCCTCGACGATCTTGCCGCCGTCGAAAAACAGAACCCGGTCGGCAAATTCGTGTGCAAAGCCCATCTCATGCGTCACCAGAAGCATGGTCATGTCGGTTTCGGCGGCAAGCTTCTTCATCACATTCATCACTTCCTCGACCAGTTCGGGGTCGAGTGCGGAGGTGACTTCATCGAACAGCATGATCTTGGGCGACAGCGCCAGCGCACGGGCAATCGCCACGCGCTGCTTCTGTCCGCCAGAAAGCTGTGCGGGCATCGCCTTTGCCTTTTCCGCCATGCCCACCATGTCGAGCAGTTCCATCGCCCGCTTCTCGGCCTCGGCCCTTGGTGTGCCCTTCGACAGGATCGGCGCCAGTGTCACATTGTCGATAACCGACTTGTGCGGAAACAGGTTGAACAGCTGGAACACCATGCCGATCTTTTGCCGCATCCGGGTCAGATGGCGCTCGTCTGCAGGAACCAGGGCGCCGTTCTTTTCCATGTGGTAGAGTTCTTCGCCGTCGATCTGGATATGGCCGCCGTCGATCCGCTCGAGCGTCATCAGGATGCGCAGGATCGTCGTCTTGCCGGAGCCCGAGGGTCCGATCAGCGCCAGCTTCTCGCCGGGCTTCACTTCCATCGACAGGCCGTCCAGCACCTTGAAGGTGCCGAAACTTTTGGCGATGGCGTCAATCTTGATGATGGGCGCGATCATGTAGTTCCCCGTGGCCTTGAAGCCTTCTTGCCCCAACGATGGGGAAGATATCAAATCATGTCAATCGACAAAATTAAATCAGTACAATTTGGGAGAAAGATGATTTTCGTGCTGTCCAGTGACAGACAGTCTGCTTCGTTGATGCGCGGCTAAAACGGGACGCATCGGCTCTCATCTGATTGCTGGCGGGCCAGATGCGCACGGCAATAGCCATGCTGTGTACAAATTCCGGGACGTCACTTGCCTTTTTTTGAGCCAAGCCACTGGCCGGCTTGTCTCTTTTCCGGTGAAAAACACGGCTCGCACAAAAATCGATCCACGTCTGTGCGCAAGGCCGGCCGGCGCTCTGACCCTAGATCGCCAGCAGAAGATGCTCCGGATCTGCCCGAAGAAGCCTTGCCACGGTGCCCAATCCGACCCGCAACTCGTCTTCGTTTGTCGATCCGAGCGAGATGCGAACTGCCGGACTCCACGGAGCCTCGGACGTCCTGAACGACGAACCGGGCGCAATCGCGACACCTTGCAGGCGGGCCTGCGCGACGAAGTTCTCCTCGCTCCGGTTGCTGCCGAGCGGCAGCCAGACATGCAGGCTTTCCGGATGCGCCATGTAGTCGATGTCGCCCAGCACTTCGGATGCGATGGCGTGCCGGCGGTGCAGCGCCTTGCGCTGCCAGTTGACCAGTTCCAGCGCCGTGCCGTCGGCAACCCATTTGGTGGCGATCTCGGCGACCATCGGCGTGGCCATCCAGTTCGACACGAGATGCCGGTTGGCCACCGCCGCCGCGTAGCGGTCGGGCGCGGCGAGATAGCCGATGCGCAGTCCGGGGACCACGGTCTTGGTGAGGCTGGTCACATAAAGTGTGCGTTCCGGTGCCAGCGCGGCAATCGGCGGCGGCCGGTCTTCAACCAGCGGACCAAGCACGTCATTCTCAATGATCGCCAGATCGTGCTTGCGCGCAACCTCAACGATTGCAAGCCTTCGCGCCTCGCTCATCAATGTCGCGGTCGGGTTGATCACCGAGGGCTGCACGAAGACGGCGCGGATATCGGAATGGCTGCAGGCCGCGTCCAGCGCCTCGGGCACCAGCCCGTCCGCGTCGATTTCCAGGCCCTCGAGCTTGAAGCCGAGATAGCGCGACAGCGGCACCAGCGTGTGGTGGCAGATGGCTTCGGCGGCGAGCGTCGAGCCGGGCGGCGCAACGCTCATCAGCGCGACCGTCATGCCCGCCGTGGCGCCGTTGGTCACGCTGACATTGTGCGGCTCGACGGTGTGGCCGCAGCGTTTGAGCCAGTCCGCGGCCACCGCGCGGTGGCGCGGGAAAACCATGTTGGGGCGAAACGACAGGGCCGAGCTTGCCGGCAGGTTTTCGGCCAGCCAGCCGAGCGCCTGCTTCAGCCTCTCGAGGTGCATCGCCTCGCTGACCGGCTTAAGGATCGACAGGTCGATGACCTCGCCCGGCCGTTCCGGCAGGTAGGGCGGCGCCGGCTCGCTGCGCTGCGTCTGGACGAAGGTGCCGCGGCCGATCTCGCCCGACACCAGGCCGCGGCGAATCAGCTCCTCATAGGCGCGGCTTACCGTCTGTACCGACAGGTCGAGATTGTCGGCCATCTTGCGATGCGTCGGCAATCTTTCGCCGTTTTCCAGCCTTCCGTCGTGTATTGCCCGCGCAATTTGCTCCGCCAGCGACAAATATGCCGGCCTGCGGACCAGACCAGGATCGGGGCGCCAAAGTGTCATGATTTCATTGAAGGCGAAATCAGTCCAATTGACAATCTAAAACTTGCGACATCATGCTGCGCGAACGACAGGCTGCGGAAGCGTGATGGCAGGCATGAGACTCGACCCGACCGACCTCAAGATTCTGGACGCCGTGCAGCGCAACGGGCGCATCACCAAGCTCAGGCTGGCAGAAGAAGTCGGCCTGTCGCCAACGCCGTGCTGGGTTCGCCTGCGCAAGCTGGAGAAGGCCGGCGTGGTCAGCGGCTATCACGCGACAATCGACATGCGCACAGTCGCCCCGGTCGCGGTCGTGCTGATGGAAGTGACCCTCAGAAGTCATCGGCAGGCTGATTTCGAGCGCTTCGAGCGCGTGGTGCGCGACTGCGAGGAAATCATCACCTGCTGGTCGGTCGGTGGCGGCGTCGACTATCTGCTGAAGGTGATGGCGCGCGATATAGACGCCTACCAGAGGCTGGTCGACGGACTGCTCGAGCGCGAGATCGGCATCGACCGCTACTTTACCTACATCGTCACCAAGACGGTCAAGGACGAGGCCGCGGTGCCGATCGCCAACCTGCTCCCCGCGCCAGCGACCTGACAGCCCAAAGCTGCTGCCAGGCCGCAAAAAAGAGAGAGTCTCTCTCCTGAGCGCTCTCCAGACAGTCCCTTTCTCCTCGCGATGCCGACTAGGCTTGCAGCATCACTCGCACCGGAGACCTGAAGCAATGTCCGCGCATTTCGCCCGCCCTACACGCCATGATGGCCTCGACCGGCTCGTCGATCGTCGGCTGTATCGCGAACTTGCCTATGTCGACGGTCAGTGGACCGCCAGCGGCAAGGGGAACAGTTTCGAGGTCGCCGACCCGGCCAGTGCCGTCAGCGTCGCATGGGTAGCGTCGCTCGACGCGGCCCAGGCCTCCGGGGCCATCGATGCAGCTTCGCGGGCGTTCCCGCAATGGCGGTACCTGTTGCCGCAGGAGCGCTCGAAAATCCTGCGCAAATGGTTCGATCTGATCGTCGCCGCAAAGCAGGATCTCGCGCTGTTGATGACGCTGGAGCAGGGCAAACCGCTGGCCGAGTCGGTGGGCGAGATCGACTATGCCGCCTCCTTTGTCGAGTGGTACGCCGAAGAAGCCAAGCGCCTGAACGCCGAGACTGTGACCAGCCACCTGCGCGACGCCGAAATGCTTGTCCGTCGTGAAGCGCTCGGCGTTGTCGGCGTCGTGACCCCTTGGAATTTCCCCTCTGCCATGCTCACCCGCAAGGCCGCCGCAGCCCTGGCCGCCGGCTGCACCATTGTCGCTCATCCTTCCTCCGAGACGCCGCTATCGGCGCTGGCGCTTGCCGAACTCGGCGAGCGGGCCGGCCTGCCTGCCGGCGTCTTCAACGTCGTCACGGGAGACGCTGCGACCATCGTCGGCGTGATGTGCGAGGATCCCCGCATTCGCGCCATGAGCTTTACCGGCTCGACCGAGATCGGCCGGCTGATCGCCGGAAAATGCGCTTCGACGATGAAGCGTATGGTCATGGAACTGGGTGGCCACGCTCCGCTCATCGTTTTCGATGACGCAGACATCGACCGTGCCGTCTCGATAGCCGTCGACGCAAAGTTCGCGACATCGGGCCAGGACTGCCTGGCTGCCAACCGGATCTACGTGCAGCGCGCCGTCTATGATCGCTTCTGCAGCGCTTTTGCCGCGCGGATCGAAAGCCTGACGGTAGCGCATGGCCTGACCGACGGTGCGGACATCGGCCCGTTGATGCACGAACGCGCGGTCAAGAAAGTCGAGGAACAGGTCGCCGACGCCATGAAGCACGGTGCACGCTGCCTTGCCGGCGGCCAGCGCCACAGGGCCGGCAAGCTGTTTTTCGAGCCGACCCTGCTTGCCGATGTTTCCGACGATGCGCTGATCATGCGCGAGGAGACATTTGGGCCTGTCGCCGCCATCACGCCGTTCGAATCAGAGGACGAGGTGGTTGCCCGCGCCAATGATACGGAATACGGGCTGGTCGCCTATGTCGTCACAGAAAATGGCGCCCGGCAACTTCGCATGGGACGCCGGCTCGACTACGGGATGGTCGCCATCAACCGCGTCAAGATCACCGGCGCGCCAGTCCCCTTCGGCGGTGTGAAGCAGTCGGGCATTGGCCGCGAGGGCTCCCGCCACGGCATTGAAGCCTTCACCGATCTCAAATATCTCTGCCTCGACGCAGCCTGAGAAGAAAAAGGAAAAAGCACCATGCTCGATCAATCCAACGAACTCGCCGCCTGGGATCGCGACCATTTCTTCCACCCCTCGACGCATATGGGCACCCATGCGCGCGGCGAAAGTCCGACGCGCATCATCGCCGGCGGTGAAGGCGTCTACATCACCGACACAAATGGCAAGACGAGCCTCGATGCTTTTGCCGGCCTCTACTGCGTCAATGTCGGATACGGCCGCCAGAAGATTGCCGACGCGATAGCCGAGCAAGCCAAGAACCTCGCCTATTACCACGCCTATGTCGGCCACGGCACCGAAGCGTCGATCACGCTGTCCAAGATGATCATAGACCGCGCGCCGAAGGGCATGAGCCGCGTCTATTTCGGCCTGTCCGGCTCGGACGCAAACGAAACCAACATCAAGCTGATCTGGTACTACAACAACGTGCTCGGCCGGCCGGAAAAGAAGAAGATCATCTCGCGCTGGCGCGGCTATCATGGCTCCGGCGTCATGACCGGCTCGCTGACCGGTCTCGACCTGTTCCACAATGCCTTTGACCTGCCGCGTGCGCCCATCCTGCACACCGAGGCGCCCTATTACTTCCGCCGCGCAGACCGTTCCATGTCGGAAGAACAGTTCTCGCAGCATTGCGCCGACAAGCTCGAGGAAATGATCCTGGCCGAAGGCCCGGAGACGGTCGCTGCCTTCATCGGCGAGCCGATCCTTGGCACCGGCGGTATCGTCCCGCCACCCGCCGGATACTGGCAGAAGATCCAGGCCGTCCTCAAAAAGTACGATGTGCTGCTCGTTGCCGACGAGGTCGTCACCGGCTTCGGCCGGCTGGGCACGATGTTCGGCTCCGACCATTACGGCATGCAGCCGGACCTGATCACCATCGCCAAGGGGCTGACCTCGGCCTACGCGCCGCTGTCGGGTGTGATCGTCGGCGAAAAGATGTGGGCCGGCCTCGTCGAAGGCTCCGACAAGCTCGGTTCGCTCGGCCATGGCTGGACCTATTCAGCGCATCCGATCTGCGTTGCCGCTGGCGTCGCCAATCTGGAACTGATCGACGAGCTAGACCTGGTGACGAACGCCCGCGAGACGGGCGCCTATTTCCGTACCGAACTCGCCAGGGCCGTTGGCAGTCACAAGAACGTTGGTGACGTGCGCGGCGACGGGCTGATGGCGGCTGTCGAGTTCGTCAGGGATCGCGACGACCGCGCTTTCTTCGACGCCTCCGACAAGATCGGCCCGCAGGTTGCGACCGCACTCGCCGCCAGCGGCGTCATCGGCCGCGCCATGCCGCAGGGCGATATCCTTGGCTTCGCACCGCCGCTCTGCCTCACGCGCGATGAGGCGGATATCGTGGTTGCCAAGACCGCCGACGCCATCAAGAAAGTGTTCGCGACCGTCTAGCTGGCCTGCGTCGGCACCATCGACGCGTCAGGGTGTCTGGCATTAACATCAGGGCGGTGCGAAACGTCGCCCCGCCGCATTCTTTCCGCTTTTCAGGCCAAGTCGCGCCGCGTTGCTCAGCGACATTGTACCGAAATCGGAAGGAATGCGGTCGCCATGATCAAGACCACGCTTGTTGCAATGACACTGCTTGGCTGCGACTGCGATGCGAATGTCTGTCAGTTCGTGTCCGAGATGCCAGCCCAGTGGGCATCGATCGCGGATTGCGAGGCTGCGATGAAAACGCAGGTTTTGCGAAACTCGGACCTCGACTTCCCCATAATCACGGGACAATGCCGCGTCATTGGCCAATCGGCTAACGAACTGGCCTTGCAGGGCGATCAGGATCAGCCTGCCTCAACGATCGACAGGCGGGATCTTGCTTCCGCCAGCGGTAGCCGCAGCCTTGTCTTTGAACGTACTGCAAACAGCTACCGGATTGTTTCGTCCAGTTTCGGGTGGGCGGCGGATGTGGTGTTTCAAACGGCAGCGAATGCAGCCAGCAAGGTTACGCCAACACTTTCCAGACTGATGGCATTTCTGCCCGGCGACTGAGCGACCCACCGACCAGAGCAGGCATCGGGCTGAGAGCGCTTCAATCCGACCGAGAAGCGCTCTAGATCATGCCGCGCTAAGCCCGACCTGGCTCCGAAGTGTGCGCGCAGGGCGCGGGTCAGCCCCCCGCCTTCGGACGTTCGCGCATTGCGACGCTTTTCAGCATGTATTTTTCAGCCTCTACCATGTGCTGGAGCATCGTCTCTCGTGCAAGTGCTGCGTCGCCCTGCTTGATCGCACGCAGCAGGCGCACCTGGTAATGCAGACCGGTCTCGCGCAGTTGCGGGTTGGAAAGCTGGTAGATCTCGCGGCATACGGTCATGTCGCGCAACAGGCTGAGCAGAAAGATGGCGACAAAACCGAGCAGCCGATTGGAGCTGTTGCGGGCGAGTTCGGCATGGAAATCCAGCTCCGCAAGACGCTGGCGATATTCGTCCTCGCTGGAGGCAGGCTCGTCTTCGTAAAGCCGGATCCTGGCCTGAAGCGCCGTGAACGTCCGGTCGGAGAGCGAGTCTCTTGCTGCGGTCGCTGCAAGCTCGGGTTCGATCACCCTTCGTATGGCATAGATGTCGGCGATCGAGGGCGGTTCGAACAGGAAGAGATTGTCGAGGATGCGGATGGCGTTGTCCGGGTCGATAGCCGCCACGAAGGCTCCGCCGCCGGGTCCCGTCTTGCTGGCGATCAATCCCTGGAACTCGAGTATCTTCAGCGCCTCGCGCAGCGTGCCGCGCGACACGCCGAGGCGTTCAGGGTCGAGCCAGTCAGCCGGCACCCGGTCGCCGGGCACCAGAGCGGCGGCCATCAGCCTGTCCCGGATAGCATCTGAAATGATGTCAGGCCGCTTTCGCCGCTTGCCGGCCTGCGGATTGAGCGCGGGTACTGGCAGGGTGTCGTCGATCTCCCCCATTGCAATCACTCGTCCCCATGGGGATGGAAACACGCGGCCAGATGGCTGTCGTGCCCGGCAACCCCCTCCAGTGCCGGTACAACCGAATTACACCTGTCGGTCCGCCTTGGACAGCGTGCATAAAAGGAACAACCGGGTGGCGGATCATAGGGGTCAGGCAGTTCTGTCTCGGCATCTTCCGATGCCAGCGACCTGCGGCCGGGGGCGGGGGCCGAGTTGAGCAAGAGATGGGTGTAGGGGTGGCGCGGCTTGCCGAACACAGAACGTCCCGAGCCGATCTCCACGATTCGGCCGAAATACATGACGGCGACACGGTCGCTGACACTCTCGACGACCGACAGATCGTGGCTGATGAAGACGTAGGTCAGGCCGAATCGTGTCTTCAGGCCGTCGAGTATGTTGAGCACCTGCGCCTGCACCGAGACATCGAGGGCAGAGACCGGTTCGTCGAGCACAATCAGCTTGGGATCGGCAGCAAGCGCGCGTGCAATGCCGATGCGTTGGGCCTGGCCGCCGGAAAACTCGTGCGGATAGCGATCGAGAAACTCCGGCGCGAGATTGACGGCATCCATCAGTTCGGCGAGGCGGGCTGCCCGCTGTTCACTGCCCAGTTCATGCAAATGGATCAGCGGCGCTTCGAGGATGGTGCGCACCGTCTTGCGCGGGTTCAGAGAGGCGACCGGGTCCTGAAAGACATACTGGACATCGCGCGACAGGCGGCGGAGATCCTTTCCCGCCTCCGCGACAAGGTCGCGGCCCTCAAACAGGATGCGGCCAGCGGTCGGACGGTCCAACCCGACGATCAGGCGCGCCAGGGTGGATTTGCCGCAGCCGGATTCACCGACCACCCCGAGCGTCTCGCCACGCTTCACCTCGATCGAGACGTCCTGGACAGCATGGACCCCACTTTTGGGCTTTCCGAAAAAAGTACGTCCGCCGCCGAAGACGCGTTCGGCATTCTCGATCTGCAGCAGCGCTTGGTCATGCATTTTCAGCCTCCCGGACCAGAGGATGGATGCAGCGCACCGCACGGCCGCTGGCGAACTCGACCAGCGGGATGGGCGCGGCGCGGCAGTCGTCCTCGGCACGCGGGCAACGCTGGGCAAAGGCACAGCCGACCGGCAGCCTGTTGACGACAGGCGGGCGTCCTGCAATGGCGTCCAGCCTGCGCTCGGGCTGGCCGAGCACCGGAACGCAATCGATCAGCTTGGCTGTATAGGGATGGGCGGGCGCGGACAGAATGTCCTGCGTGCTTCCGGTCTCGACGAACTTGCCGGCATACATCACCGCCACCCGGTCGCAGATTGCCGAGACGACGCCAAAATCATGCGTGATGAAGAGAATGCCGGTGTCACGTTCCTTGCGCAGCGTGTCCAGAAGCGTGAGCACCTGCGCCTGCACCGTCACGTCAAGCGCTGTCGTCGGTTCGTCGGCGATGATGATGCGGGCATCGTTGGCAAGCGCCATGGCGATGCAGACACGCTGGCGCATGCCGCCCGAGAGTTCGTGCGGATAGGCCTTCAACCGCTCGGCCGGGTTCGGTATCCGAACCATCTTGAGCAGTTCGGCAGCCTTTTTCGACGCTTCCGTTCTGGACAGCGGCTGGTGGGCCTGGATCGCTTCGATCAACTGGTCGCCAACGGTGAACAGGGGATGCAGTGTCGACAGCGGGTCCTGAAAGACGTGGCTGACCGCGGCGCCGCGCAACTGGCGGATGCGCTCGTCCGAGGCGGCGAACAGATCCTCATCGCCGAGCATGGCGGTTCCGCCGACAATGCGGCCAGGCGGCGTCGGAACCAGTCCCATGATCGACATGGCGGTGACCGACTTGCCCGAACCCGACTCACCGACAATGCCAAGGCATTCGCCCCGCCTTAAATGGAGGTCGACACCGCCAACCGCCTTGTACACTTCGCCGCCGACATGGAACTCGGTGCGCATGCCGTGAATGTCGAGCACCGCGCCATCCGTCGGCTCAACCGGCGGCTGCGGATCGCGCATGACCGCCGTGCGGGCCACGGGCCGCGTCAGCGCACCGGATTTGAGGCGCGGGTCCAGCACATCGCGGACACCATCGCCGAGCAGGTTGATGCTCATCACGAGTGCGAAGATCATCAGGCCGGGGATGATGGAAACATGCGGCGCGGTGAACAGGATCTTGCGACCGTCCCCAAGCATGGATCCGAGGTCGGCCTGCGGCGGCTGCGCGCCAAGGCCGAGAAAGGAAAGGCCGGCGGTTTCGAGGATCATCCAGCCGATTGTGGTCGACATGGTGATTATGATCACCGGCAGGACGTTGGGCAGGACCTCGATGAAGAGGATCTGGATATTGGACTTGCCCGACAGACGGGCAGCGTCGACGAATTCGCGGCGCGACACGCCAAGCGCGATGCCGCGGATATTGCGGGCGAAGAAAGGGATGTTGACGACGGCGATGGCGTAGAGCGCGTTGAGCAGGCCAGGCCCCAGCACGGCCACGATGGCGAGTGCAAGGAGGATGTAGGGAAACGCCATCACCATGTCGATGCCGCGCATCAGCAACGTGTCGACGCGTCCGCCGACATAACCGGCGACAAGGCCGATCAGCGAGCCGAAGAAGGCGGCAATCAGGGTTGCCGATATGCCAACCGCCAGGCTGACGCGGGAGCCCCAGATCAGCCGCGAGAGGATGTCACGCCCGAGCGCATCGGTGCCGAGCAGATGTCCCTCCGCCAGCGGTCTAAGGAGACGATTTGCTGGCGCCGTCGCATCGGGATCGGGAAGCGGCAGGAAAGGCGCGGCCAAGGCGACGAGCAGGATCAAAGCGAAGACGACAAGGCCGCCGGTCGCCAGGCTGTTGTTCAAGAGCAGGCGCAGACCGTCCGGGCGGCCCGACTTGCGGCTGGCGGGCGGGGTGGCGACGGCCTGCGCCATCAGCGCAGCCTCGGGTCGAGGATGGTCTGCACCACGTCGGCAGCGAGGTTGAAGAGAACGTAGCCGGTGGCCACAACCAGTACGCCGCCCTGGACCAGCAGCAGGTCGCGTGTCGAGATCGCCTTGACCAGCATCGAGCCGATGCCCGGCCACTGGAACACGGTTTCGATGTAGACCGCGCCGCCAAGCACGAAGCCGGCCTGGATGCCGATGACGGGAATGACGGTGACCAGCGCCGACTTGAAGGCATGCAGGTAGATGACGCGGTTTTCGCTGACGCCCTTGGCGCGCGCGGTGCGGATGTAATCCTGGCGCAGGACTTCGAGCATTGCCGTGCGGGTGAGCCGGGCGATCACGCCGGTCGCCACGACGGCCAGCGTGAGGGCAGGGAGGAACAGATGATGCAGCAGGTCGAGGAGGTCGCCGCCGCCGTAGATCGCGTACATGCCGCTCGCTGGAAACAGGCGCAGATCGACGGCGAAGACCAGGATCAGCAGGAGGCCAAGCCAGAATGACGGCACGGAAATGCCGATCAGGACGACGAAGGTGATGGACTTGTCGACCCACGAGAACTGGCGGACGGCGGACACAATGCCTGCCAGCAGGCCGAGGATGGAGCACAGGACGAGAGAGGTTCCGGCAAGGATGAGCGTTGCGGAAAAACGCTCGAGCACCTCGTCGAGGACCGGCCGGTTCATCGTGTAGGAGCGGCCAAAGTCGCCGTGGGTCAGATTCGTCAGCCAGATGACATATTGTTGCAAGAGCGGCTTGTCCAAGCCGAGGTCGCGGTTGAGTTTCTCGACATTTTCAGGTGTCGCGTAGGACCCCAGAATCGCCGTCGCCGGATCGCCTGGAATCATCGCCATGATGAGGAAGACGATGATTGTCAGTCCGAAGATGACCGGTATCGCTGCCAGCAGTCGTTTGGCGATATATGCCGTCACGAAGGCACTCCATGCGGGGTCAGGGCGATGCCGGGGTCCAGCCCCGGCGTCGCGTTGCGGTTACTGTGGCTTTGCCACCTTCTGCAGCATCAGGAAGAAGGACGGCTGGAGCTTGAAGTTCTCAACCGAGGCCTTGGTGACGGCATTCTGCTTCCAGTTGGCGACGAAGACCCACGGTGCGTCTTCCTGCACAATTGTCTGCATCTCCTTGTAGAGCTTGGCGCGCTCAGCCTGATCCGTCGAACGACGCGCAGCCTCGAGCAGTTCGTCGACCCTGGGATTGGAATAATATCCGGAATTGAAGCCTCCCTTGTCGGGCATCGCCTCGCTACGCAAGGCCAAGAAAGGCAGCGTGTCCGGATCATTGGTCATCCAGGCCATCTCGGCCATGTCGGCCTTGCCTTCGAGGCCTGGATTGACCTTGCCGAGGAAGGTGTTCCACTCGTAGGTCTCTATCTTGACCTCCATCCCGACCGCCTTGAGGTCGGCCTGGATGGCGGTGCCCATGGCAATCGGATCGAGCATGCCGGAGCCGCCCTCGGCGACATAGAATGTCAGCGGCTCGCCATTGTAGCCGGCCTCCTTCAAGAGCGCCTTGGCCTTTTCGGGATCGTAGGCGTAAGGCTCGAGATCCTCGTTATAGGCCCATGCGAACGCCGGCGGCGTCGGGCCTGCAGCGACTTCCGCAGTACCCTGCAGGATGTTGTCGACCAGCGCCTTCTTGTTGATGGCGTAGTTGGCTGCCTGCCTCACGGCCTTGTTGGCGAACGGACCCTCCTTGGTGTTGAGGATCAGGAACCAGACATGCGGGCCGGCCTGTTCATGCACGACGAACTGGCCGTCGTCGCGGAACTGTTGCAGGCTGTCCGGCGGTACCTCGACCATGATGTCGAGACCACCCGAAAGCATTTCGGCGATACGCGTGTTGGCGTCGGTGATCGGCCGGTAGATGACCGCCTCGAGGGAAGAAGCTCCGTCCCAGTAGTCATCGTTGCGGCTCACCACGACCTTGGCGTTGGCTTCCCATTCAGCGAATTTGAAAGCGCCCGTGCCCGACGGGTTGCGGCCGAATTCCTTGCCATGTTCCTTGACCGCATCGGGCGAGACGATCAGCCCGGTCGGATAGGCCAGATTGGACAGGAACGGCGCGTAGGGCTCCTTGAGCTTGAATTCGACAGTCAAATCGTCGACGGCAGTCACCGTGTCGACCGAGGAGAAGAAGAAGGACAGCGGAAAGGGCCCGGTGTCATGCTGTGGATGGCTCTCGTCGAGCATCCGGTCGAAGTTGAACTTTATGGCCTCGGCATTGAGCGCAGAGCCGTCGTGGAATGTGATGCCGTCGCGCAGCTTGAACGTGTAGACGGTGCCATCATCCGAGATTGTCCAGCTTTCTGCGAGCGCGGGCTCAACCTCAAGTGTCCCGTCCTTATAGCGCACGAGCCCGTCATAGACATTCATCAGAATGCGGAAGTCGTTCACTGCCGTAACCGCGTGCGGGTCCAGTGACTTTGGCTCCGCAATCTGGCCGACGACAAGCACGTTGGGGGGAGTCTGGGCATTGGCCGGAGCCGCGAATGCAAGCACGGCAAATGCCACCATGGCGGCCAGAAGTCTCTTCATGGCAATCTCCATCGTTTCGGATGGAAGACGATTAATTCGGAAAATTTTAGCAGATGCAAGTATTTATTATGATAAATTTTTGTGCACTTATGTGCCGGGTCTTTTTGCACCTCCTGGAGTCATTGCACGCGAAACCATGCAGCACCCAGTTCCAGCCATCGATTCTGCCCGGCTTCGGCGTCTGCTGGAGGGGGTCAACAGCTTCGGATTCAACCCGCATACCGGTGGCTACAACCGTGTCGGCTATTCGGCTGAAGACAAGGCCGTCCGCGACTGGTTTGCCAAGGAGATGGAACAGGATGGGCTTCAGGTTACCCGCGACGGTGTCGACAACGTTTTCGGACGTTACGGCCCATCAGGCGGCGCTTGCGTCATGGCGGGGTCGCATCTCGACACGGTACCGGAAGGTGGCGGCTTTGACGGATCGCTCGGCGCATGTGTGGCGCTCGAATGCGTCCGGTCAATGAAAGATGCCGGGGTGGAACCGGTGTCGGCAATCGTCGTCGCGGCCACGGCCGAAGAGGAAGGTCGCTTCGGCGGCATGCTCGGATCGCAGACAATTACAGGGGCGGTAACCGATGGTTGGCTGGATCAGGCAAACGACAGCGATGGTGTCAGCCTGGTCGACTCGATGGCACGACAAGGGCTGCGTGCGCATGATGCTTTGAATGCAGCCTGGCCGCGCGGGTCGATCAAGGCGTTCCTGGAACTCCATATCGAACAGGGACCGGTACTCGAAAAGGCAGGCATGCCGGTCGGTATCGTTAACGCGATCTCTGGCGTATGCAATCTTCAGGTCCGCTACGAAGGAGTGGCCAACCACTCCGGCACCACGCCGATGAACATGCGGGCCGACGCCCTTGCCGGACTGGCCGCGTTCGCTGTGACAATCCCGGATATCATCGACGCCCGGGGTACCGGGCAAAGTCGCATCACAATTGGCAAGGTCGAGCTCAGCCCGAACGTTCCGCACACAATACCGGGCGCGGCCGAGTTCTCGATCATCATCCGCGACACCTCTCGGGATGTCATGCATCAACTGCGCGCCGCGATCTGCGACAGCATCGAAAGGGCAGCCGAAACACATGATCTCGGGTTTGCGATCGACGAGAAAAGCTGGCTCGCGCCGGCACGGCTCGATGCCGAGCTTCATGCGATGCTGGCCGAGGAGGCTGAACGATTGAGGCTGCCAGCGCTCGACATGCCGTCGGGCGCCGGTCACGACGCGCAGACGATGCAGACATTTTGCCCTGCCGGCCTGATATTCGTACCGAGTTGCGGCGGTATCAGCCATTCGCCTCAGGAATGGAGCGAATGGGCCGATATCGAGAAAGGCGCAAACCTCATGCTTCGTGCGCTGCAACGCCTGGCAGGCTTATAGGCAAGCCAGACTCCGAGGGCTTCCTTCAGGAGGCGGCCCACCCTTTCGCCCATGCCAGGAGCGATGGAAAGTCAACGTCCGACGTCGTATTGACGTCCATGACCGGGCCTAACCGCAATGGCTCCGCGCGGGCTGCCAATGCGATCAGCTCAGGCACATACTCCATGCCAGGATGTCCGGCCGGTCGGCTGCCTGCGCGCGCGCCATAGCGGGCTCCAATGGTTTCCGGCGGTGCCGAGCACCAGATCTCGGCGATGTCTTCGACGCCCGACGCTGCGATCAGTTCTGCCAGGAACTCGCGCGGCTGGAAACCGAACCAGGCGTCCATGATAATCGTTGAACCGGCAGGTGCGTCGTTCATAATGTCGAACATCGCCTTCAGGCTGGCGCGGCCAAGCTTGCGATTGAAGGGTCGGTCGACGCCCTCGATTTCCGTGAGAAACGCGTTCTTGATCGTGTCGAGCGACAGGACCGGCCAACCGGTGGCATGCGAGAGTCCGATTGCCACGCTGCTCTTGCCGCTGGCCGGAACGCCATTGACCAGCACCAGCCGCCTGGGTCTGGCAGTTTGCGGCATGGCCGCGAGTGCGGCCCCGATGACGCCTGCATCATCGCCAAGGTCGGCTGCGGCGAAGCGGGTCTGGTACCATGACTTCGGGGAGTCAATCCCGGCAAGCGCAGCGACTGCCGACTGTCCGAGGCCGCCGCCGAGCAAGACCAGTTCCGGATCAAGCACCGCGACCAGACTGTCGATAGCAATCTTCAGCGGCCCGGCCCATGCGTCGAGGATTTTGGTAGCGATGGGATCTCCCTCATTGCGCCGGGCCAGCAACTGGGCGGCCGTCGTCGTGTCGGCAAGACCGGCCTCGGCAATGTGGCGGCGCAGTGCTGTTCCGGAGCTGACAGTCTCGACGCATCCGGTCTTGCCGCAGACGCATTGCCTGCCTGCCGGATTGATGGAGACATGACCGAGCTGGCCCGCGGTGCCGTTGGAGCGCACAAGGCGCCCGCTTTCCAGGATGGCACCGCCAATGCCGGTGCCAATGGTCAGCATCACGACATTTTGCGTGCCCTTGGCGGCGCCAATTGCCGCCTCGCCTAGCAGTGCCATCGAACAGTCATTGTCGATGACCACCGTTCGGCCAAAGCGATTTTCAAGATGTTCCGCCAGCGGCACTTTGGAAAGATCGACATAGCCACCGGAGATGACCTTTCGCGCATCGAAATCGACGCGACCAGGCACCCCGATACCGATGCCGGCGACCGTCTCGTCATCGACGGCAGCGACCAGCTCCTCGATCCGGGCAAGGACGATCTCAGGGTCCGGTGAACTGGCCAGACGCCCGCGTGCCAGGATCGCGCCGTCGGCGCCCACACGCGCCGCCCGCAGATGCGTGCCGCCAATGTCGATGCCGATAGCGCTGCTCATTGCTGTGGATACTACGCGACTTTGGATGCCGGCGTGCGGTAATTGGCGATCACGGCCTGCAGTTCCCGCAGTCGCGGCACAGCGATCGTTTCCAGCCGTTTGCGGGTGACGCTGCGGTCAAGGGAGATGCAGTCTTTCCAGAGCGAGCGGCCGGCGATGACCCCGGAAGCACCACTGCTCATCGCCGTATCGACCTGACCCAGAAAGGTCTCGTGGTCGACGCCGGCCGACAGCACCGCCCAGGGAATGCCGCCGCACAGGCGTGTAACCTCGGCGCATGAAGCAGCTGAACCGGGGTAGGGCAGCTTCAGGACCTTGGAGCCGTGGTCGAGACAGATTTTCGTGCCACCCTGGATGAGTTCCGGGATCTTTGCCTGGTAGTCTTCCTTGCTTTCGCCTTCGAGCTGGTAGGTCAGGAATTCGACGACCAGCAAAAGGTCTTCGCGGGCAAAGTCGGCGACCGCCTTATCGAGAATTTCGATGTTGTGCGTGTTTGCGGCAGGCGTGTCCGAGCGAAGGTAGATCATGATCTTGCAGCCCGTGCCGCCGAGTTCACGAATCCGCCTGGCGGTGATGCCCTCGACCATCTTCGACAGACGGTAGCCCTCCGGCGATGTGTCCCAGCCGGACGCGTCAAGTCCGATCAACAGGGCAGTGCTGCGGTCGATCACCCCGTCATCGACGAGGTGCGGGACTGCGCAGATCGGATCGACAAGGACGCAGCCTGCCTGGCTGGCCAGATATTTCGTGATGTCGGCCTTGGTCTCTCCCAGAACGTCATTGCTGATCTTTGCCTGCTCGGCCGGGTCGCTGGCCAGAAGCGTACGCATTCCTCCGCGCTGGTCACACGCGATCACCATCATGGCGCCATCGGCCCGGCAAATCTGCTGGTAGCCACGAAGCTCTGCGGTTGTCATGCGTGTCATCGAAATTGCCTTTCATCTCGCCAGCCGCGGAGGCATCTGCCGATGTTTATTGTGTTAAGGGCAGATTGCATCAGGACGGCGATTGGGTGTTAACTGCGCTCCGCAAGCCTGTAACATGTTGCAGAAAGGAATTGCAAGCTGTCACTTTCACCTGCTTCCGACCAGACCGCCACCCGGGCCATGCTGCACACCGTCGCCAAACTCCACTACGAGGCGGAGATGAGCCAGGTCGACATTGCCCGGCGCCTCGGCATTTCGGCGGCAACCGTGTCGCGACTTTTGCAGCGGGCACGCGCCGAAGGAATAGTCCGCATACAGGTTCGCGATCTCGTCGAGCCGGATGCGTTGATGCACGACGTGAAGCAGATGCTGGGGCTGAAGGCGGTGACCGTGGTCGATGCGCCTGGCACAAGCGCGGTCAGTGCGCTGGCGGCGCCAGTCGGCGAGATGCTGAAACATGCCGGGCTGAAGTCGGGTTCGGTGCTGGCCATCGGGTGGGGGCGCGCGGTGCGCGATATCGTCGAGGCCGGGCTGCCGCCCATCGCGGGCGTGATCACCGTGCCGGCGACGGGCGGAATGCAACAGCAGCATGCGCATTTCCAGGTCAACGAATTCGTCCGCCTGGCAGCGCACCGGCTCGGTGGCACGCCGCAATTCATCCACGCGCCCTACCTGCCCACCGAGTCAAGTCGGGGCGCCCTGCTGTCCGATCCGGCCATCGCCGGCTCGGTCGCGCTTTGGGATCGCGTCGATGCCGCCATCGTCGGTGTCGGTCTTCCGCACGCCCAGAACTCACCGGATGCCAGTGCGGCCACACCAGACGAGCAAGCGCTGAGCGAAGCGGTCGGCGATGTCATCAGCCACTATTTCGACGCCCAGGGGAAGATCACCGACTGGAAGGGCGAGCAGCGGATGATCGCGATGTCGCGTGAGCAATTGCGCAGGGCGCCGCTAGTCATTGGCGTCGCCGTCGGCGAGATCAAGGCGGCCGCCATCATCGGCGCAGCGCGCGCCGGGCTGATCTCGGCGCTCGCCACCGACACCCGCACGGCAGAGGCTATCCTGGCTGCCAAAGGGTAGCCGGCATCTAAAGTTTCGCCGCGGAAAATTTCAAATTTTCCCGCACCAATCTATTGACAGCCCGACTGGGCAGGCATCTTAATCTCGTTCAACCCTGTCCTAGACAAGGCTGGGCTGGGAGGTTGAAAGGGAGGTTGGTGAGGCGTGCGGCGGTTTCGGTCTTTGCTATTGAAATCGTTGCATAAAATACACTGAAATTGCTTTCAGCAAAATTTTGCACTTGACGGACGGCTTGGCCGAACGTCATCATACAGCTCATGAGGGCGCCTTCGGCTAACTCAACGAGCGGATACTTTGAAGGCTCATCCAAGGGAGGAATATCTATGCAGCGTCGTACAATTTTGAAGTCCGCGGCTATGTTTGCCGTGGCAGCAAGCGTCGGCTTGGCAGCGGTGCCCGGCCATGCACAGGACAAGAAATACACGGTTGCGCTGGTTCCCGGCCTGACCACGGACGCGTTCTACATCACCATGCGCAAGGGTGCCCAGGCGGCTGCCGACGCGCTCGGCGTCGAACTGGTCTTCCAGGGCGCACCGGATTTCAACCCGGTCCTGCAGGTTCCCGTGCTCGACGC
The DNA here is from genome assembly GCA_038259455.1 of Hyphomicrobiales bacterium. GTDB lineage: Bacteria > Pseudomonadota > Alphaproteobacteria > Rhizobiales > Rhizobiaceae > CAMYMG01. The sequence goes on along the minus strand of JBBSOT010000011.1, from coordinate 5,134 downwards.
GGTGATCGCACGCAAGCCGGACGCGCTACTGATCGCGCCGACCGACACCACGCAGCTTGTCGAGCCGCTGCGCAAGGCTTTTGACGCCGGCATTCCGGTCATCACGGTCGATACGTTCATCGGCAACGGCAAGTACCAGACCGGTTCGGGCAATGCCGACTTCCCGCTTTCCTACATTGCTTCGGACAACGTGCTTGGCGGCCGCATGGCTGCGACAGCGCTTGCCAACGCGATCGGTGAAGGCGGCGGAAAGGTCTATGTCTCGAACGTCAAGCCCGGCATCTCCACCACCGATCAGCGCGAGGAAGGCTTCAAGGCCGAGATGGCCGAGAATCATCCGAACATTACGGTCCTGGAAACCCAGTTCAACGAGAACGACGCCAACAAGGCTGCCAGCCAGATGCAGGCTGTCTTCGCGCGCAACTCGGACCTCAAGGGCGTGTTCGGCGCCAACCTGTTCTCGGCTCTCGGTGCCGGCAACGGCGTCCAGCAGGCGGGTCAGACCGGCAACGTAAAGGTCGTCGCATTCGACGCTCCGACCTCGATCATCGACAACATCAACTCCGGTCTTGTCGACGTGGCGATCGCCCAGCATCCGGCCGAAATAGGCTACTTTGGCGTCGTTTCGGCCTATGCTCACATCACCGGCAACTCGATCCCGGTAGCCATCGGAACCGGCTTCACGGTGATCAACAAGGATAATGTCGGCGACGAGAACGTCGCCAAGTACATCTATTCCGACTAAAGGCGACAGCGGCTCCCCGGCCAACGGGGAGCCGCCTTGCTTCTGCAACTTTGTTTCCGTCCAGCCAGCCAGCGCGTGGCTGCCGCCGAACAGGTGTTCCCATGACAACAACGCAAACAGACGCGCCCCCCGGCGCCAGCAATGGGCGACCGCAGGCGGACCATGCCGACCTCGCCAAGACGCTGGTCCAGCGCATCGCCGACCTGCGGGCCTGGCTGTTTCTTGCAGCGCTGATCATCGGCTTCGAAATGTGGGCCCGCTCGTCGTTCGGCGGCACCTTCATCCTCAATCCGTTCAATCTTCAGTCGATTGCAATCTTCGCCGTGGCGCCGCTTCTGCTGGCGACCGGTCAGACCTTCGTCATCATCTCCGGCGGCATTGATCTTTCGCTCGGCTTCATCATGGGGCTGGCAGCGGTCGTGGCTGCCCATGTCGTCAATCTGGCAACCCCGATGATGGGTGTGCCGATGGCAATCCTCTTCGGCCTGCTCGTTGCGGTTCTGGTGGCGGGTATCCCAGGGACGATCAACGGGCTCCTGATTTCCCGGCTGCGCGTGCCACCTTTCATCGGGACGCTCGGCATGTTCGGCGTGGCCCGCGGCGTAGCGTTTCTGCTTGCCGGCGGGACGACCGTGCCTGTCCACAATCAACTGTTCGCCACCATTGGCAACGGGCGCCTGATCGGCGTTCCCTATATCGTGTGGATCACTGCGGTGTTCGTGCTGGTCATGCATTACGTGCTCAGCCAGACACGCTTCGGCCAGCACAATTACGCGATTGGCGCCAATCCGCAGGCCGCGCGCCGCGCCGGAATCGACATCAAGTCCCACCTGCTGCGGCTTTATATACTATCGGCCTGCTGTGCCGGTCTTGCCGGCGTGCTCTATGCGGCGCGCTTCAATGCAGGAGCCGCGCAGGCGGGAGAACCGCTGCTGCTCGACAGCGTCGCGGCCGTCGTCATCGGTGGCGCGAGCCTGTTTGGTGGCTCCGGCACAATTCTGGGTACTGTGGCCGGCGCCTTCGTTATCGCCGTCATTCAATACGGTCTGGTGTTCGTGAACGTGGAGCCGTTCTGGCAATTCATCAGTGTCGGTGTCGTCATCATCATTTCGGTTCTCATAGACCAGGCCCAGCGCCGGTTCAGCGGAGGTCGCATCGATGAATGACGTTGCGCAGCCGCTTCTCGAGGTCAACAATCTTTCGAAGCATTTTGGCGCCGTGCAGGCCCTGAATGATTTTTCGATGGCGATCAAACCCGGTGAAGTCGTGGCATTGGCCGGCGACAACGGCGCCGGCAAGACGACCCTGATCAAGGCGATCTCGGGCGTTTACCCGCCTACTTCAGGCGAGATCCGGCTGAAAGGAAAGCCGGTCAGTTTCTCCACGCCGCAAGAGGCGCGCGACCAGGGGATCGAGACCATCTATCAGGATCTCGCACTCGCCGACAATCTGTCGATCGGTGCCAATATCTTCCTCGGTCGCGAGCCGATGACGCGCCGGTTCGGTTTCCTGCCGGTCCTTGACCGCAAGAAGATGGCCGATGCCGCGCGCGACACCATGGCTCTGCTCGACTTTCACGTCAGCCGGCTCGATGCCCCGGTGTCCAACTTCTCCGGTGGCCAGCGGCAGGCGGTGGCCATCGGTCGCGCCGTCTATTGGGATGCGCAGATCCTGATCATGGACGAGCCGACGGCAGCACTGGGCGTACCGGAGCAGCGCAAGGTCATTTCGCTGATCCACCAGCTCAAGGCCCAGGGTCGCGGCGTCATCTTCATCTCCCACAATCTACAGGACATCTTCGCCGTCTCCGACCGGATCATCGTGCTTCGCCGTGGCGTGACCGCGGGCGAACGCAAGATTTCGGAAACAACGCATGACGAAGTCGTCAAGCTGATGGTGGGTGGCTGAAACAGGTCCGGGTCAGGCGGACGAACGAAGTATCAGTTCGCCGTTGACCCTAATGTGTTCGCCGCGTGCGGTCGGTCTGTCGAAATCCCGAGATGCCTCGATACGTGACAAAAGCAAGTTGATCGCCAGTCTGCCCATCTCGGCCGTATTTTGCTGCACGGTCGTCAGAGGCGGCCAGATATACTCCGACAAAGGTTGATTGTCGTGTCCCGCTACCCTGATATCGCAATCCGGCGTTATGCCGACCTTCCTGCCCGCCTGGTTGAGGGCGGCAAGGACGCCAAATGCGATACGGTCGTTGGCGCAAAGCACGATGCTGGTGGGAAAGCCACCGCTCGCGAGTATTCGCTGCGTCTGCTGGAAGGCATAGCTTTCGAACTCCCAGGTCATCGAGGGTTCGAGCGGCACGATGATCGGCTCAAGCCCGCGATGGTTCATGGTGGCGACGTAGGCATCATGGCGCTCGCGCCGATTGGAGGTGACCGGGGGCATGTCGAAATAGCACGGTGTTTCACCAAACCGGGTCAGATAATCGGCAATCAGGGCCATCGACTGCTCGTTGTTGGTGCCGACGAAACACTCCTCGTCATCGAAGGGCGCGTCGATGAAAACGACCGGCATGCTGTGCGCGAGCGCCTTGATCTTGGCGCGGTGCGCCTCATCGCCACCGACCGGCGTCATGATGACGCCGGCGGCGTTCAGCGAGGAAAGCGTTTCCAGCGCCTCTGCTTCCAGTTCGGTCTTGCCATCGGAGGAAAACACAAAGGGAAGATAGCCGCTTTCAGTTGCCTGCGACTCGATGCGCCGGCGCAGGCCCATATAGAACGGGTCGAGCGAGTTGGGGAAAATCAGCCCGATGATCTTGGTGCGCCGGCGGTTCAGGTTGACGGCAAACAGGTTCGGTCGAAAGCCGGTCTCCTCCAGTCCCTTTTCGATCTTTTCGCGCACCTTGGGCCGCACGGAAGCGGCGTCCTGGAAATATTTCGACACAGTGGGGCGGGAAAGACCAACCGCAACGGCGAAATCCTCCATCGTCCGTACGCGCTTGATCATCAATCGTCCTCATGGCCCAGAGCTGAAGGCATAACTCATCTTTGCCGTGCGGCAACGAAAAATCTTACGCGCATTAATTTGGATGGAAAGATTTTGGCATGAGTGCCGCCCTCGCCGCAAGACCCGGAGGCATCGGTTCCCTGGGCGAACTTCTGGTCGAATTTGTCTGTACCGAAAGGGACACCGGCAATTCTCGTTCGGCCCCTTACATCGGCCCGTTTGCATCCGGGGCGCCGGGCATATTCATTGACCAGGCTGCTCGTGTCGGAGCTCGCACGATATTCAGCGGTGCCGTCGGCGATGACGCGTTCGGTCGATTGGTGAGGGAGCGCCTCGATCGCGCCGGCGTTTCGGATTTGCTCATACGAACCGTGCCGGATGCCCCAACCGGCTCTGCCTTTGTCGCCTATAACAGCGATGGCAGCAGGGAATTCGTTTTCAACATCGCCAAGTCCGCCGCCGCCGACTTTCCCGTCGGGGCCCCCGCTGTCGATACCCTGCATGGCTTCGGGCTTGCTGCCTTCCACATCTCCGGGTCGACACTCGGCAACCCGTCCATGGCTTCGGCTGCACTCGAGATTTGCCGGGCGTTGCATGGCAAAGGTGTCGCCATTTCGTTCGATCCCAACATCCGAAAGGAGTTGCTTGGCGACGCCTCCTATCTCGACACGGTGCGGTCGCTGCTCGCCATATCGACCTATTTCCTGCCGAGCGTCGAAGACGCCGATGTCCTGTTCCCAGGCGAAGACTTCGCGACGTTCGCGCCAAGACTGCATGAGGCAGGCGCGCGCTATGTCGTTCTGAAGCGGGGTGAACTGGGATGCATCGGCGCTGAATCGGGTGCCGGGCCGATATCGTTCGACGCGCACAAGACCGAGGTCGTGGATCCAACCGGCGCGGGCGACTGCTTCTGTGCGACGCTGGTTGCCCTGATCGTCTCGGGCAAGCCATTCGATACCGCGCTTCGCTATGCCAATGCTGCCGGTGCGCTCGCCGTCGGCAAGATCGGACCCATGGAAGGAAACAGCACCATCGCGGAGATCGACGCTTTCCTGGCGAGCCAGCCGTGAGAACGCTGCAAAGAATCGTCGACGACAACAGGGCAGGCCTGAAGCGCGGCATCCCCTCCTTCTGCACGGCGCATCCCGAAACCTTGCGTGCGATCTTCGGCTCTTACCGCGATGACGATGCGCCGATCCTGGTTGAAGCCACCTGCAATCAGGTCAACCAGTTCGGCGGATATACGGGCATGAATCCAGCCAGCTTCCGGCGGTTCGTGGAAGCTCTTGCAACAGGCGAAGGGGTTGACCCCGCGCGCATCATCCTGGGCGGTGATCATCTCGGGCCCAACCCCTGGAAGAACGAGCCGGCTGCAAGCGCCATGCAGAAGGCGCGCGACATGGTGGCGGCCTATGTCGAAGCGGGCTT
>JBBSOT010000010.1:0-35104 GCA_038259455.1 Hyphomicrobiales bacterium | reverse complement strand
TCTATCGTCATGTGATGGAGAGATTTATTATTCATAAAATTATTACACCTCGTAAGTATGAAATTAAATTTGTATAAGTAACAACTATATTTACTTCTTATAATTGTTCATCTATTATAGTAAAGCAATAAATGAGATTGCCAAGATTGCTTTATTTCTCTATTATTGTTTGCAAAAAAGCCGGCTAATACGCAATTGGCATGACAGGATGCGACTGGGGCGCTCCTGTTCCGTTCATTCTTGATAAAGTAAATCGCTGAAGGAGACTCAGATGCATAAATCCTTGCATGCCCTTTCTCGCGCCGACCGTTTGATACTTGAATGCCTGAACGGTACCTCTCGCATGTTGGAGCCTCTGTCGCAGACATTCGGCTACTTGCTCCCCAATTCCCTGACTCACGACAACACCGGGCCGAATGAGGTCACAGGCAATCTGACAAGGACCGAGATCGTCGAAGCGCTGATCAAGCTTGCAGATTCCATGAAGTCGGAAGAGAACGCCGATGGCCCCGCCGACGCCGGCATGACCTTCTTCGGTCAATTCGTCGATCACGACATCACCCTTGATGCAACCAGCTCCATCGGAAAAAAGATTGATCCGCGCTCGATCCGCAATGTCCGAACCCCTGGGCTCGACCTAGATTGCGTCTATGGCGCGGGACCGGACGCCACGCCTCACCTGTTCCACCCGTCAAGGAGCGGCATGCTCTTGTTCGGGCGCGAAGACAATGCGAACGACCTAGCACGAAACGCTAAAGGTACTGCGCTGATTGGCGACCCGCGCAATGACGAGAACATAGTGATCAGTCAGGTGCAGGGCGCCTTCATTCAGTTGCACAACATTCTGATGTCGGGAGTTACCGATGGCAGTGCCATGGCGCACGATATCCGCGACTGCGCCGCGATGGGTGTTCGCAGCTCCGTCTGGGAGTTGATGCCGCCCAAGACTCTCGAGTTCGAGTCGGTGCGGCGGTTCGTGCGCCTTCACTACCAGTGGCTTGTGGTGAACGAGATGCTGCCAGCCTTCGTTACGCAGCGGTGCCTCGAACTGGCGCAATCGGGCTATCCCTTCGGAGACGACGGCGCAATCTTGCCGGTTGAGTTCTCTGGGGCCTGTTACCGTTTCGGCCATTCGACGGTTCAGCACAGTTACAGACTGGCAGCAGGCGCTGACGAGACTGATCTATTTGCGATGACTGGATTCGGTCCGCGTGCACCCGAACATGACATCGATTTCGAGATGTTCTTCGGAGAAGGTGCACAGAAGGCGCGACCAGTCGGGACCAAGATGCCGCGAACGCTCATGGAACTGCCGTCAAATGTGGTCAACATGAAACTGATGTGGGAAGAGGTGGAAATTCCCATCAAACAGGCCCGCAAGCTGAACCTGCGCAACATGCTTCGCGATCGTACTGCCTTGCGCTGTGCCTCCGGCCAGCAAGTAGCACGCTGGCTTAAAGTTCATGCGCCAACGCTGGGAGTGGTCGAACTTCCAGCCCCGAAGATCCTGAGGGATCGCCACATATCGAAGACGCCGCTGTGGTTTTATGCGCTCGAGGAAGCCGATGCTGCAAACGGAAAGCTTGATGGGGTAGGGGGCACTATCGTGGCATCGGTCATCATGCGGCTATTGCGATACGATGCCGAAAGCATTCTTGGAGCAGGCTTCACACCTTGGAGCGGATTCGGGCCGAAATTCTCTTTCCGTGCGATGACCGATTGGATCAAGGCCAACAAGTCGCGGATCTCGAACCCTCATGAACTCTTTGCGGGCTGAGATCACAGCGCTGGATTCTCTTTACGATGGCCGGCCGCTTCGCAGCGGCCGGTCGGATGCCGCCGAGCACGTTTGATCATACTATAGCCGACAACTATCGAGGAGGCCGGATTCCTTTCACCCATTGGGGTGGGCGGCGAACGCGAGCGGCATTTGCCGCGATGCACCCGAACCTTCGATAAATCAACGCCGGCCGATGTGGCACAAGCAAACGGCATTGCCGGTTGAATCGTTGCGGGCTAAACCGCTTTCCATGAACAGCAAAACTCCTCCCGACGTGCTGCGTATCGCGGTCGCACAACTCAACCCGATCGTTGGCGATATCGCAGGCAATCTGGCCAAGGCGCGCGAGGCACGGGCGGATGCCGCGCGCCACGGTGCGGATCTCGTGCTGTTCACGGAACTTTTCATTGCCGGGTATCCGCCCGAGGATCTGGTGCTGAAGCCTGCATTTCTGGCGGCTTGCGAGAGGGCAGTGACCGAGTTTGCTGGCGAAACGAATGACGGTGGCCCAGGCGTCATCATCGGCACTCCGCTCAAGCGGGCAAGCGGCACGCACAATGCGATCATTGTCGCCGACGACGGGAAGATCATCGCCGAGCGTTACAAGGTCGACCTGCCCAACTATGGCGAGTTCGACGAGAAGCGCGTGTTCCAGGCCGGCCCCGAGATCGCAGGCCCGGTCAATTTTCGCGGTGTGCGGATCGGGGTTCCGATCTGCGAGGATATCTGGGGTGAGGCGGGTGTCTGCGAGACGCTGGCCGAGACGGGCGCCGAGATACTGCTCGTGCCCAATGGCTCTCCCTACTACCGCGGCAAGGTCGATGTTCGCCAACAGGTGGTGATACGCCAAGTGATCGAAAGCGGCCTGCCGATGATCTACGCCAACCAGCTTGGCGGCCAGGACGAACTCGTTTTCGACGGCGCATCCTTTGCCATTGGCGCCGACAGCGCGCTGGCTTTCCAGATGAGCCAGTTCGAGGAAACGGTCGCCGTCACCGCGTGGAAACGCACCAGCGAGGGCTGGGCGTGCAGCGACGGGCCGATGTCCAAGATTCCAGAGGATGAGGAGGCCGATTACCGCGCCTGCATGCTGGGTTTGCGCGACTACGTGAACAAGAACGGCTTCAAGAACGTCGTGCTCGGCCTGTCGGGCGGTATCGATTCTGCCATCTGCGCTGCCCTTGCGGTCGACGCACTCGGCGAGGAGCGGCTGCGCGCCATCATGATGCCCTATCGCTACACGTCCAAGGATTCCCTCAAGGACGCCGAGGACTGTGCCCGTGCCCTCGGTTGCCGCTATGACATCGTGCCGATCTTCGAGCCAGTCGACGGCTTTTCGCGCGCTCTGACCGAGCTTTTCGAGGGCACCGAGGAGGGTATCACCGAGGAAAACCTGCAGAGCCGGACGCGCGGCACCATCCTGATGGCCGTCTCCAACAAGTTCGGCTCGATGGTCGTCACGACGGGCAACAAATCGGAAATGTCGGTCGGCTACGCCACGCTCTATGGCGACATGAACGGTGGCTTCAATCCGATCAAGGATCTCTACAAGATGCAGGTCTACGCGCTTTCGGCGTGGCGCAATACCACCGTGCCACCCGGCGCGCTGGGCCCATCCGGAGAGGTCATTCCCAAAAACATCATCGACAAGGCACCATCTGCGGAGTTGCGCGAAAACCAGACTGACCAGGACTCGCTGCCACCCTATCCGGTTCTCGACGACATTCTCGAATGCCTGGTCGAAAACGAGATGGGCGTCGACGAGATCGTGGCACGCGGCCATTCGCGCGAGACTGTCCACCGCATCGAACACCTGCTCTACATCGCCGAATACAAGCGCCGGCAGGCCGCACCCGGCGTCAAGATCACGAAGAAGAATTTCGGCCGCGATCGCCGGTATCCGATCACCAACCGGTTCAGGGACCGCGGCTGAGCAACGCCTGACGACGACGCGCTGTCATTGTTGAGACTTGCCGGCGTCCTCCACCGCCGCACGGCTTGCATAGACGTGGTCGACAAGACCCCAGTTCTTCGCGTCCTCGGCGGTCATGAAGAAGTCGCGGTCGAGCGTGCGCTCCACTTCCTCCTCGGTCCTCCCGCAATGCTCGGCGTAAAGCCTGATCATCCGCCTCTTCAACTTCACGATATCGGCTGCGTGCCGTTCGATGTCGGACGCCTGTCCCTTGAATCCGCCGAGCGGCTGATGGAGGATCATGCTCGCATTGGGCAATGCGGCCCGCCGTCCGGGCTCGCCCCCCATAAGCAGAAACGATCCCATCGAATGGGCTGATCCCATGCACAAGGTAGCGACCGGACTGCGGACGAACTGCATCGTGTCATAGATGGCAAAGCCGGCGCTCACCACGCCGCCCGGCGAATTGATGTAGAGCGCTATCTCGCGGTCCGGGTTTTCGGATTCGAGGAACAGCAGTTGCGCGCAGACCAGCGATGCTGAATCGTCGTTGACCTCTCCGTTCAGGAAGATGATCCGCTCCCTGAGGAGCCTGGAAAAGATGTCGAAGGAGCGTTCACCGCGCGGTGATTGCTCAACGACCATGGGGACGAGCGCCATCATGTCGCGCATGGGCGAAAACTCCTTGTCTGATGATGAACAGTGTCAGGCGGCGCGAGCGAGCGCCGGGCTGTTGCAGTTGGCGGCCCGTGCCGGTCGGGCCGGGCTATGCGTCAGCCGGAACCAGGTATTGCCGTCCGGCCTTGGCCCGATTTCGAAGGTAACGGTACTTTCCCGGCCATCCTGCTCATCGCGCCAGGCGTAGCAGACGCGCGAGCAGGGCAGCTCGTCGATCATTTCGTAACTCTGCTGCTTGGCATCGCCGAGTTTCGGGTCGAGCCATGCCGAGACGAATTCTGGAACCGTGAGCGCGCGCCACACCTTTTCGGGCGCTGCGTCCAGCTCGCATTCGACGACGATGTCATCAACTGTCTCGCCATCATCATCAGCAGTCATTGGTCCATCTCCTTGAGCAGCGTCTTCAGGCGGTCGACCTTTTCGGGCCAGAAGGCGCGGTAGCGTGCAAGCCAATCAAACAGCGGCGTCATCCCGTCCGGCTCGATGCTGTATCTGACATGCCGGCCGTCGCGCCGTTCTGTGATCAATCCGGCACCACGCAACACCGCGATGTGCTGCGAGACTGCCGGCTGCGAGACGCCAAGCCCGTCGCGAAGCTCGGTCGCGTTGCGACCGCCGGCGGTCAGCCGGTCAAGCATCGCACGTCGCGTTGGATCGGCAAGGGCGCGAAAGATTTCCGATTCGTGCATGCGCTTAGATAAGCATGCACTTATCTGTTCGGCAAGCAGCAAATCGACTGACACAGAAGCGGTCAGGCCTGTGGCCATTGCATCGATCGGCCAAGCGGCTAGAAGCAGTCTGGCCGGATCGCCCGATCGCACAACGGGCCTTCCCGAATCGGCGATGCGCCCGGCAATCGCCGTCCATACCCCAGAGCCTACCCATGACATTCCTTTCCTTTATTCGAGACAACACACGATGGCTGGCGGGCGGATTGCTCTTCACCTTCTTTTCGTCGTTCGGGCAGACCTTCTTCATCTCGCTGTCAGCCGGCAGCATCCGCGAAGAGTACGCGCTGTCCCATGGTGACTTTGGCTTCCTCTACATGATCGCCACGTTGGGCAGTGCGCTGACGCTGCCCTATCTCGGCCAGATCGTAGACCGCTACAGCGTGCGCAAGGTTGCAATGATCATCGTCCCGATGCTGGCGCTGGCGGCTGTCTCGATGGCGTTTTCTGTGCATGTCGTTCAACTTGTTGCCACGATCTATCTGCTTCGGTTGTTCGGGCAGGGAATGATGACCCACACGGCTTTCACGGCCATGGGACGTTGGTTCTCGGCGCAGCGCGGACGGGCCATTTCGGTCGTGACACTTGGTCAAAATGCCGGCGAAGCGGTGTTTCCGCTTCTCTTTGTTGCAGCTGTGTCATGGGTGGGCTGGCGCCACTCATGGCTGCTCGCGGCGGCGCTTCTTCTGGTCGTGGCGCTTCCAGGCATTACGCAACTGATCAACACCGAGCGAACACCGCGGTCCACGGATCCGGCGCCGCGTGTCGCGGCCGGCCGCGATTGGACGCGCGCGGAAGTGGTTCGCGATCCGCTTTTCTACGTGCTGCTATTGGGTGTAATGGCGCCCGGATTCATCGGCACCACCATCTTCTTCCATCAGGTCTATCTGGTCGAATTGCGCGGCTGGTCGCTCGAACTTTTTGCCTCGTCATTTTCCGTCATGGCCATGATGACGATCATCTTCGCGCTCGTATCGGGCGCACTCATCGACCGGTTCTCCGGGGTATCTTTGCTACCGGGGTTCCTGCTGCCGCTGGGTGCTGCCTGCCTTGTGCTCGGTGCGTTCGAAGGCCAATGGAGCGCTTTCGTGTTCATGGGTCTGCTTGGCCTGTCATACGGCTTTTCGTCGACCCTTTTCGGCGCCCTTTGGCCCGAAATCTACGGAACGAGGCACCTTGGCTCTATTCGTGCTCTCACCGTTGCCGTGATGGTATTTGCGACGGCCTTGGGACCGGGCCTGACTGGCTACCTCATCGATCATGGCGTCAGCTACTCGCTGCAGATACTCGCCATGGGCGCCTATTGCCTTCTTATATCGCTGGTAATGCTTTTCGTGGCAAAACAGGTGCGGCGACGCTCTGCCTTGTTTAGACCTGAAGTTTCGAATACGGCCCGCCCATGACAGTAACAGTTCGTTTTGCACCTTCGCCGACCGGCCATATTCATATTGGCAATGCCCGCACAGCCTTGTTCAATTGGCTTTTCGCCATGAAGCATGGCGGCCGGTTCATCCAGCGTTTCGACGACACCGATCTGGCGCGCTCCAAGCAGGAGTATGCCGACGCCATCCTTTATGACCTGCATTGGCTGGGCATCTTCCAGGACGGCACCGAATACCAGTCGAGACGAATCGATGCCTATGAGGCCGCAGCCGAGAAATTGCGCCAGGCCGGTTTGCTTTATGCCTGCTATGAGACGCCCGAGGAACTTGACCTCCGGCGCAAGGTTCGCCGCAGCCGTGGCCTGCCTCCGGTCTATGGGCGAGAGGCGCTGACGCTTACCAAGGAGCAGATCGCCGAGTACGAATCAGATGGCCGCAAGCCGCACTGGCGCTTTCTGCTGCCGAATTTCGTCAGCGATCCAATGGATACGCAGCGCACCGAAGTGAACTGGACGGACGCTGTGCGTGGTGCTGAAACCGTCGATCTGGCGTCTCTGTCCGATCCGGTCCTCGTGCGCGAAGACGGCACGTTTCTCTACACGCTCCCGTCTGTCACCGACGATATCGATATGGGAATTACCCATGTCATTCGCGGCGACGATCACATCACGAATACCGGCGTACAGATTGCGCTGTTCAGGGCGTTGGGTGCTGAACCGCCGGTTTTCGGGCACCACAATCTGCTGACCATGACATCGGGCGAGGCTTTGTCGAAGCGCTCCGGAGCCTTGTCGATCGCCGGCCTGCGCGAATCCGGCATCGAACCGATGGCGCTTGCCTCTCTGGCGGTGCTGGTCGGAACCTCCGAAAATGTCGAGGCGGTGGCGTCCATGGCCGAACTCGCAAGGCGTTTCGACATCGAATCCACGTCGAAATCGGCGTCCAAGTTCGATCCCGACGATCTCGTGACGCTGAATCGCGCCCTGCTTTTGCAGATGCCGTTTTCGGAAGCGCGCGATCGGCTGGTCGCATTTGGCATCACCGGCGATCTGGCCGAGCCGTTCTGGAACGCCGTGCGCGGCAATATCGAGAAGCTGGCCGATGCCGCGAATTGGTGGCGCATCGTGCGCAATGGTCCTGACAATCCGCCGGCGTTTTCGGAGAAGGATATCGAGTTCGTCAGGGCGGCATTAGACCTCTTGCCCCCGGAGCCCTGGGATGCAGCCACGTGGAAGCTGTGGACGGCTGATGTGAAGGAAAAGACCGGGCGGCGAGGCGGCATGCTCTTCAAGCCGTTGCGCCTGGCGCTTACCGGACTTGAGTCTGGGCCGGAGCTTGCAGATCTATTGCCGATTCTGGGTCGGGAAGGAACGTTGGCCCGACGGCCCTGACGCTTCTGTCCTTGGCCGTCTCCTCCCTCTCGGTTGCGGGGAGAGCGGCGGGTTTATCCGCCTTCTTTGCTTCGGGCGCCGGAGTTCCGAGCGAAATAATCGACGACGATATGGACGCAGGTTCGTTTTCGGGCGCCCCGTCTGTCGTTGGCCTGCCTGCCACCACATTGTAATTCTGCCGCCTGTTGCAGCCGCAATTTGCCGGACGCGGCGATCCGATCTGCTTGTAGAGATAGGCTGTCGGAAGCTCGGAATAGGGAGCGCCAGAGCCCGGGGAAATCATGTCCTGCGACTCTTCGCCCTTGGAGCGATGATAATAGAGCTGGATGTCGGTGCCCGGACAGCTCGACTCGCAGTTCTTCTGATCGCGGTCAAAATGCATCGGCGACGACGAGCTAGACATCGGGAAGAAATAGCCATCGCAGGTGCGCACACAGAGCGTCCTGTAGTTGCCGGGCGGTGCCACGAAGCGGATATGTCCGCCATCGTTAACCCAACTGCCCTGGCGTGGCTTGATCTCCCTCGAACCCTTGTCGGCATCCCGTCGGACGGGCTCTCTGGTCCCAAGGTCTTCGTCGATTGCGCGGTCCCTGATCGCTCCGCCAAATATCTGCCTGAGCAGATTGCGGCTCCCCTCGACGCCATCTGGCGACCTTCGCTCCGCGACCCTGCCACGGCAACGATTGGCGTCGATCGAAGCCAGGATACGCGCACGCGCGTTGCGCGAACTGCCACCGGCAAGTTGCCCGCGCTTGCGCTGAAGCGCATCGAGATTGCGCTCCATTTTGTCGATCTTGTTGTTGAGCGAGCCGCACTTTGAATTCCCCCGGCCGAAAAGCGGGAAGCCACAGCCGGCTTGTCGTGACTGCTTTCGGGCAAGCTGGATTTGATTGCGCTGCTTGCCGATTGCAGCATCGTGTTTCCTGGCCGGGGCCGACGACGCTCTTGGGCCGTAAGTCGCTGCAAGTTCGGCTTCGAGCTGGCGGCAGACTCGTGAGCTGGCAGCAGTGGCTGGGAAGGCAGCGCCCAACAGGGTGGCGCCTAGCGCCACGACAGCCACGAAATTCCTCAGGCCAAATGGTCCGGCAGCCATCTCGATCCAATCCAGTGCCGAAAACAGAACATAATGCCTACGCCTGTCACGGTTAACCTTCCGTTGACTTTCTGGGCGACGCCGACACGCGCTCGAGAGCCGGTAAGTCCGGCGTTCTGTGGGCGCTTTCCGCAACGGCGATTGCCGTCATGTTGACGACGCCCCGCGAGGTGACCGACGGCGTCAGGATATGGGCTGGCTTGTCGGTGCCAAGCAGGATTGGCCCGACATGCAGGGCATCCATCATCTGCTTGACGGTGGTCAGCGTGATGTTTGCCGCGTCGAGGTTTGGAAACACCAGAAGGTTCGCCTCGCCCTTGAGTGTCGAGTGCGGGAAGACACGCTGGCGCAGCGGTTCGGAAAGGGCGCTGTCTGCGTGCATCTCGCCATCGCACTGAAGTTCGGGCGCTGCCTTTTTCAGGATCGCAGCGGCGGCGCGCATCTTCAGCGTGCTGGCCGAATCGCGGGACCCGAAATCCGAAAACGACAAGAGCGCGGCCTTCGGCTCGATCCCGAACCGCCTGATCTCCTCTGCCGCCAGGATTGTCATCTCAGCGATCTCTTCGGCAGTCGGGTCGATCGTGACATGGGTATCCGTCAGGAAGATCACGCCGCGCTGGGTAATCAGCATGGACAGCGTCGAAAGATCGTGATCGCGGATGTCGGAACGCGGCCCGATGATCAGCGAGACATTGCGCAAATGGCGCGCGAAACGACCTTCCAGGCCGCAGATCATGGCGTCGGCGTCGCCGCGCTTCAGGGCCAGCGCCGCGATAACCGTGGGGTTTGTGCGCACCATCAGGCGCGCCGCTTCCTGTGTCACGCCGCGCCGCCCGGCCAGTTCGATGAGAAGATCGACATAAATCCGGTAGCGGGGATCATCCTCGGGATTGATCAACTCGAAATCTGTGCCCGGCCGGATGCGCAGACCGTAACGCTTGAGCCTTACTTCGACGACATGCGGACGACCGATCAGTATCGGCTTGGCGATGCCTTCCTCCAGAACCACCTGGGCCGCACGCAGCACGCGTTCGTCCTCGCCGTCGGCATAGACCACGCGCTTTGCCTGGGCGGACTTTGCAGTCGAGAAAACCGGCTTCATGACCAGGCCCGAGCGGAACACAAATCGCGAGAGCCTTTCGACATAGGCCGGCATATCCGCAATGATGCGCGCAGCGACGCCCGTCTCGCATGCCGCCTTGGCGACTGCCGGCGCGATGCGCAGGATCAGCCGCGGGTCGAAGGGCGAGGGGATCAGGAAGTTTGGACCGAAGGTCGGTGTTTCCTCGGCATATGCCTTGGCCGCGACGTCGGAAGGCTCCTCACGCGCCAGCGAAGCAATGGCACGTACGGCCGCCATCTTCATCTGTTCGTTGATGGCGCGTGCGCCGCAGTCCAGCGCCCCCCGAAAAATATAGGGGAAACAGAGCACATTGTTGACCTGGTTGGGAAAGTCCGAACGACCGGTACAGATCATTGCATCCGGCCGCGCTTCGCGCGCCAGCTCCGGCATGATTTCGGGCGTCGGGTTGGCGAGCGCCAGGATCAGAGGCTTTTCAGCCATGCCCTTGAGCAACTCGGGACCGAGCACGCCGGCAGCCGAAAGGCCAAGAAAAACGTCGGCGCCATCAATGACGTCTGCGAGCAAGCGGGCCTTGGTGTCCTTGACGTAAGGGTCCTTCCACCGGTCCATCTCCTCGACACGCCCCTTGTAGGCGACGCCGTAGCGGTCGGTGACCCAGATATTCTCGACCTTGGCACCGAGGGACACCAGCAGGTTAAGGCAGGCAAGCGCCGCAGCCCCAGCACCCGACGTCACGATCTTGATTTTCGAAATGTCTTTTCCGGCCAGTTCCAACGCGTTCAGCACGGCGGCGGCGACGATGATCGCGGTGCCATGCTGGTCGTCATGGAACACCGGGATGCCCATCGTCTTCTTGAGCCGCTCTTCGACTTCGAAGCATTCCGGTGCCTTGATGTCTTCAAGGTTGATGCCGCCGAATGTCGGTTCCAGCGCCGAGATGGTGCTGACCATCAGGTCGATGCCGGGCGCGTCGATCTCGATGTCGAAGACGTCGATGCCGGCGAATTTCTTGAACAGCACCGCCTTGCCTTCCATGACCGGCTTGGAGGCGAGGGGACCGATATTGCCCAGACCCAGGACTGCCGATCCGTTGGACACGACACCAACGAGATTGGCGCGCGCCGTGTAGTCGGCCGCAAGCTCGGGATTGTCTCTGATGGCCAGGCAAGGTGCGGCCACGCCGGGCGAATAGGCAAGTGCCAGGTCGCGCTGGTTGCCGAGCGCCTTGGTCGCCTGGATCTCCAGCTTTCCCGGCGTCGGGTATTTGTGGAAAAACAGTGCAGCTTCTTCCAGATCGAAGCGGGCGTTCTTTTCCTTGTCGGTTTCCATGCGCCTGCGAATTCCTCCAGCCCAGATTTGTCGTCGCTTCTAGCACGCATGTGCAACATTTCGATGCAGCTGAATTGAAATAGGACCCAACTACATTGACGAGTTTAAATCCAGCGGTCTCAGGGGGTTGTCGACGGCACTGAATGCAGGAGATTAACGACCGACCCCAGGGATGCCGGGATTTCTAGAACGCACTGACGTAGAGTCCGCCGTCGACCGGCACATTCTGACCGGTCATGTAGCCGGCGTGGACCGAGCACAGAAACGCGCAGATCTGGCCGAATTCCTCGGGTGTGCCGAGCCGCTTGGCGGGAATTTCAGAAGCAAGCCGCGCGCGGCGGGCAGCGCCGGCTTCCGGGTCCTCGACCGAGCCGGGCTCGTGCGGTCCGCGAAGCCTGTCGGTATCGAGCTTGCCCGGCAGCATGTTGTTGATGGTCACGTTCTTGTCGGCCACCGTCCGGGCGACGCCGGCCAGGAACGAGGTCAGACCGGCGCGCGCACCCGACGACAGGTCAAGGCCCGAGATCGGCACATAAACCGACAGCGACGTGATGTTGACGATGCGGCCGAAGCCGCGTTCAGCCATGCCGCCAATGACCGCCTGAATGAGTTCGAGCGGCGCCACCATGTTGTTTGTCACGCCTTCGAGTATCTTGGCGCGGTCAAGGTCGGCAAACGGGCGGAAGGGAGGTCCACCATTATTGTTGACCAAAATATCGGGTGAGGGACAGGCTGCCAGCAATTGCTTCTGCACAGCGGGATCAGCGACGTCTCCTACCACTTCCGTGACGCTGACGCCGTATTTCTCGCGAATCTCCGAAGCAGTTTTGGCGAGCGTCCGAGAATCGCGACCATTGATCGTCAAGTCGCAAGCGGCTTCGGCCAGCGCCATCGCGCACCCCTTGCCAAGCCCGCGGCTCGACGCACAAACGATTGCTTTTTTGCCGCTGATGCCAAGATCCATGTCGATTTCCCGTGAAAGTGATTGTGACAGGCTAGCGTCTCGGCCGGTCAGGTCGCAAGCGTCATACGCCTGTTGCATGAATCGGGTCTAGCGTCCGCAAGAGCAACGGTACAGAAAGACCATGCCCGGCGCTACACCCAAGCAATTCCGTACCTTGTTCATATCCGACGTTCATCTCGGGTCGAAAGCGGCAAAGGCCGAGTTTCTGATCGACTTCCTTCGCTTGCACGAAGCCGAGACCATATTTCTGGTCGGGGACATTGTTGACGGCTGGCGGCTTCGGCGCTCCTGGCATTGGCCCCAGACACACAACGACGTTGTGCAAAAGCTGCTTCGGCAAGCCCGCAAGGGCACGAGCATCACCTATGTCGCCGGCAACCACGACGAATTCCTGCGCATGTTTCAGGGCGTGCATTTCGGCGGCATCGTCGTTGCCGATCGCGCGATCCACCAGACTGCCGACGGCCGCAAGTTTCTGGTCATTCATGGCGACCAGTTCGACACAGTGGTAATGAACGCGCGATGGCTCGCCTACCTCGGCGACAGGGCCTATGAACTGGCAATCTTCGCCAACCGTCTCGTAACGCGAGCCCGTCGCGCGCTCGGCCTGCCTTATTGGTCGTTCTCCTCCTGGGCCAAGGTGAAGGTGAAACAGGCGGTGAATTTCATCGGCGCATTTCAGGATGTGCTTGCCGAAGAGGCACGTCGGTCGTCGGTCGATGGCGTCATCTGCGGCCACATCCATCACGCTGCGATGGAGACGTTCGGGGACATCGAATACATTAACACGGGAGACTGGGTTGAAAGCTGCACGGCCGTGGTGGAGCATTTCGACGGCACGATGGAGATCGTGCACTGGCCCCAGATACTGGCTGGACCTGCGCTTCTTGCGGAGGCAATGGTGCCCGTCGAGCTTGGAAGCCGCGCAGTCAAAGCCGCATGAATGACCTGCCGCCCTTCGCCCAGTCTGTTGAAGGCGCGCACTGCGTTGCACCGGCACACGCCTCCAGAAATTCAGCCCGGCCGGTCTGCTGACCGACACGCGCTGCGCCTTGGCGCCTTCGCCTTGCCCCTGCAGAATGCAGCGGCTTCGTGTTACCGGACCCGTTTCGCGCCATCGTCCGGCATGGTATGCCGGGCCGCCGCCTGCCAAACCGGTTTTTGCGGCCCCAGCTGGACGTCCGAACAAGCATGTCACTGCCGCCACTTTCGCTTGAGCAACGCGTCAAGCCGCGCCGCTTCGAGCTCCGGATCGCTCTGATCTTCGCCGCGATCTTCTTCCCGCTCGGCATTCACCTCCCGTATTTTCCACTCTGGCTGGAAGGCAAGGGCTTCGACGCAGCCGAGATCGGTATCATCCTGGCCGTTCCCATGTTCCTGCGTATCTTTACCACGCCGCTCCTCACGGCTTTGGCAGATCGCGCCGGCGACCGTGCGAACGTGCTTTTGGCGCTGGTCGCGTTCTCGCTGGTTGCGTCGCTCGGCTATTTTCTGCCGGCTACTTACGTGATCGTTCTCGTCGTCTCGATGGCGCTGCATATCGCCTGGGCGGCGCAGTCGCCGCTCGCCGATTCTCTGGCGCTTTCAGGCGTGCGCCGTTTCGGTTCGAGCTATCCCGCCATGCGCATTTGGGGGTCGATCGCGTTCCTGTGCGCTAGCCTGTTTGGCGGCGCGATGCTGGCTATCGCGAGCGCCGATGCGGTACCGGTCATCATAACCTGCGGTCTGGCGTGCACGCTCATCGCCTCGCTGACAGCGCCGCGCCTCGGCCCGCCACGGCGCGCATCGCCCTTGTCCGTTGCCGACATGCAGGGGGCGGCACCCAGACTCGCCAACCGCTACTTTCTGCTGGTCGTTGCCGGTGTCGGGGTCATCAACGCGAGCCACGGCTTGCTGTTCGGCTTTGTGTCGATCTACTGGAAGTCGATCGGGGTCAATGACGCGACCATAGGCTTTTTATGGGCTTTCGCGGTGGTCGCCGAGGTCCTGATATTCCTGACTTTCACACGTGTCTTCGGTTCGTTGTCGGCTACCGGAGTGCTGTGCGTATCAGGTGCGGCGGCCGTCCTGCGGTGGGTTGCGTTTCCACTTGTCGAACCGGCAGGGCTGGGTGTCGCCGGGTTCTTTGCGGTGCAGAGCCTGCATGCCTTGTCGACAGGACTGTTCCTGATCGGCTTGCAGAAGGTAATCGCCGAAACGGTTCCCGAAGAACGGACGGGTGCAGCGCAAGGCATTGCGTTTTTCGCCAACGGCTTTGCCATGGCGTGCGTCACACTGATCTCGGGCCCGCTCTACGATGGTTTCGGGGTGGATGGTTTTTATGTGATGGCGCTCATAGCGCTGGCAGGGCTTGGCATCATCGTGATGGCTGGGCGATCAGCCCCAAAGCGCAGCATCGGGCGGCGAGACCATGGAGCCACGGTAGGTTAGTGCGGGCGAGCGGTCGCGCGCCAAAAGCAGCGGACCATCAAGGTCGACGAAGTCGGCATTCTGGGCCAACAGCACTGCCGGCGCCATCGCTAGCGACGTGCCGACCATGCAGCCTACCATGATTGAAAATCCGAGTTCCACTGCTTGATCGCGCAGCAGGAGCGCCGCCGTCAGGCCGCCGGTCTTGTCGAGCTTGATGTTCACGGCATCATAGCGGCCGACCAGCGCCTCAAGGTCGGTATTCTGGTGGACGCTCTCGTCGGCACAGACCGGCACGGGGTGTTCTATCGTGCTTAACATGGCATCCTTGCCGGCAGGGAGCGGCTGTTCGACGAGCGCGACCCCGAGTTCGGCTGCAACGGCGAGGTTTTCCCGGACAGTCTCGTCTGTCCATGATTCATTGGCATCGAGTATGATGCGGCTCGTTGGCGCTGCGGCGACGACGGCGCGGATGCGTTCTATGTCGCCTTCACCGCCGATCTTGACCTTGAGCAGCGGCCTCTCGGCATTTTCACGTGCCTGTGCGGCCATCGCGTCGGGGCTGCTAAGCGACAGGGTGAATGCGGTTTCCAGGGGCAATGCCGGGCCAGCGCAGACACGGTCACAGACGCGAAAGCCGCCAAGCTTGGCCTCAAGGTCCCATAGTGCGCAGTCGACGGCATTGCGTGCGGCCCCCGCCTTCATGAGCGAAAGCAATGCCAACCGATCAGCGCCCCCTTCGATGGCTGAAGCCGCCGCCGCTATTTCGGCGCGTACACTCTGCATGGTCTCCCCGTAGCGTGCATAGGGAACGCATTCCCCCCGTCCGGAGTTGCCAGCCTGAGCAATGATGCAGGTAACAACCTCGGCCTGGGTCTTGGAGCCGCGTGAGATCGTAAAGGTTCCTTTGATCGGAAAGCTCTCTTCGACGACCGAAAGGACACGGCTCATGATTAATCTGCTCCAAAGGATCGTGAATGACGTGCGCTCAAAGTGACAGCGGAAGCGTTGCGCGATAAGACGATTCAATATGTTGACCAAGCCTGACTCGGAAGCAAGCTCAAGCGGCGGCAACGGTGCCGCACCGGAACCGCGCGTCGACATTCGGGAAGACGGCGACCAGTTGATTTGCCTGCTTTCGGGAAACTGGACGACGAGACGGGTTGCCCTGGTCGACAACGAGATGCGCAAGCTTGGTGAGCGCAAGGGCGTCGGCACCCTCGTCCTCGACCTTTCGGGCATTGGCCGCATGGATACAGCCGGCGCCTGGCTCATCGCTCGTCTGACCGCTGCAGCGGAAGCAAACGGCGCAAAAACAAGAATTGACGGGGAAACTGAAGTTGCCGCGATTCTTTTGGGCGCGGTTCGTGACGCGGTTGCAGGAGGGTTCGAGGCACACAAGGAGGTCCGCAAGGGCGTCCTTGTTCGTTTCGTGACGGTCATCGGCATGCAGGTCTATGGGATGCGGGACGACTTTCTCGCTGCCATGAACATCCTCGGCGCCACCATTCGCGGCGGACAGATGAAGCTTGGCCGCGGCCATGGGGTCAATTTTGCGGCCATCTTCAACCAGATCGACCGGATGGGCGTCGGCGCCATCCCCGTGGTCCTTCTGATGTCTGGAATTGTCGGCGCCATCGTCGCTCAACAGGGCGCTTACCAGCTGTCTTATTTCGGTGCCGACATTTTCGTTGTGGATCTGGTCGGCGTGCTTATCCTTCGAGAACTCGGCGTACTGATGACGGCAATCATGATCGCCGGTCGTTCGGGCAGCGCCATCACTGCCGAAATCGGCTCCATGAAGATGCGCGAGGAGATCGACGCCCTGACCGTCATCGGTCTGAACCCCATAGGCGTCCTGGTGTTTCCGCGTCTTGTTGCGCTCGTCATCGCCTTGCCGTGCCTGGCAATTGCTGCCAATTTCGCGGCACTTGGCGGCGGCATCCTGGTTTCGTGGCTTTATTCGGATATCGCGCCGGTGGCCTTCATTGACCGGCTGCGTGTGGCGATTGATCTTTCCACGATCTTCTCCGGCCTGATCAAGGCACCGTTCATGGCAATGATCATCGGCATCATCGGTGCCGTAGAAGGCATGAAGGTCAAGGGAAGCGCGGAATCTCTAGGCAAGCATGTCACGGCGTCCGTGGTCAAATCGATCTTTGTCGTCATTGTCCTGGATGGGGCTTTCGCGATCTTTTACGCCGCGATTGATTTTTAGGGGCGACTTTGAGCGACACGATCGACATTGAACCTGATGAGCACGAGACCGAAGCCGACGCAGATGTCGTTCTTTCGGCGCGCAACATCACGATCGCCTTTGGCGATAATGTCGTTCTCGATGGGCTTTCTCTCGACGTACGGCGCGGCGAAATTCTCGGGTTTGTCGGGGCGTCGGGTTCCGGAAAGTCGGTTCTGCTCAGGGCCGTGCTGGGCTTGGCGAAGAAGCGCTCGGGTACAATCCGGCTTTTCGGCATAGATGTCGACCAGGCCAGTGACATCGAGCGGTTGCGCATCGACATGCGTCTGGGCGTGCTGTTCCAGCATGGCGCCCTGTTCTCCGCACTGACGGTCCAGGAGAATATCCAGATTCCGATGCGCGAGTATCTTGACCTGCCCAAAGCGCTGATGAACGAACTAGCGATGCTGAAGATCGAACTTGTCGGATTGCCACCGGATGCGGCGCGCAAGTTTCCATCGGAGTTGTCGGGCGGCATGATAAAGCGTGCAGCTTTGGCACGCGCGCTGGCGCTTGACCCCGACATCGTCTTTCTGGATGAGCCGACTTCGGGCCTTGATCCGATCGGCGCAGCGGAATTTGACGAACTCGTCATCAAGCTGCGCGACACGATGGGCCTGACCGTCTACATGGTGACACACGACCTTGACAGTTTGTTCTCGGCTTGCGACCGCGTGGCGGTTCTGGGTAACAAGAAGGTTCTGCTCGAGGGGACTATCGAGGATATGCTCGCGAGCGAGGAACCGTGGGTGAAGTCCTATTTCCGCGGCAAGCGGGCACGACAGCTTGATATGGCAGAGCGGTCGTAGGAGCGGAATACAGGCGGCATGGAAACCAAAGCCAACTACGTAATCGTCGGCATATTCACGATCGCTGCTCTCCTGGCGGCATTCGCGTTTGTCTACTGGACGTCCGCCATCGGGGACAGGGGTGAGACGGCAACCGTGCGTTTTCGCATCCCCGGATCTGCATCCGGTTTGGGTCGTGGCAGCGCCGTGTTGTTCAATGGTGTGAAGGTCGGTGACGTCAAGCGCGTCTTCATTGACGTATTGAATCCGAAAGTTGCCATCGCCGATGCCGAAATTGACCGGCTGACGCCGATCACCAAATCCACCCAGGCCGATATCGGTATTGCCGGATTGACAGGCCAGGCAAATATCGAATTGAAGGGTGCCGATCTAAAAGAGCCCAATCTGCTGGACCAGGCCGAAGAACAAGGGACGATCGCCGAGATTACGGCTGATCCTTCGGCGGTCACAAATCTCCTGCAGACTGCACAGGATATCTTCAAGCGTGCCGACAGTGTTCTTTCGCAGCTTGAGGGTTTCACGCAGGAAGTCCGCGGCCCGCTTACGGCAACAGTGCAGAACACGCAGAAATTCTCGGATGCGTTGGCACGGAATGCCGACGGCGTGGACAAATTCCTGGAGAGTGTTTCGGCCCTGTCGGAGGAATTGGCAGGCGTTTCCGGAAAGCTCGACGGCACGCTCAAGGCCGCCGAAGGCATATTGAACTCGGTCGACCCCGAGCGCATCAAGACGATCGTCGCAAACATCGAGGAGTTTACCGGCGATCTCAAGGCGCAAGGGTCCAAATTCGACGGGATCGTCGATGGTGTGGAGCAGGCGGTTGCATCTATCGATGCCTTCGCGACCGATGCCGGAGATACGCTCGGCAAGGTCGACAAGGTACTCGATGGCGTCGATCCCGATACGGTGCGGGTGGCACTGTCAAATATCGAAAAGGCGAGCGAGAACGCCAGCCGGGCTGCCGCTGACGTTGCCGGCTTCACCGAAAAACTTCGTCCGCGCGCCGACGACATTGATCAGATTGTCGCGGATGCCCGTGAATTGACTGGCCGGTTGAACGCTGCATCGGTCCGCGTTGACGGAATTCTGGTCAAAGTTGACAAACTGCTCGGCTCAGGTGAGGCCGAAGGTCTCTTCGCCGACGCCAGCGAGACCCTTAAGTCCTTCCGCCAGGTCGCCGATACGCTTAATTCGCGACTCGGTGCGATCATGGACGGGCTGTCCCGGTTCTCGGGAGCGGGCCTGCGAAATGTCGATTCGCTTGTTCAGGATACGCGGCGTTCAGTCAACAGGATCGAGCGGGCCATCACCGACCTGGAGCGCAATCCGCAACGCATCATTACCGGCGGCGACGGCAATGTACGCCAGTATGATGGCAGAGCGCGGCGTTGACATTGCAAGGCCGGACCCGCACAAAAGATGGAGTGGGCGTACGGTCTGATCCGTTGAGCCGGATCTTATCCAGGGGCGTAGCTTTGAAATCATCAGCGTTAGTGTCTTCTGCTGTTGCGCTGTCGGTGTTGTTGTCGGGCTGCGCACTGCTCAGCACGCCCAAAGTGCTCGACACTTACGAACTGACGGCGCCGGAAGCCAAGAAGAGCCGCGGGAGCAGCCGCCGCCAGTTGTTGATAGCCGAACCATCTGCGCTCAAGGCTCTGGACGGCGAGAACATCGTCATAAAACCGTCGCCGGGCGTCATCCAGTATCTGAAGGGTGCGCAATGGGCCGACCGCCTGCCCAAGATCGTGCAAGCGCGCCTGGCTGAAACATTCCAGCGTTCAGGCAATTTCGGCGGTGTCGGCAAGCCCGGCGAGGGGCTGGCAATCGACTACCAGATCATTGCCGAGATCCGTGCCTTCGAGGTTCGCGTCGGTGCAGGCGAAAACGCCGATGTTGAACTGTTCATTCGCATCCTGAACGACCGCAACGGCGTCGTGCGTGCGGCCAAGACGTTCAACGCGACCGCTCCGGTTCTTGGTGCCGGCAACGACGCCTATGTGCAGGCACTCGATGCCGCCTTCGGCCAGGCCGCCGTCGAAATCGTTGCCTGGGCTGACTCGCTCATCTGACCCTGAAGCGCTCTTGGCGCTTGGCAGGACCGGAGATCTGCACAACCTGAGTTTGACTACGCATATAAAAAAAGGCGGGATTGCTCCCACCTTTTTATGTTTGGGCCTAGCGAAAACCTAGCGAAGACGCCCGCCTGCGTGGGCCAGCATGGTGTAGACCTTGCCGGTGTCCGAAGTCAGGTAGGTCTTGGTCATGACATTGTCGCGGTCATTGCGCGCAACATCGTTCAACAGCTTCTCGAAGTCCTCGCAGTACCGGTCGACGGCGGCGCGGAATTCCCCATCGGCCTGATATTTACGGCGGATCTCATCGAAGGTCTGCTGGCCCTTCAGCGTGTAAAGGCGACGCGTGAAGACGTCACGTTCGCCGCGTCTGTAGCGATCCCAAAGTTCGATCGAAGCCTCGTGGTCAATCGCGCGAGCAATGTCGACTGAAAGCGAATTCAGCGACTCGACGACCTGAAGCGGCGAGCGTGGGCTCTGTGCCGGGCGAGGGCCGGCGTCGGCGACGACCGTGGGTGCCGTATCGTCATCGGCAGGGACGTTTGACAGCAAGTCCCGCACCCAGCCGCCCTGCGGCTGGCGCGAGGTGGCCTCGTTCTGGCGCTGCGGTGCCTCTGCTGGTCGCTCAGCCGTTATCGTCCCCCGTGCCGGAGCCTCAGGCGCGGCGGTACGGGCAGGGCGCGCTTCGGCCTGAACGGGCGGACGCTGTGGCGCAGCCTGGCGACGGGGTGCTTCCGGGGCACGGCGAGGCTGTTCGGCAGCGCGAGGCGCTGGCGCTGGCGTCGACGGCCGAGGTGCAGACCGCACTTGCGACACATCATTGTTGCGCCCCGACTTGGCAACGATGTCGGACAGTTCTTTCAGCGCATTGATCTGCTCGCTGACGGCACGCCTGATGGCCGTGGTCGACTCCTTGGCTTCCATCGGCAGGTCGAAAACGCCCTTCTTGATCTCTGCCCTTGTATCCTCGAGCTCGTGGCGGATTGCACTGGCGGTCTGGCGCATGTCATCGGTGGCATCGGCAAACCGCGTCGTGGCAGATTCGATGACTTCAGCGAATGCCTGGCGCATCTTCTCTGTCGACTGCAGCGTCCGGCCCTCTGCCTTCTGCATGGCATTGCCAACCAGATCCTCGAACGAACGCATGACCTGTTCAAGATCTTCCGACTTCTTGACCAGACCGACGGCCAGATCTTCGAGGGAAGACTGACGCTCCAGCGTGTGCTCGAGATTGCTCTGTGCAGAACCAAGCAGGTCTGAAGCACTGGCAAGCAGTCGGCTGTGCTCATCGAACTTGGTTGCGATCGAAGCGACTTCGCGCAGCGTATTCGACGACAATTCGGTCAACCGTGTCGTGTTCTGGTCAACCAGGCGCGCCGAACTTGCAAAGGTCACGGCGGCCTTTTCTGTCGTCGCCGCAAATGTCTGCGTGCTTTCGCTGAGGCGGCCGTCGACATGCGACAGGTTCTGGGCGGCTGCTTCGATCAACTCGTTGAGCTGTGAACTCGATTTGCCGAGGTTTTCGATGAGTCCCGAGACACCGGATGCGAGACTGTCGCGTGCCCCCTCGACCGCCGAAAGCGTCTCTGCCGTACGATTGGCGAGGGCATTGACCAGAGTCGCGTTTTCCGCGCGCAGCCGCTCCGTTGCCCTCGTTGTCGTCTCGTCGAGCGTCTTGGCGAGTTCATCGCCTGTCGAAGAGAAGCGCTCGACCAGCGGACGCGCCGATTCATCGAGGATACGGGTGATTTCGGCGGAACGGTCGGCGAGCATCGAATTCAGCTCACGTGTGTTCGTGCCGATTGTCTTTGCGGCCTCGTTTGTGCTCTGGCCAATATGCTGTCCGACAGCGGCAAAGGTCTCGGCAATGGCGTTTGCCCGTGCGATCAACTGCGCTTCGGCCTGCGACACCTGCTCGTCGAGCTTCTGTCCCATGGTCTCGGCGCCGTAGGCGAGGCGGCCTTCCACGTTCTCGACATGCGCATTGACACGGTCCGCGACTGCCTTGGCGCCTGCGGCGAACCGCTCGTCGGCTCCCGCCAGCGTCTCTTCAATGGCGCGGGCGCGCGCATCCAGTTCTGCCGACGTCTGCTGGGTACGGGCAACGACCCGCTGCTCGGTCTCGATGAATGCGTTGGCGATGCCTTCCGCATGGTCGCCGATCGCCAGGGCACTCTCGTTGATGCGGGCGGACAACTGTTCGTCGGCCTTGTCAAAGAGCGTGCTGATCTCGGCGGCTCGTGCAGACAGGGCCTGCGATGTGTCTTCGAGGCGGGCTGCAACCTGATTGTCAGCCTTGTCGAAAAGAATGCTGATTTCGGCAGCGCGGTTGGCCAGAGCCTGTGTCGTCTCATCGACACGGGCGGCAACCTGCTGGTCGGCAGCCACGAACACGTTGCCGATTTCGACAGCGCGTCCGGACAGTATCTTGGCGGTTTCGTTGACCCTGGCGGCCAGGCGCTTGTCGGCTTCCTCGAAGTTGAAGACGATTTCGCCAGCCTTGGTGCCCAAGGTGGCAGCGCTATCGGCGACACGGTCGGCGATCTTCTGGTCCGCTACATCGAAGATGTGGCCGAGTTCACCAGCACGCGACTCGAGCTTCTGGGCACCATCGGCAATACGGGCGACGAGGTTTTCGTCGGCCTTGTCGAAGATGCGTCCGAGTTCGGCGGCACGCGCGGCCAGAGCATCGGCGGACTCGCCGATACGCATGCCCAGACGCTGATCGGCATCGTCGAAGTTGCGCAGAATGTCACCGGCTCTGGATGCCAGAGACCCGGCAGTTTCCATGGCCCGCGCGACGAGCTTCTGATCGGCCTCGTCGAATACTTTCGACATTTCGCCAGCACGCGTTACCAGCGAACCAGCCGTTGCGACTGCCCTTGCCTGCAACTTTTCGTCGGCTTCGCCGAAGACGCGGGAGATATCCTCGGCGCGCATCGACAAGCTGTTGGCGACTTCCTCGCCGCGAGCAACAAGAACCTTCGACGATTCTTCGACGCGAGATGCGATTTTGCCGTCTGTCTCGTCAAATGCGCGAGCGATGTCTTCGACACGCTTGAGAAGAGCACTCGAAGTCTCTTCGGCACGCTCTGCCATGCGCCTGTCGGCCTCGGTCAGGGCATTGCCTGCCTCGTCATTCAGGGCGGCCGTAACTTCCAGGACCTTCTCGCGAAGTGCGCCGGCCACCGTCACGGCGCTCTTTTCAAGCACCTGGCGAACATTGTCGACGCCGAGCGTCAGGGCGCGTTCCATCGTGCCGGTACGCTCTTCGATCACGCCAGTCTGGCGACGGAAGGCTTCCTCGATCTTTTCAACATCGGCCGCAACGGCCTGCGAGATGTCGACGCGCTTGTCTGCGATCGTGTCGATGTGCACCAGTATTGCGTTGTCGACTTCCTTGCGGGCATCGGCAAGTTTTTCGAGATCCTTCTCCAGGGCGCGAGCAAGGTTGTCGCGGCCTTCGGCAAGCCGGGCGACGTGGCCATTGACTACGTCGTCGAACACGGCCGTTCCCTCTGAAACCTTCTGCAGGTCCGCCTGCAGGGCCTGAGACAGCGTTTCGCGACCCTCTGCGACCTTGCGCACCTGCTCGGCAACGATCTTGTCGACGTTGTCGCGCGTCTCGGCAAGCTTCTTCAGGTCGGTCTCGAGCGCGCGGGTTAGGATGTCGCGACCCTGCGCCAGCTTTTCCACCTGACCGGCGACCAGACCGTCGATGCCGCTGCGGCTTTCGGCGAGCTTCTTGAGATCGTCTTCAAGTGCCTGGGTCAGAAGGGTTCGGCCTTCGGCGAATTTCTGCACCTGGCCGGTAATGAACGCATCGATCGTGCCGCGGCTTACCGCTACCTTGCTCAGATCTTCCTCGAGCGCCTTCGAGAGGACTTCGCGGCCCTCGGCTATGCGGGCAACCTGGCCGGCAACCAACGTGTCGATGGTCGAGCGGGTTTCTTCGAGCTTGCCGAGATCGCCTTCGAGCGCCTTGGTCAGAGCCGAACGACCCTCGGCCAACTTGTCGATGTGGCCAGTGACCAATCCGTCGACCTCGCCACGCGCTTCCGATAGCTTGTTCAGGTCAGCTTCGAGGGCGCGCCGCAGGATATCGCGGCCTTCGGCCAGCTTTTCGACCTGGCCGGCAACCAGACCATCAATGCTGCTTCGGCTTTCGGCAAGCTTGTCGAGGTCTTCCTGCAGGGCTTTGGTCAGTCCGGCGCGGCCGACCGCAAACTTCTCGACGTGGCTCGAAAGCAGGCTGTTGATGCCCTCGATGTCGGCTTCCAGAGCCTCGGCCAGAACCTGTCGGCTCCTGTCGAGATTCTTGACCTGGTCCTCGGCCAGTTCTTCGATGACCTTGCGGCCTTCCTTCAGCTTCTCGACGTCGCTTGCGAGTACTCCCGAGATGGAATTGCGGCCGTCGGCAAATTTCTGGATCTGGCTTTCGACGAGTTCGTCGATGGCCGACAGGTCGGCCTTCAGCGCACGTGAAAGGATGTCGCGACCTTCGGTCAGCTTCTCGACTTGCGTCGCAACGATGCCGTCGATCGTCGTGCGGGTTTCAGAAAGCTTCTCGAGGTCGGCTTCCAGCGCACGTGACAGGATGTTGCGGCCTTCGGCCAGTTTACCGACATGCCCGGCAACCATCTCGTCGATGTTGAGGCGTGTCTGCGTAAGCTTGGCGGTATCCTCCTGCAGAACCTTTGACAGGCTTTCGCGTCCGGCCGCCAGGCGTTCAAGGTGGCCTTCCAGAGCCGTATCGATCGTTACGCGCTGGTCGTTTATCTTGCGCAGATCGTCTTCCAGGGCGCGTGTGATTGAGTTGCGACCCTCGGACAGCTTCTGGACCTGACTGCTGACGGCAGCGTCGATGCTGGCGCGGCCCTCGGCGAATTTCGCGAGATCCGCCTGCAAGGCTGCGGCCATGCGGTCGCGTCCCTCGGAAAGCTTGCGCGTATGGTTCTCGACCGCGTGATCGATGCCGGCGCGTGCTTCGTCCAGCCTTTCGATGTCGGCATCGAAGGCGCGGGAAACGACATGGCGGGCATGGTCGAGCCGGCCGGCGAAATCACCGGCGCGCGCCTCAAGCATGGACGAAGTCGATTCGACGATGTCGGACATCTCGGCGCCGATGCGCGACTTGCCCTCGTCGATCATGCCGAACAGGGTGTCCCTGCCTTCGGTGAAGGTGCTCGCAATTTCCTTGGCTCGCTCGACAAGCGTCTCGTTGATCTGCTTGGCGCGTGCCTCAAGAGCTGCGTTGAGCTTGGCCGTGCCCGTGTCCAAAGCGTGAGCTCTGGTTTCGAATTCGCTGATAAGGCCCTGTCCACGCTCGGAAAGAGTCCGCTCAATGCTGCTCAGGCTGGCCTCGAATTCGCTGCTCAGCGTCCTTGCCGCGCCACCCAGAAGTGACACCATGCCGGATGTCCTGTCATCGAGAAGATCGGTCAGCGAACGGGTAAGGTTGTCGGTGGAATCGGTCAGCTTGGCGATGCGGGTATCGAGAAGGCTTGCGAAAGCCTCGCCGGACGTCGAAAGCCGGTCGGTGATGGAATCAACGCGTGTATCCATCGAGTCGAACAGGTTCATGCCGCTTTCGTTGATGCGGTCGATAAGCGTGTCGCCGGAATTGGTGATCGTCATCGACAGATTGGTCGACGCGTTCAGGATGCTGTCGCGGATGATATCGCTCGCCTGGCCAATTTCATCTCGCAGCGTTTCGTGAGCGCCCGTGATCGAAGCACGCACGCGTTCGGCATGGGTGACGACCGCTTCGCGCTCGCTGCCCAGGCCATCGACCAGCAGTCTTATGCGCGCAGCGTTCTCGGAGTAGGAGCGCTCGATCTGGTTGACTTCGGTATGAACGAGGGTTTCGAGTTCAACGGCGCGGGCAAGTGTGCGCTCGATGCCTTCACCCATCGCGGCCACTTCGCGGCGAACAGCCTGGCCGACCATCATGACGCGGTCCTGGGCAAGACTTTCCGGTTCGGACAGGCGAAATGCCATCTCTGTCATCGATTCAGCGGCAAAGCGCATTTCCTGCGCACGCCGGACCATGGCTGCGAAAGCCCAGAACAGAATGATGGGAACGATGGCGCCAACGGCAAACATCAGCCATTGCGGCTGGGAAAAGAGCTGTTCGATCGTGCGGGTCTGCCAGATTGCCGGTCCAAACAGCTGGTCGGCCATGAGCACCGAGGCACCGAGCCAGACAAGCGACAGGACAACCGCGACCCAGTTGACTGCGTTCGAGGCGCGCCTGTTGATACCGCCCAGAATCGATCGGAAATCCTTCTGACGGTCATCGTTGGCTGGAGCAAAGCTGGCTGGCTGCGTAACGGAGGGACGCTCCACCGGGCGAAGTTCTGGCGACGGGGCGGAAGGAGCGGAAGCGGCAGCCGTAGACGGCGCCTTCGGCTGTCTGGACCGGGCAGGGCTTGTGCCACGGCCCTCTCGCACCAACTCGTCGGCCGCCTGCGATATCTGGGCCTCAAGATCGTCCATCGATGTGGACATATCCAGCTGTTCTTCTGGAGACCCCGACAGATCGAGATCGAGCGCGTGCTCCAACTCTTCGGAAACGTCGATGTCGATGCTTCTTGTGGTGGTCGATTTCTTCGCCATGCCGCCGTACCCTTTACTAGATGTGCGCAAACGCGATTTTTCTTATTATAAACAGTGAACGCACGAGGCTCTTATGGACCCGCTGCATCGTACTGACACATATAAGTAAAGGAAACATGGAAACGGGCGAATACGTAAAAGTTTAAACATAAGGTTAATATGCTGGCGATTCGGGCGGATTTGCGCCAACGACGCAGCCTTTGCGCATTAACGGCTTGTCCACGCAATCCGACCTATGCTCGGCGTTAACTTTCTTGCTCGCTTGCGGGGTATGACGTGGCTGCCTGGAACAGAAATGACGTCGTGGCATTCTCGATGCCGGGCGGCGAAGTGTGCAATAAGGCAAAAGCTCGCCCCATCGATCTCGCGCATCTGGCGAGGCAAACCATGGATGACCGCGAACTCGAGCGCGAGGTCCTGGAGATGTTTGTCGAGCAGGCGCTTGCAGTCCGCGATCGCATCACTCTCGTTCCGGTCAAGGAGCGGCTGTTGCTTGCTCACGCCCTGAAGGGATCAGCAAGCGGTGTCGGTGCAATGGCGATTGTCCAATGTGTCGAGGCTATCGAGAAAAGCCCGGATGACGAACTCATCCTGAAACGTCTCGCCATTGTGATCGACGAGGTGCGTGACTTCATTGCTTCCATAAATCGATAGGATCGGCAAATCCCAGCGGCTGTTTTGCGCCGATGTGCGCCGTTTTCGCGCAAGAGTTGACTCAAGCCGTGGAGTCATTATCTCGGGAGATCAATTCTCGGGAACCTCAATGACGAAAATTTCCTACCTTGCCCATGATGGCACGCGCTTTGACGTCGATGCCGAAAACGGTTCGACCGTCATGGAAAACGCCATCCGCAATGCCGTCCCAGGCATTGAAGCTGAATGTGGCGGCGCCTGCGCCTGCGCTACATGTCACGTTTACGTCGATGAGGCTTGGACGGACAAGGTCGGGGAACCTGAGACGATGGAAGAGGATATGCTCGATTTCGCTTATGATGTGCGGCCCAATTCGCGCCTTTCCTGCCAGATCAAGGTACGCGATGAACTGGACGGCCTCGTCGTGCAGGTTCCGGAGCGTCAGGGCTGAAGTATCTACGCTGGCGTTTGCGAATGATATGTGCTGCCTTTTGAAAAGACCGGCCCTGGAGCGCGCGCAATGACTTCCGTCATCAAAACCGATGTTCTGATCGTTGGCGCTGGACCGGTCGGCCTGTTTGCCGTGTTCGAACTTGGCCTCTTCGACATGAAATGCCACCTGATCGATATCCTTGATCGACCGGGCGGACAGTGCGCCGAACTATACCCGGAAAAGCCGATCTATGACATTCCGGCCCTGCCGTCGGTGTCGGCCCAAGAACTCGTCGACCGCTTGATGGAGCAGATCAAGCCATTCAATCCGCAATTCACCTTCAACCGAATGGTGTCGAGCCTGGAGAAGCTCGATGATGGCAGTTTTCGGGTGACCACCGACGAAGGCGAGCTGTTTGAAGCCAAGATCGTTGTCATTGCGGCCGGCGGCGGGTCGTTCCAGCCAAAGCGTCCGCCGATTCCGGGTATCGAAGCCTATGAGGGCGAAAGCGTCTTTTACTCGGTTCGACGCATGGAGGAGTTCCGGGGCCATGACCTTGTCATCGTCGGTGGCGGTGACTCTGCGCTCGATTGGACTCTAAACCTGCAGCCGATCGCAAAGAGCGTTACGCTGGTGCATCGGCGTCCGGAGTTCCGCGCGGCGCCCGACAGCGTCAACAAGATGTACGCCATGCAGGAAATGGAGCAGCTGAAATTTGTTGTTGGTCAGGTGACCGGACTGGCCGGCGACGGTGGCAGACTATCGTCCGCCTCCATCAAGGGCCCGCACGGCGAAACTAAGGTCCCCTGCACGCGCCTGCTGCCGTTCTTTGGACTGACGATGAAGCTCGGGCCGATTGCCGAGTGGGGCCTTAATCTGCACGAAAACCTGATCCCGGTGGACACTGAGAAGTTCGAGACGTCGGTTCCCGGTATATTCGCCGTCGGCGACATCAACTGGTATCCCGGCAAGCTGAAGCTGATACTGTCGGGTTTCCACGAGGTTGCCTTGATGGCCCAGGCGGCCAAAAGGATTACCAGTCCGGGCGAGCGCGTGGTTTTCCAGTACACGACCTCCTCTACAAGCCTGCAGAAGAAGCTTGGCGTCGGCTGAGGCTTATCCGGGAATTTTTCCGGCTTCGATCCGTTCCATCCGGTAGTTGAGAAGGCGCAGCATCCTGCGTTCGAAATTGATGCCCTCGACCCGATCGAAGCGTTCCTGCGCCCTGTCGTGCTTTGCCAGTATTTTTGCGGACACCGCCTTGGTTTTGGCGGCAAGTGCTGCGCAGCTTTTTTGACGCGAAAGCCGCAGCAGCGCCTGTTCGATCTCCCGAGCGTGATTCTTGGCGATAACGACGTGGCTTTCTTCGTGCCGCTTTATATCGCTGGATAGCGTGTCCCAGATGAGTCGAAGATCCTTGTCAGCCTTGCCGCGCTGGCGCCAGCGCGGCAAAATGAGCTTGGCCTTCACCGTGACGGTTGCCTTCTGGACCCGGCAGTAGCCGTTCTTTTCGACGTAGCCGACCCTGGTCGAGAACTCCATCTGCGTGGCACCGGGATGGCGGCGACCCGTACTTTTGACCGTTGGGCCGCGTGACTCAAGTTGCTCTTCAAGTTGCGCCAGCGTCGTACCGCCCACCGTGAAGTAGCTGTAGGTCTTGGACAAATTGGCCGCCGACGCGGGAAGCGCGGTCATAAAAGTCATCAACGCAGCGAAAGTTATGCTTTTCATCTGTTCCAAAGCCTCCTGAGACAAGATTGCGCTACGCAACAGGCAGGTGCAACGGAAATCGGCGGCATTGCGATCCCGATTTGTCCCGACGCGTCGCCATTAAAAGCGTTGATTTTCATCGACGCAGAACGCATGGGTCCTGAACCTCTCTTTTCGGCAGGGCGATGATACCGAGACGATGGACGCTGGCGCATGGCCGCCACCTCGACATGGCCGACCGTGCACACATAATGGGTGTGCTCAACGTCACGCCTGACAGCTTTTCCGACGGTGGCCGGTTTCATGCTCTGGACGAGGCGCTTGCCCAGGCAGGTCGCATGATCGGCGAGGGCGCGGTGATTGTGGACATAGGCGGGGAATCGACGCGGCCGGGCGCTGATCCGATCACTGCTGCCGAAGAACAGGCACGCGTCATTCCCGTTATAGAGGCTGTCGCCGCGGCACATGGCTGTCTCATATCTGTCGACACGTACCGCCAGGAGACGGCACGGCTGGCGGTGGCGGCTGGCGCCCACATTGTAAACGATGTCTGGGGCTTGCAGCGTGAACCCGGCATAGCGCGTGTTGCAGCAGATACCGGGGCAGGGCTCATCATCATGCATACGGGGCGCGAGCGCGCAAAGCTGCCTGACGTTATTGCCGACCAGTTCGCGTTCCTTGGAAAGTCGCTCGAGATTGCGAAGGCCCATTCGATTGCACGCCAGAGCATCGTTCTCGATCCGGGTTTCGGCTTTGCCAAGGACGCCGAGGAGAACCTGCAGCTCATGGCACGTTTTGCGGAGTTGCAAGCATTCGATATGCCGCTGATGGCAGGCACTTCCCGCAAACGGTTCATCGGCCATGTCACCGGGCGCGATGCAGACGACCGCGATCCAGGCACCGCGGCCACCAGCGCTATTCTTCGCCTCAAGGGCGCCGACCTTTTCCGGGTTCACAATGTCGCAATCAACAGGGACGCGCTTGCCCTTGCCGATGCTATGCTGGCGCGCCAACCAGCCAGAGCCGAAAGTTGAGCAGCCATGTATGTCATCCGCATGAAAAACTGCGCGTTCTTTGCGCGCCACGGCGTGCTCGACGAAGAAGAAACGCTCGGGCAGCGCTTCTATGTCGACGCGGCGCTGACCGTTGACCCAGGCCGGGCGCTCGAAGACGATTCGATCGATGGCACCGTGGATTACGGTGTAGCTTTTCAGGTGATTGAAAAAATCATCACCGGCCAGCGGCGTTTCCTCATTGAGGCCCTTGCGCTGGAGGTCGGCAAGGCGCTCGTAGCGCGCTTTCCACAGATCGCGCGCGCCGAGATCACGGTTCGCAAGCCCAACGCCCCGGTTCCGGGTGTGCTTGACCATGTCGAGGTGACAGTTGTCTGGCCTGAATAGGGAAACCGTCTTTGTCAGCCTTGGCGGCAATCTGGGCGACCCCGCCCGCGCGATGGGCGCCGCCTTGCGCATGCTGGATAGCGACCCCGCCACCGAGGTTAAGTCGGTATCGTCGCTCTATCGAACGCCACCCTGGGGCAAGACCGATCAACCCGACTTTCTGAACGCCGCTGCGGCCCTCGAGACGAGCCGCTCGGCGCGCGGCCTGCTTGACCTGTGTCTGGATGCAGAGCGAAAGCTAAAGAGGGTGCGCGAGGAACGCTGGGGCCCCCGCCTTATCGACATCGATATCCTGGTGTTCGGAGACCAGACGATCCACGAGGACGGGTTGGAGATTCCCCACCCCCGTATGCTGGAACGGGCCTTTGTTCTGGTGCCCCTTGCCGAGATCGCGCCAGGCTATCACATTGGCGGCCTGACGCTCGCTGGCCATCTCGCCAGTGCCGACACTGCGGGAATAGAGCGGCTTGCGGATGATCCAGACTGGTGGAAAGGCTGAAGACCAGCCTGGTCGCCGTCAGCCCGAAAATCCGCCATCATCCAGAAAGGCCTGTTCGTCGGGGGTTGTCACACGCCCGAGCACGGCATTCCTGTGCGGAAAATGTCCGAACCGATGGATGATATCGCGATGAATGATCGCGTATTTCATCAGCTCTTCTCCGAGCGGCAGCATCTTCTCGACACACAGATGCTGGTCGGCGAGATTCTCCGAATGCTCGAAGGGCATAAGGAAGAAAACCCGTAGATTCTTGGCGACTGACTGGTCGTGACCGTCATCGAGAGCCCGTCTGGCGAAAAACCGTGCAAGGGGGTCGGTGGCGAACATGTGCGCCGTGCCGCGAAAACAGTTCCTCGGAAACTGATCGAGCAGGATCATCAAAGCCAGTGACCCCTGGGGGTCGTCGGCCCAGTCATCGAGTTCTCGGCGGGCAGCGGCAAAATGCAGTTCGCGAAACCGGTCGTGAAACGCATCGTCGAAATCGGCGTCCTTGCGGAACCATGCCTCGGACCCTGCGTCTCGCCAGAAGTTCACTACCTCCAGGGCTCGGGGATCTGTTTCCGGCATTCTCTTACTCCTGCTTTGCGGGTGCTGTTTTGCCGAGCGCGTCTGCGGCACCCTCGTTCATGGCCTGCCCCGGGCGCCTCGGCTGGGTCAGGGGTGTCGGCACCGGTTCGGGGATATTGCCCTTCATCAGTCGCCTGCCGGACTGGATGTCGCCGGCAATCTGCAAGTCCAGGCGTTCGGCGTCACGCCGACGCACATCCTCCACCACCTGTGCGACCTCATCTCCGTTGACACCCAGTTTCTCCAGGGTCGCACCGCCGAAGAGCAAGGCCGACTCAAACGTCTCGCGTATCTGGAAATCCACGCCTGTCCCGATCAGCCCGATCGCCGCTCCGCGGTCATAGGCGCGCGCCAACACGGGCACCAGCGGAAATTCACTCTTCAAATGCTCTGCAATACGGATAGCAGACTCTGCCTGATCGACGCAGATCAGAACGGCCCGTGCCCTGCCGGCGCCTGCTGCATGCAGTATATCGAGCCGAGTACCGTCGCCATAATAGACCTTGAAGCCGAAGTCTGCGGCGGCCTGGATCATCTCGACGTCATTGTCGATGATCGACACGTCGATGCCGCGCAGCAATAGCGGCTGGCTGGCGATCTGGCCGAAACGCCCGAAACCGATGATCAGCACGCTGCCGGACAGCCCGTCGGCGATATCGACTCCTTCCAGGGTCTGCTCGTCCTTGGGCGTGATCATGCGCAGGACCGCGATGGCAAGCGGCGTGAGAACCATCGATATGATGATGATGGCAGTCAGAATGGCATTCGCCTCGGCGTCGATGATACGCACGGAGAGCGCCGCCGCGTAGAGAACGAAGGCGAATTCACCGCCTTGCGCCATCACCACGGCGCGATCGAGTGCCTCCCGATGTCCGGACCTGAAACGCCCGACCGCGTAGATTCCCAGGGCTTTGACGAGCATGTAGGCGAATACGTAGAAGATGATGCTCTGCCAGTTCGCCGCGACCACCGACAGGTCGAGAGACATGCCGACAGCCATGAAAAAGAGACCGAGAAGAATGCCCCTGAACGGTTCGATATCGGCTTCAAGCTGGTGTCGGAAAGTCGATTCCGACAACAGCACGCCGGCGAGAAATGCTCCCATAGCCATCGACAGTCCGCCCAGCTGCATTGCCAGGCCTGATCCAAGGACAACCAGAAGTGCCGCCGCCGTCATGACCTCCCTGGCCCCGGAATCGGCAAGAATGCGAAACAGCGGATTGAGCAGGTAGCGGCCCGCCACGACGAGGCCGATGATCGATGCCAGCCCGATGCCGACGTCCAGAAGCCGGGTTGCGAGGCTCGTCTCCTCTGCGCCG
Source organism: Hyphomicrobiales bacterium (assembly GCA_038259455.1). Lineage (GTDB taxonomy): Bacteria > Pseudomonadota > Alphaproteobacteria > Rhizobiales > Rhizobiaceae > CAMYMG01. Next base: position 2,058 of record JBBSOT010000010.1, on the reverse strand, counting down.
GGCGCCAGGAAAGCCACCAGCGCCAGCAAGGGCACGATCGCCAAATCTTCGAAGAGCAGGATCGACACCATGCGCTGGCCGCGCGGGCTCGAAGCGTCACCGCGCTCTTCGAGAATCTGCATGACGATAGCGGTCGAGGTCAGGACAAACCCCGCACCGGCGACGAACGAAATGCTCATGGGAAAGCCGGTCGCCATTCCAACGCCCGTCAGCAGCAGCGCGCAGACCGCCACCTGCACGGCGCCGAGGCCGAAGATCTCACGTTTCAGGCCCCACAGGCGCGACGGTTGCATCTCCAGCCCGATGATGAAGAGGAACATCACCACGCCAAGTTCGGCGACATGCAGGATGGACTCGGCTTCCGAGAAAATACCCAGGCCGAATGGTCCAATGACCAGCCCGGCCGAGAGATAGCCGAGGATCGAGCCCAGTCCCATCCGCCTGAAAATCGGTACTGCAACGACACCTGCGGTCAGCAACGCAACCACTTGCACGAGATCGCTGCCAGATGCTTCTACCGCCATGTTGCCGTTCCAACTGTTGCGGCGAGACGGGCCTCAGGCCTGTCTCGCGGGATGAAGCTGGAGGATATAGGTACTTCTCCAGGCAGAACAGGCTTTGGCGCCGATCAGGTCGCTGTTTTGCCAGAGGAAGACTCCGGTCCCCGCCAAAGTCCTGCCGCCAGCCCTGTCGAGAAGTTTTATTCGGCTGCTCCCAGATACTCGGCAACCGGCGGGCAGGAACAAACCAGATTGCGGTCGCCACCGACATTGTCGATGCGTGAGACCGGCGGCCAGTATTTGGCCGCGGAATCGGCGTTTCCGGCCGGGAAAGCCGCCTCGAGCCGTGAATAGGGGTGACCCCAGTCGGCGGCAAGCGTATCGCCTGCTGTGTGCGGGGCGTTGACCAGCGGATTGTCATCCTTCGGCCATTCGCCACTTTCGACACGTCCGGCCTCCGCGGCTATCGCAATCATCGCATCGCAAAACCGATCGAGTTCCTGCTTTGGCTCGGATTCCGTCGGCTCCACCATCAGCGTGCCGGCGACCGGCCACGACATTGTCGGCGCATGGAAACCATAGTCGATCAGGCGCTTGGCAACGTCCTCCACACCAATTCCCGCACGCTCCTTCAGGATTCGCGTGTCGAGGATGCATTCATGCGCCACGCGGCCGTTACGTCCCTGGAACAGCACCGGGAAATGCCGTGCCAGACGCGTTGCCATGTAATTGGCGTTGAGGATGGCCATCTCCGTTGCCTGCCTGAGGCCAGATGCGCCCATCATGCGGATATACATCCAGGTGATGGGCAGGATCGATGCGCTGCCATAGGGAGCCGCGGCGACGGCGTGCGTGTGCTCCTTGGTGACAAAGCCGGGCAAATATGGCGCGAGATGCGCCTTGACGCCAATCGGTCCGACACCGGGTCCGCCGCCGCCATGCGGAATGCAGAAGGTCTTGTGCAGGTTCATGTGACAGACATCGGCGCCGATATCGCCCGGTCTTGCCAGCCCGACCAGCGCATTCAGATTGGCGCCGTCGAGATATACTTGGCCACCATGCTCGTGGATAAGCGCGCAGATGTCGCGTACGCCTTCCTCGAACACGCCATGCGTCGATGGATAGGTAATCATCAGCGCCGCAAGGTTGGCCGCATGCTCGGCGGCCTTGGCACGAAGATCGTCTATGTCGATGTCGCCCTCGTCGGTGCAACGCACCACGACCACCTGCATGCCGGCCATGCTAGCGCTTGCCGGGTTTGTGCCATGTGCCGACGACGGAATGAGGCAGATGGTGCGGTTCTCGTCACCGCGCTGCCTGTGCCATGCGCGGATGGCGAGCAGCCCCGCATATTCGCCCTGGCTGCCGGCATTAGGTTGCAGGGAGACGGCGTCAAAGCCGGTGATCTCGGCAAGCCAGCTTTCCAGATCGTCAAACATACGCTGGTAGCCGGCGGAGTGCGCTGTCGGGGCAAAAGGGTGCATACCGGCCACGGAGGACCAGCTCACCGGCATCATCTCGGCAGCCGCATTCAGCTTCATCGTGCACGAACCGAGCG
>JBBSOT010000009.1:0-35568 GCA_038259455.1 Hyphomicrobiales bacterium | reverse complement strand
GCTCGACATGCAGACGGGCGGCGGCTCGTTCCTTTACCACCTCGAGGACAATCAGGTGGCGGTCGGATTTGTGCTGCACCTGAACTACAAGAATCCCTGGCTGTCGCCGTTCGAGGAATTCCAGCGCTTCAAGACCCATCCCGCGATCAGCGGCACGTTCGAGGGCGCCAAGCGCATCTCCTATGGTGCCCGCGCCATCACCGAGGGCGGATTCCAGTCGGTCCCTAAACTGTCGTTCCCGGGCGGCGCGCTGATCGGCTGTTCGGCCGGCTTCGTCAACGTTCCGCGCATCAAGGGTTCGCACAATGCCGTGCTGTCGGGGATGCTGGCGGCCGAGCATGTCGCAGAGGCGATTGCCGCAGGCCGCGCCAATGACGAACTTGCCGGCTATGAGCAAGCCTGGCGCGACACCGATATCGGCAAGGATCTGAAGAAGGTGCGCAACGTCAAGCCGCTATGGTCGCGCTTCGGAACCATTCTGGGCGTCGGTCTGGGCGGTCTGGACATGTGGACCAACACGCTGTTCGGATTCTCGCTGTTCGGTACGCTCAGCCACGGCAAGGCGGACTACGCAACGCTTGAGCCGGCGTCGGAGCACCAGAAGATTGTCTACCCTAAGCCGGATGGGGTGCTGACCTTCGACAAGCTGTCCTCTGTGTTCCTGTCGAACACCAATCACGAGGAAGACCAGCCTGTTCATCTGCACGTGGCGGATATGCGGTTGCAGGAGCGGTCGGAGCATGACGTGTTCGGCGGACCCTCTGTCCGCTATTGCCCGGCCGGCGTCTACGAATGGGTCGACCCCGAGGGCAACGCGGCGGCCGATCCGTCGGTCAAGGATGTGACCTTCGTCATCAACGCCCAGAACTGCGTCCACTGCAAGACCTGCGATATCAAGGATCCCAATCAGAACATCAACTGGGTTCCGCCCCAGGGCGGGGAGGGACCGGTCTACCCGAATATGTAACAGGTCCGGGTTGCGGCCGATTGAACCGCGCTTCGTGATGTGCTGTCCTTGGCCAAACGGAGATGATCGATGCGGCCTCTCGCCTGGACCGTGTTTGCGTTGGTCGGTTGCTGCCTCATTCTGGCCAGCCCGGCATCGGCAGCCGTGAAGCTGACGGAGAAGACCCGATACTATCAGGTCAACGGCAGGACCGGCATTGCCTTGCTGAAGGCGATGGACCGCCATGGACCCAAGCATGGGTTTCTGGCCCGTGCCATCGCCCAGACGGCATACTCCGTCGAATGGCAGGTCGAGTGGTCGCAACGTGGCAGGGCCTGCCGGGTCAAGGCTGTCGAAGGAAAGCTGGCCGTGACCTACACTTTTCCGCAGGTCAATCGGACCTTGTCGCCCGATATGAAGCGTCGCTGGCGTGTGTTTTTTGCAGGCGTGAAGCGGCATGAGACGGTGCACGGCGATCTGGCCCGCCGGATGGCCAGGGCTGCCGAGAAGTCGATGCGTCAGGTGTCGATGCAAAATGATCCCGGCTGCCGCAAGGCGCGCCGCGAGGTAAAGCGACGGCTGGCCACCGTCAATGCCGCCTACGAGGCCAAGCAGGTGCAGTTCGACTTGAAGGAACACCGGGACGGCGGTCATGTCGAAAGGCTGATCGATGCCCTTGTCGGCACAGGTGGCGTGTGATGCCGATTGCGGGCGCCGTCGCAGTCAGTTGAAAGTGGAAGCCAGTGCGGTGGTGATCGTCAAGGTCGGCTCAGAGGGAGGGCCTGGCGGGGCATCGACCGAGAATTCGACAAGAACCGGCAGATGGTCCGAGCCCGCCGCATCAAGGGTCTTGGCGGAATGGACGCGTACCGCGCCCTTGGCGAAAACCTGGTCGATGGGCAGGCCGGCAAAACGCAGGAACTCCGGCAACCTGCGGTATAGCCAGGTGACGCCAATAGGCCCGATCCTGTGCAAGGCGCCTGCCTCGGCAATGCGCGCTGTGGTGGCGCTCCAGGGGACCGCATTGAGATCACCGGCTATCAGGGCATTGTCGGAGAGCCCGGCCAGATCGCCGGCCAGGGCAGCGAGCTGAGCTGCCTGGTCCATTGGCCATGGCCAGTGCATGTGAAGGGCGCCGATCTCAATGTTGCGCCCGGCAAAGTCGAAACGGGCGAGCCCGAACGTGCCGCCGTCGATGCATCGGCCCTCGCTTCCCTCAGCAAACGGACGCAACGACAGGATCGCCACGCCGCCGGCGTAGTTGCCTAACTCGCAGACCAATCGGTACGGATAGGTCGGGAACAGAAGTGCGATCTTTTGCGACCACATGTCGGAAACTTCGTCGAGCGTGATGACGTCGGGCCGCACGCGGCCGACCAGCGACAGGAATTTTTCCGGCTCCGGATTGTTGAAGCGCAGGTTCATCTGCAGTAGCCGGTAGACCGGAGCGTCGTCGGGGCGCGGCGCAAAGGTCGCATAAAGCGGGCGCATCCCGGGCACGAAACTCGACCCGGTGACGCTGGTGATCGCTGCCAGCCCAAAGGCAATCGCGACCAGTCCTTCACGCCGTAGCGCGCCGACCAACATCGGCAGCGCGCAGACAATCAGAAGGACGGCCAGATGCACCCTGAAATGCGCGAATGAATCGAACGCCGGATGCACCCTCCCGAAGAAGCCGGCCACGAGAGGCAGCGACAACAGCATGACGAGCGAAAGCGCGATGAGGTTGACGGGGCCGGGCACGGACTTGCGATTCATCAGGCTGTTTACCGGCACGAATACGGCTCATTCAAGATGCGCGTTGCGGTTTCGTGCCTATTGGAAGGCGGTTTCGGAAAAGCTTCTCAGTTTGCGCGAATGCAGACGATCCTTGGGCATGTCCGCCAGCTTCTCCATCGCCCGAATGCCGATCGTCAGGTGCTGAGCTACCTGCCGCTTGTAGAAGTCGGTGGCCATGCCGGGCAGCTTCAGTTCGCCGTGCAACGGTTTGTCGGAAACGCACAGAAGCGTGCCATAGGGCACCCGGAAGCGGAAGCCATTGGCTGCGATGGTGGCCGATTCCATGTCGAGGGCAATGGCGCGCGACTGTGACAGGCGCTGGACCGGCCCGCGCTGTTCGCGCAGTTCCCAGTTGCGGTTGTCGATCGTTGCGACCGTCCCGGTGCGCATGATGCGCTTCAGCTCGTAGCCCGACAGGCCGGTCACCTCCGCCACTGCCTCCTGGAGCGCGACCTGAATTTCGGCTAGCGGCGGGATCGGCACCCAGACGGGCAGGTCGTCGTCGAGCACGTGGTCCTCGCGCACATAGGCATGGGCCAGCACGTAGTCGCCGAGCGCTTGCGTGTTGCGCAAGCCGGCGCAATGGCCAAGCATCAGCCAGGCATGCGGGCGCAGAACGGCGACATGGTCAGTGATTGTCTTGGCATTAGAGGGACCGACGCCGATATTGACCATGGTGATGCCGCCATGACCGGGCTTGGTGAGATGATAGGTGGGCATCTGCGGCAGACGCAGTGTCGCCGGGCCTTCAGCACTCCTGTCCTCACCGGCCAGGGTGACGATGTTACCGGGCTCGACAAAGGATTCGTAGCCGCCGCCGCCCTTCGACATCAGTTCGCGCGCATAGACGCAGAACTCGTCGATGTAGAACTGGTAGTTCGTGAACAGCACGAAGTTCTGGAAATGTTGCGGGCTGGTCGCCGTGTAGTGCGAAAGCCGGTGCAGCGAATAGTCGATGCGCTGGGCCGTGAACGGCGCCAGTGGGCGGGGTTCGCCAAGCACAGCCTCGAATGTGCCGTTGGCAATGTGGTCGTCCGTGCCGTCGAGATCCGGAACGTCGAACAGATCGCGGATTGGACGCCTTATGCGGTCGGCAATCGAGCCGTCGACGTGCGTCCCTTCAAGGAAGGCAAAATGCAGCGGGATTGGCGTCGAGGATTCGCCGACCGTCACCGGCACGCCGTGATTGCGCATGATAAGACGCAGCTGCTCCAGCAAGTAGCTTTCAAACAGCTGGGGTTGGGTGATCGTTGTGGCGAATGTGCCGGGCGTCGGCATGTGGCCATAGGCCTGGCGGGAGTCGATCTGGCTGTAGGACGTCGTCGTGACGCCGACTTCCGGATAGAAGGCGCGGTAGCGCTTGCTCGGGTCCGCCCCCTTGCCAAGGGCTTCGAAAGAGTCACGCAGGAACTGGGTGTTGCGGGCGTATAGCTGCTTCAGCTCTTCGATGGCGTCTTCGGCTACGGTGAAACTGCGTCGCTCATAGTGGTCGGGTGAGACGACGGATTCGATGGGTTCTGGGTAGATTCGCTTTTCCATGACCCACTATAGAGACTCAAATCGGCCTGCGGGAGGGGCAGTGTGGTCAAAAGCGTCTGCCCAAGGCTGCGAATTCTAGGACCGCTGCAAGCTCACCATCAGCACAAGGCCGGCACCCATCTTTTTCATGGTGGGGGCCTCGATTGTCGTGGCGTCGCTTGCCCGAACGCTGGGGATCGCCATAACGGGCGCCGCAACTGCCAGCACGACCAGGAGGGCACGAGGCAGAAGGCGCAGACTATGGAAGATTTGAACTTTCGGGCGGGACATCAGAATTTGCTTTCGAGAGTGTCTGGAGGGTTCAGTCGTGATTGGCGTATTGGCAGGCGCGTATTCCGTCGGTCAGGCACGGCACCACTTCGGCTATGCGTCTTGGCTTTGAGCCGCGGCTTGCGTCGGCAACCAAAATGGCGAAGAACATTCCAAACAGGGTTGTCAGCAGACAGACGATGGTGAAGCGGCGTGCAAGCATGGTTGTCTCCCTCAATGCGGGGAACAATGAGCCACGACGACTGAACCGCCACTGATGCGACCGTTCATGTTCGGTTCAATTTTATTGACCGACCTTCACCGCCAGATCGCTTGCGCTTTGCCGCTGGTCGCCTATCTGCGATGCAGCAAGGACTAGGATAGCGGGAGCGTGACTGATGACTGGCCAGACCAAGCCGCTCGAACTCTACTATTGGCCAACCCCCAACGGATGGAAGATCACCATCATGCTTGAGGAACTGGGCGTCCCCTACGAGGTCAAGTACATCAATATCGGCAAGGGCGAGCAATTCGAGCCGTCATTCCTGAAAATCGCCCCCAACAACCGCATGCCGGCCATCATCGACCCCGAGGGTCCTGGCGGCGAGCCGATCTCGATCTTTGAATCCGGCGCAATCCTGCAGTATCTGGGCCGGAAGTTCGCAAAGTTCTATCCGTCCGACGAACGTCTCAAGGTTGAGGTAGACCAGTGGCTGTTCTGGCAGATGGGCGGCCTTGGACCGATGGCCGGCCAGGCGCATCATTTCAGGCAATATGCGCCAGAGCAGGTGCCCTACGCCATCGATCGCTACACCAATGAGGTGAACCGGCTCTATGGGGTCATGAACAGGCGACTTGCCGACCGTGACTTTCTGGCCGGCAACTACTCGATCGCAGACATGGCAGCCGTGGGATGGGTAAAGCCCTACAAGAACCAGGGCCAGGAGATCGAGGATTTCCCCAATCTCAAGCGGTGGTTCGACACGGTGATGGCCCGTCCAGCCGTGGAGCGCGCTCTTGAAGTCGGTCAGGAACACCGTCGCAATCTCGCCGACGACAAGGAAGCGCAGAAGGTCCTGTTTGGCCAGCGCTCCCGCGACTAGCCTTCCTCCGGATCGATTGGACGATTGTTGAAAGCGGGGGGCGCTGCCCCCGCTTCGCCGGGTGGATGAAGCTAAAGCTTCTTCCAGTTCTGCGACCGGCAGAACAGGCCGCCCAGCACGCAGCCGCTCATTTTCAGAGTCGAGCCCGACAGCGTGGCCTTGCCCGTATAGGTCTTGTCGGTGGCGGGATCGGTGATCTTGCCTGAATAGGCGCTGCCGCCATCGGCTTTGAAGGAGCCGATTTTCTTGCCGGTATAGGCACCGGATTTCATTTCGATACAGAAGCCGCCGCCACACGAGGCAATGCCTGCTGTGGCTCCCTTCTCCGTCTTCCAGTCGCCTTCGATAGGGTCGGCCAGGGCCATGCCGGTGAAGATGATTGAAATCGCGGCGGCCATTCCAATGGTCTGAAACAAGCTCTGTCCTCCCGGCGCGGCGTCACCACGCGATCGAATGCCGCCGCGACAGGATATGCCGAACCGATGTGAAGCGAAAGTGGATCTATCGTGGGCGCCTGGCGCGCTCTGTCTGCCCCGATTTCGGCATCAAAGCCCGTGATTCTTGAGCGAACCATGCTTCGCGACCGTTGCGCGTGGTTATCAAAGCCTTGCCGCTATACAGCTGCATTTTCATCAGATTTTCTGCGAATCCCCATTGCTCCGCGGTTCCTATCCTTAATGATTTCCGACATTTACCTCTTGTTTGAACTTTGTTCGCACCAAATTAAGCACGCCATTTAACGACGGATTCAAGCCTGCGGTTCATGCTTCGAAGCATCGGAAGAGCAGCCCGGGGACAAGACGGAAGCGGTTCTCCAAGCAGGAACAGGGGACTTGAAAATGGCACGTTTTGAAATGCTTGAGCAGGGCATCGGCACCATGGGAACGAGCGCCCAGGCCGACATTCTTTTCGAACTGGGCATGATGTATGCCACCGGCCGCGATTGCGATGCCGACGTGGTTGCCGCCCACAAATGGTTCAACATCGCAGCGATCAAGGGCTCTGCTCGTGCCGCTGAACTGCGTTCGGAGCTTTCGGCTTCCATGAGCAAGGCCGACATAGCCCGCGCCCTCCGCGAAGCCCGCGAATGGATGACCATGCACTGATTTCGGCCTCCAGGCGAAAAGGCCCAAGCCGCAGCAAGACGGCTGGTCCAAAAACAAGAACGCGATACATCGCGTCGATGACAGGTGAAGGCGAGTATAGAGTTTGGGCGTGGGGACGCCTGGGCTGTGACGGGTGACGATAAGGGGCCGCGACCGGTTGGGACAAACCGGCGCGGCTTTCCGTTTCAAACCGACGGTCGAACGGCAGGGCGGTCAGCTCATTCCGATATAGCGGCCGGGACGGTGGTTGATCGCCAGAATGAGATTGATGACGACAGCGCCGAGCAGCGATAGCGCGACCTTGTCCAGTGGCAGGACAAAACAGGCCGCGATCAGGATCGCAAGGTCCACGCCAAGCTGGAAGTACCCGGCGCGGATGATATTCCGGTCCTGCAGATAGACGGCCAGGATGTTGATTCCGCCAAGCCCGGCCCGGTGCCGGAACAGGATCAGCAATCCCATTCCGATCAGCCCGCCGCCGACGACTGCGGCATAGACCGGATTGAGATTGTCGAAGGAGATCCACATCGGAGTCAGCCGCGAAAACAGCGATACCAGCGCCACGGCGGCAAAGGTCCGCAACGTGAAGGGCCAGCCCATGCGGCCGATGGCCAGCGCGTAGAATGGCAGGTTGATGACGAAGAAGATCGGCCCGAAACCGTAGCCGGTCGCATAGTGCAGCAGCAGCGACATGCCGGCGACGCCACCGACGGCCAGCGTCGCCTCGGCATAGATCGTGACTCCAAGGGCCGCCAGCAATGTGCCAAGCAGCAATGCCAGCATGTCCTCGTAGAAGCGGTGGCGTTGCGGTAGCTGAACGTCGGTCAAGGGGATTCTGCCGGAGCGGGTGCGGGTCGGCACAGCGGTAGAGCAAGCGGGCTCGAACCGCAATGCGGCGCCAGTCAGTCCGTTTCGACGAAGCGTACCAGCACGGTGCCATCGACGATCTGGGCACCTTCGGGCGAAATCTCGGCAATCGTGCCATCATGCGGTGCCGCTATCGTATGTTCCATCTTCATCGCCTCGAGCACCAGCAATGCCTCACCCTTGCGAACGGTGTCGCCGACCGCAACCCGAACGATCTTGACGAGGCCGGGCATTGGCGCCCGCAGGCTTGCCGCGCCGATTGCCGTCTCTGCGGCACGCGAAAACGGATCGTCGATTGCGAAGTTGAATGTTGCCCCGCCTGCAAAGACAGTGACGTGGCCGGGAAAACGCGCCGTGCGAATGCTCCCTTTCCCGGGCAAATTCTCCTCTTCGCCGCGCCGGATCGGCACGATGGAGCCGTCTACCGAAACAATGTTGCGTCCACCGGGTGCGGCCGAAATCAGTGCCAGGATTTCCTTCTCGCCCGAGCGCAAAGTGACCTGCCGCTCTATCGGATGGAAATGCGTGTAGCCGGCGAGGCTCGACCACGGATCATCGGAAACTGGTGCATCTTCGACGCCGGCTGCCGCCAAAGCCGCACGGGCAATCGTCCGATCAGTCGGCGGCGCACTTGCGGTCAGGACGCTTTGCTTGCGCGCAATCAGCCCGGTATCGACGTCTCCAGCGGCAAAGTCCGTGTCTTGCGCCAGGGCTGCAAGGAATGCCTGATTGGTGAGAGAACCGGCGATCTCGGTTGATTGAAGCGCGTTGACCAGTCCGGCCAGGGCCGTTGCGCGGTCCGGGCCGTGAACCACCAGCTTGGCAATCATCGGATCGTAGAAGGGTGATACGGCGTCGCCGGCCCGCACACCGGTCTCGATGCGTAGCTCGCAGTCGGCAGGCAGTACCTTGGGAAACTCAAGATGATGCAGCGTGCCGATTGCCGGCAGGAAATCGCGTGCCGGGTCTTCTGCATAAAGGCGTGCCTCGAAAGCGTGCCCGCAAAGCGCTATGTCGGCTTGCGCCCTGGGCAGCTTTTCGCCGGCCGACACGCGCAGTTGCCATTCGACAAGGTCGATCCCGGTCACCATTTCCGTCACCGGATGCTCGACCTGCAATCGCGTGTTCATCTCCATGAACCAGAAGCGGTCGGGACGCAGGCCGTCCGACGTATCGGCGATGAACTCGACCGTGCCGGCGCCTGAATAGGCGATTGCCTTTGCCGCTTTCACGGCAGCGTCGGTCATCGCCTTGCGCATCTCGGCCGTCATGCCGGGGGCAGGGGCCTCCTCGATCACCTTCTGGTGGCGGCGTTGCGCCGAGCAATCACGTTCATAAAGATGCACCGCATTGCCGAAATTGTCGCCGAACACCTGCACTTCTATGTGGCGCGGCTTCTCGACATACTTTTCGACCAGCACCGCATCGTCACCAAACGCTGCCTTGGCCTCGCGCCGCGCCGATGCCATCGCTTCGGCGAAGTCGTCCGGATTGTCGACACGCCGCATGCCCTTGCCGCCGCCACCGGCGCGCGCCTTGATCAGTACGGGATAGCCGATCTCGCGCGCCTTGCCCGCCAGCAGGACGAGGCCCTGGTCCTCGCCATGGTACCCGGGAACAACCGGCACGCCGGCCTTCTCCATCAGCCGCTTGGCGGCATCCTTGAGGCCCATGGCACGGATCGAAGCGGCCGACGGTCCGATGAACACCAGGCCCGCCGCAACCACGTCGTCAACGAAAGCGGGGTTTTCGGACAGGAAGCCGTAGCCAGGATGGATGGCCTGCGCTCCCGTCGCCTTGGCCGCCGCGATAATCTTGTCACCGCGCAAATAGCTTTCACCGACCGGTGAACCGCCAATATGCACGGCTTCGTCGGCCAGTTCCACGTGCAGGGATTTTGCGTCGGCGTCAGAGTAGACGGCTACCGTGGCGATGCCCATCTTGCGCGCCGTGCGCGTCACCCGGCAGGCGATCTCGCCGCGATTGGCGATCAGGATCTTGGAAAACATTTATCCTCCCGCACACAAAGACGGCGGAGAAACCATCTCCGCCGTCTTATAGACCGGTTATCAAAGCACAGTCACGCGCTCCAGGGCTCAACTGCCATCGGGCAACGCATAGGCGATGATGGAATCGCCGGCTTCGGTGCCCGTCGAGCCGTGACCGCCAGCCACCACGACGAGATACTGGCGTCCGTCTGCTCCTTGATAGGTCGAAGGGGTCGCTTGGCCGCCGGCCGGCAGCCGGTCACGCCAGATTTCCGCTCCCGTTGCGAGATCGTATCCGCGGACATAATAGTCCAGCGTACCGGACAGGAAAGCCAAGCCACCCTTGGTGATGATTGGCCCGCCAATGCCGGGAACGCCCATCTCGAACGGCAGGGGAATTGGCGACAAGTCACGCACCGTGCCGTTGACATGCTTGTAGACGGTCTTGCCCGTGGTCAGGTCGACGCCGGCCACATAGCCCCAGGGCGGCTGCTGGCAAGGCAGGCCGATCGGCGACGTGAATGGTCCCATTTTCGCGGCGTATGGCGCGCCGAAATTCTCGTTGAAGACGCTCTCGCCGTCCTTGGTGACGACCCGCGCATATTCATCCGTGCGAGGCACCTGCCTGGACGTGAAGGCCAGGTAGACCGGCATGGCGAACATGACTTGCCGATTGGGATCGACAGCCACGGCCCCCCAGTTGAACGTGCCGAAATTGCCGGGGTAAACGATCGCTCCGTTTTCGGTCGGTGGCGTGTACCGGCCGTCGTAGTCGAGCTGGCGGAAGGCGATGCGGCAGGCCAGCTGATCGAGTGGCGTCGCGCCCCACATGTCCTTCTCGGTCAGCTTCGGCGGATTGAACGAGATCGTCGATACGGGCTGGGTGGGCGCCGTGAAGTCGCCCTGAACCGCACCCGTCGGGGCCGGTACTTCTGTCACGGGCAGGACCGGAACACCGGTCTCGCGGTTCAGAACAAAGACTTCGCCCTGCTTGGTAGGTGCGACGAGGGCTGGCACCGTTTCGCCGCCGATGGTCAGGTCGACGAGACTGGGCTGAGCCGGCACGTCCATGTCCCATAAATCATGGTGCACCGTCTGGTAGACCCAGGCGACCTCGCCCGTGTCGGCATGTAGAGCCAGAATCGAGGAGGAGAAACGCTCCACTTCCTCCGAGCGATTGCCGCCGAACTGGTCGGGTGACTCGTTGCCCATGGGCAGGTACAGCAGCCCCAGTTCCGGGTCGTAGCTGGCGACGCTCCAGTAGTTAGGGGCGTTTTCGGTGTAGGTCTCGTCGTTGGCGATGGGTGCGGTGGCTTGCGGATTCTTGCTGTCGAAGTTCCAGACCAGTTCGCCGGTATAGAGGTCGTAGGCGCGGATCACGCCCGATGGCGAGGTCGTGGCCACATTGTCGTTCACGGTTCCGCCGACGATGACGAGTTCATCCGTGATGATCGGCGGCGAAGTCGAATACGCCGAGCCCGGCGTGATGTTTGGCATGTTGGCCCAGAGGTCTATCGTGCCGTCGACACCGCCGAATCCGGGACACAATTCACCCGTTTCTGCGCTGATGGCCATCAGGCGACCGTCGGCCGATGAGGAAAAGATGCGATTGGCACAGACTTCGGGTATTGAGCCCACGTTCTCGGGCGGCTCGCGGTTGACGCGCGGGTTGGGCGCATCGCGTTGCGTGCCACGGGTGACCACAGTCTGCGGCACGCCGGCGGCGTCCTGCGTGACTTCGGCTACGCTGCGCTGTAGCCGCTCTTCGGGGGCCAGCATCTCGACCGGCTGGCCGCCGTCTTCCGAAGCGGGAGCCTGGGCGGCATCCGTCTCCGCTTCTGCTTCGCCAGCCCGGGCTTCACCTTGAGCAGACAGCCGCACGTAGCCCGCCGCACCGCTCCCAGCGTCGGTTGCGCTGGCAGCATCTTCCCGTGTCGGAGGCGTGGCCGTGCCAGCGTGATAGGCAACGCCGCGGCAGGTCATGTGCTGCGTCGTTTCCGAGGTCGGTTGCTGGAGTTGCGGATCGAAGCGCCAGATTTCCTCGCCCGTCACAGGGTTGAGCGCGATGACCGTGCCAAAAGGCGTGCACAGATAGAGCCTGTTGTCGATCATGAGGGGCGTCACTTCGTAGGTAGTCTCGCCGGGATCGTCCGCGCCGCGCACCTCGCCGGTCTTGTAGGTCCAGGCGACTTCCAGATTGCCCACATTGTCGGGCTTGATCTGGTCGAGAGGCGAGTAGCGCTGCCCTGCCGCCGTGCGCCCATAGGCATGCCATTCGCCGTCCGGAATGTCGGCTTCGACGCTCTGGGTAGCGGCCATGCGATCCTCGGGAAACTGGCCGGCCAGATCGTGCGGCGACTGGAACATCGCGTATATACCGACCACGAACGACACCGCGATCGCTCCGGCAAGGACCATGCTGCTTGTGCCGTAGCGTGCCCAACCCACGTCCGGCCTATGCAATGAGCGGACGACGGGCGGCAGCAGGAGCAGCAGTCCAAGCACGATGAGCAGGCTGCCGCGGGCAGAAAGCGCCCACCAGTCGAAGCCAACTTCCCAGACCGACCAGGCCAGACTGAAAAGCAGGGTGACGCCGTAGAGCGCAAGCCCGACGGGCCGTCGCCGGAACAGCAACAAGCCCGACGCAGCGATCGCCGCCCCAAGCACGATATAGAACCAGGAGCCGCCGAGTACGGCGAGCCAACCGCCGCCTGCAAAAATCAGAATGCCGATAAGAAAAAGGAGAGCGGAAAAAAGGGTTCGAAACATGACTTGTCCGATATTTTTCAAGGCCGGCTGGTCTTGGAGCGGTCTGGCATTCCGGACGGACCAGAAGCCCAAAAATACTGCCCGGCAGCCGCTGCTCGATGGCCGAGCGACCCTGTTTGGATTTACGTGCGTGAAACGCCCCGGCGACCGTTAGGTTCCATGAAAATGCGCGATCGTTCCCGAAGTGAGCGCCAATCCGTGCATTTTCAGGTCTTTCGAGCCGAAGAAACGGTCTTGCGCCTTTCGAAAACGGACCGTTTTCCCGGCTGTCGCTGAGGATTCAACGCTGGCCGCGAATACCGAATCGAAGGGATCAGGTTGGCGGGATGAAGGCCTGGCTGATATCCTTGAAAACCGGCATCGGCTCGAGACGCTCGCAATGGGCGAAGAGCGCGGGATAGTCCTGCATGGCAACAAAGTCAGGAAACGAGTCCGTGAGGTGCCGGATGCTACAGGCGACAGCGATGTCGGCGTTGCCGATGGCGTCACCGAACCAGTGGATGCTTTGCCGGGTGGCGCGGTCTTCTTCCAGCATCGCAAGTGCCCCCGCAATCTGCGATCGGCATCGCTCGACCCAAAGCGCCGACACCTCCGTGTGAAGCTGCTGCTCGTAGAAAAGGCTGACGGCCTTGTCGGCCAACCCGCTGGCCAGGCCAGATACTTTCAGCGCGCGATGCCTGTCAGGCTCGGCCGAGGGCCAAAGCGAACGTTCCGCTGGCGCCTCCCGATCGAGATGGTCAAGGATCAGATGACAATCGACAAGCACGTCCTCGTCATCAAGGACCAGCACCGGCACGCGCATCAACGGGTTATAAGGCCGGATCTTCTCCTTGTCTGAAAACACCGACCACGGCAGGTGTTCGAATGCCTTGCCATAGAGCGTGAGCGCGATGCCGACACGGCGCACGAAGGACGAATCATACTGGCCGATGAGGATCATGTGCGTCTGGCTCCGAGGCGAATGTCTGGCACGACCCGAAGCCGGTGGGCAAGTGCCCCAAAAGAATGTGCTGACGGTAGGACCTCGCAACACTTGTCCGCAGGCATGGGCGACCAGCGCCCCGTCACGCGACAGGACTTTCATTTGATCCATCGCAAGGCCACAAATCTCCCGGTCCGGCAGGATGGTTGCAGGAGGTATCCCATGGACAGTGCTTTGCGTGCCAAGATCGTGACCATTCTTGAGCGCTGCCCAGACATGACGATCGCCACCGTCAGGCCGGATGGCGCACCGCAGGCGACAGTCGTTTCATTCGTGCATGACGGCCTGCAGATCTATTTCGGTACGGGCAGAGAAGCCCAGAAGGCCGTGAACATTGAAAGCGACCCGCGTGTCTCGATAACGGTTACGACGCCCTATGCAGACTGGCAGCACATCGAGGGCGTGTCGATGGCGGGAATTGCCGGGGAGGTGACTTCGGCGCAGGAAGAGGCGATCGTCGGCAAGCTGATGCTCGACCGGTTTCCACAGTTGATGGACACCCTTGAACTGTTTCAGAACCAGACCAAACTGTTCCGGGTCAGCCCGACGGTTATTTCGGTCCTCGATTACAGCAAGGGATTTGGTCATACGGACCTGGTTGCGGTTGACAAAGACGATGCCGCCGGATGAGCCCCAGAACCGGGCCAAGGGATGACAGCCGTATAGCGGCGAAGATGCGGCGCAGTCCGGCGGCATCCCCGCTAGGACTTTGTTCCGCCCAGCGCTGAACGACTACATCCGGAACACGCCGAATTTCGTCTCGGGGATCGGCGCATTGAGCGCGGCCGAGAGTGACAGCGCCAGAACCTCGCGCGACTTCGCCGGGTCGATGATGCCGTCGTCCCAGAGCCGCGCTGACGAATAGAGCGGATGGCCCTCGCGCTCATATTTTTCCAGGATCGGCGCGCGGAAGTCGGCCTCCTCCTTGGCGCTCCAGGTGCCGCCCCTGCGCTCGATACCCTCGCGCTTGACCATGGCAAGAACCGTTGCCGCCTGTTCGCCGCCCATCACCGAGATGCGCGCGTTCGGCCACATCCACAGGAAGCGCGGCGAGTAGGCGCGCCCACACATGCCGTAATTTCCGGCGCCGAACGAGCCGCCGAGGATCATCGTTACCTTCGGCACGGCGGCGGTGGCCACCGCTGTGACCAGCTTCGCGCCATCGCGCGCAATGCCGCCGGCTTCATATTTCTTGCCGACCATGAAGCCGGTGATGTTCTGCAAGAACACCAGCGGGATCTTCCGCTGACAACAGAGCTCGATGAAGTGCGCCCCCTTCAGCGCACTTTCGGAAAACAGCACGCCATTGTTGGCGATGATGCCTACCGGCATGCCGTAGAGATGGGCAAATCCGGTGACCAGCGTCATCCCGTAGTTCTGCTTGAACTCGTCGAACTCGGAACCGTCGACAATGCGCGCGATGATATCGCGCACATCGTAGGGCTGACGCGTGTCGGCCGGCACGATGCCGTAGATCTCGTCCGCTGCATGAAGCGGCGGAATCACTTTCTGGCGAACGGGACCTAATGGCTTGTGGCGATTCAGATTTCTGACGATGCGCCGCACGATCGCCAGCGCGTGATCGTCGTCCTCGGCAAGGTGGTCGGCAACGCCCGACAGCCGCGTGTGCACGTCGGCGCCGCCCAGTTCCTCGGCCGTCACGTCCTCGCCGGTGGCGGCCTTGACCAGCGGTGGGCCGCCGAGAAAGATCGTCGCCTGGTTGCGCACCATGATGGACTCGTCGGCCATCGCCGGCACATAGGCGCCGCCTGCCGTGCACGATCCCATGACACAGGCGATCTGCGGTATGCCGGCCGCCGACATCGTCGCCTGGTTGAAGAAGATGCGGCCGAAATGGTCGCGGTCGGGAAACACCTCGTCCTGGTTGGGCAGGTTGGCGCCGCCGGAATCGACGAGATAGATGCAGGGCAGATTGTTTTGCAGCGCGATCTCCTGCGCCCGCAGATGCTTCTTCACGGTCAGCGGATAATAGGTGCCACCTTTCACCGTGGCGTCGTTGACGACGATCATCACCTGCGTGCCCTCGACCCGGCCGATGCCGGCAATCATGCCGGCCGAAGTGATATCGCCGCCGTAGAGGTCCCAGGCGGCAAACTGGCCGATCTCGAGGAAGGGCGAGCCGGCGTCGATCAGTTGCGCGAGCCGCTGGCGCGGCAGGAGTTTGCCGCGTGAGACGTGGCGGGTACGTGACTCCTCCGAGCCTCCCTGCTCGACGGTGGCAGCCTTGCCTTCGATGTCGGCAACCAGCGCCCGCATCTTTTCGGCATTGGCGCGGAAAGCGTCGGAAGCGGGGGAGATCTGCGACTGGATGGGGGGCACGGCGACTACCTGATCTGCTCAACGGCGCAGCCGGGATCGACCCTGGACCATGCCCTGTCTGAGGTGAGTGCCGTGGCATTGTGGCGAATGGCGGTGCCAAGGCAGGCCCGGTCGCCCAGAGATAGGCCGGCGGCAGCGGTGCGCGGGCGCAGATCGATGGCAAGATCCGCAAGACCGGCGTCGAAGGAGATCGTCTGCAGGCCAAGCAGGTTGATTGCCTCGCGCGCAGCCGCTGGCGTCATTCCCGCATCGACCAACCGGCTTCCGACTTCCACCGCGTTGACCACGCAGAGAGCCGACTCGGGCAGGCGGTCGTTGACGAAATCAGCGCCGGGCTCACCGTTCAGCACCGCAAGCACGGCGGAGGCGTCAAGAATGTAGCGCATCAGTCCCGCGTCTCCCGGATTGCCTCGGCGCGTCGCTCGGCGAGGAGTTCATCCACAAGCGAGACGCCCTCGGGCACGAAACGACGCACGAGTCGCTGGGCACGGCGCACGGCGGCGGATTGCGACATGAGCGAAAGTTCGCCGTCGATGACCCGCGCGATCAGCGTGTCTCCCGGCTTGACGCCCATCGCCGCGCGCATGTCCGCCGGGATGACGACGCGGCCGCCGTCTCCGATCCGAAGCTGAACACGGACGGTCGACGGCGCCGCGTCGTCCGGTGATTGAAGCGGCAAGGTATCCTCTGAAAAACCTTTTGTCATTCGTGGCACTCTTGGATCGGGAAAATATGGCAGAAAATGTGAGGTGTGCCAATGTTGCAAAAAATGACACGATCTTCAATTTTGACCGCTCTGTTTACACGGGTCCGATTGCCGCTACTTTTCCCCCATGATCTCCCGCCCGATCAGCCAGCGCCTGATCTCGCTGGTCCCCGCGCCGATCTCGTAGAGCTTGGCGTCGCGCAGCAGCCGCCCGGTCGCATAGTCGTTGATATAGCCATTGCCGCCGAGCAGCTGGATAGCGTCGAGCGCCATCAGCGTTGCCTTTTCGGCGGCGAACAGAATGCAGCCGGCAGCATCCTTGCGCGCGCCCTGATCGCGGTCGCAAGCTGCTGCAACGGCGTAGACATAGGCGCGCGCCGCGCTCATCGTGGAATACATGTCGGCGAGCTTGCCCTGCACCAACTGGAACTCGCCGATCGCCTGGCCGAACTGCTTGCGCTCATGCACATAGGGCACGACGGCGTCGAGGCAGGCGGCCATGATGCCGAGCGGACCGCCGGCCAGCACCGTCCGCTCATAGTCGAGCCCCGACATCAGCACCTCGACGCCGCGTCCCTCCTCATGCAGCACGTTTTCGAACGGTACCTCGACGTTGTCGAACACCAGTTCGCCGGTGTTGGAGCCGCGCATGCCGAGCTTGTCGAGCTTTTGCGCGACGGAGAATCCGGCCATGGTCTTCTCGACAATGAAGGCGGTGATGCCGCGTGAGCGCGCCTCGGGATCTGTCTTGGCGTAGACCACCATCGTGTCGGCATCCGGCC
Source organism: Hyphomicrobiales bacterium (assembly GCA_038259455.1). Classification (GTDB taxonomy): domain Bacteria; phylum Pseudomonadota; class Alphaproteobacteria; order Rhizobiales; family Rhizobiaceae; genus CAMYMG01. Next base: position 18,412 of record JBBSOT010000009.1, on the reverse strand, counting down.
CGTTGGTGATCCACATCTTGGTGCCGTTCAGCACGTAGCGGTCGTTGCGTTTTTCGGCGCGCAGGCGCAGCGACACGACATCCGAGCCGGAGCCGGATTCCGACATGGCGAGCGCGCCGACATGGTCGCCGGTGCAGAGCGGCGGCAGGTATTTTTGCTTCTGGGCCGGCGTCGCCCACCGGTTGATCTGGTTGACGCAGAGGTTGGAATGCGCGCCGTAGGAAAGCCCGACCGAAGCGGATGCCCGCGAAATCTCCTCCATCGCAACGACATGGCCGAGATACCCCATGCCGGAGCCTCCGAAATCCGGATCGGCGGTGATGCCGAGCAGGCCGAGATCGCCCATTTCCTTCCAAAGCGGGGCGGGGAACTCGTTCGAGCGGTCTATCTCGGCCGCTTGCGGGGCAATGCGCTCCTGCGCAAAGCGGCGAACCGTGTCGCGAAGGGCATCGATGTCCTCGCCCTGTCCGAAATCAAGCGTCTTCAGGTACATGCACCGCCTCCCGGGCTGTTGCGCCGGCCAGGCGCATTGTCATGGCCAGATAGCTCTTCGCGACTTCGTCGACCGACAGACGTTCATTCGGCCGGAACCAGACGATGACGCCGGTGATCATCTGGATGATCGCCATGGCGGTCAGGCCGATGTCCTCCATGATGAAACTGCCGTCTTCCGCGCCGTCGCGCAGGATCTTGCGCAGTTCCTTCTCGTAGCGGCTGCGCAGGCGGAGCATGTGGCTCAGCCTTTCGTGCGACAGGCTGCGCAGTTCCATGTTGGAGACATGGGTCGAGTGCCGCCGCGCCACATGGAAGCGGATGTGGTTGTCGACGAATGCAGCGAGCTGCGCTGCCGGCTTAGCTTCACGTGGGCGGACAGCCTCCCATTCGGCGATCAGCGTCTGCATGTGCTCATTGAGCAGCGTGAACAGAAGGTCCTGCTTGGTCGGAAAGTAGCGGTAGAGTGCTGCCGCTTGGACGCCGACCTTGGCGGCAAGCTGGCGCATCGACATCGCTTCGTAGCCATGGCTGGCTAGCAGGCTGACCGCTGCTTCGCGAATCGCCGCTTCCGTCTTCCCGCCGTCCGAGCCTGCCGTCCGCGCCATATGGCCCTCGCTTTCGGCGTAGAATAAAACGAACGTTCAATTCATTCAAGAGAAAATGAATTGACGCAGCCTACGACCCTATTCATCGGTCTTCGACATGCCCGTTCCTTTGTCGTCCGCGCGGAGATAGTCGCCGACATAAAGCTCCCGAACCAGCATCAGCCCAAGGGCTGCGAGCGGTGTTGCGAGCGCGAGGCCAGCGAGGCCGAACAGGACGCCGAACAGAACCTGCACGGCGATGATCAGGGCCGGCGGCAGTGCCACATTGCGCTGCTGTATGACCGGGGTGATGACGTAGCTTTCAAGCGTCTGTACGACCAGATAGACGAGCCCCACCAGCAGCATCGTGGTCGGGCCTTGGGCGAAGGCAAGCAGCAGCGCCGGCACTGCGGCAATCACCGGGCCGATATTGGGAATGAAGGCGAGAAGCGCTGCAATCAGCCCGAGCAGGAAGGCCAGGGGGATGCCGATTAGCCATAGGCCGGCGGCGGTCAGAATGCCGACGATTGCCATCGAAATCAGCTTGGCGCCGAGCCAGCTGGACAGCGTGGCTGCTGCATGATCGAGGATTTCCTCTCCGCGAGGCCTGATCGAGGGTGCGAGCAGCGCCAGAGCGCCCTTGCGGTAGATGCCGGGGTCGAGCGCACCGTAGATGCCAATGAAGAGGATGATCACCATGTTGCCGAGGGCGCCGAATGTCGATGTCACCGCCATCGTTGCAGCATCGCTGCCGGACGACCAGAGGCCGCCAGGCGTCAGCCGTCTCATCAATTCATCGCCCCAGGCGAAGCTTTCGATCCATTCCCGCAGCCCGTTGGCGGCGGAGGGCAACTGGTCGTAGAGCTCATTTGCCTGCTCGGTGACAGCCGGCGCGAAAGCCGTGAAGGCCCCGGCAAATGTGAGGACGATAAGACAGAGGAAAATTCCAACACCCGCGTGGTAGGGCAGGCCGCTCTTGGCGGCGATCCACCCGCCTCCCGAACGCAGGAACACTGCCACCAGCACGCCCGCGAAGATGAGCAGCAGCACGTGCGGCGTAGCAACGATGCCGATGACAAGTGCGACGCCGATGACAATCAGCGAAACGGATTTCTTCGTTCCCCTCATGGGAGGCGAACGGGCGATTAAACGATTCGTTCCCGGCCGTTTCGCCCGCGGAGTGTTTGGCAACGCGTCATTGGCGACGCCTTCGAGGTCGGTGCACGCCGGTTCTGGACAGGTCAGGGCCTGCCGTCTTGGCCGGCGCGTGCTGCGCTGATTGCCTCAGGCAGTTCCTTTGCGAAGATGTCAAGTTCCTCGTCGCGGCCGACGCTGACGCGGATGCAGCGGTTGAGCACCGGCACCATCGGCTTGCGGATGAACACGTCGCGGTCCAGGAGGTTCTGCATGATCTTCAGCGCAAAATCGCCGTCTGCACCGCAGTCGATGGTAACGAAATTGGTCGCAGACTCTATGGGCCCGAGGCCGTTGTCGCGCGCAATTCCGGCAATGCGCTGTCGTCCCGCCGCAACCTTCGACCGGATCTGCTGCAGATAGTCCTGGTCGGCCAGCGCTGCCATGCCAGCCACCAGAGCCATGCTGTTGACGCCATAGTGGTTGCGGATTTTCTCAAAGTCGGCGATCACCTGTTCTTCGCCGATCGCATAGCCGCAGCGTATGCCAGCCAGCCCGTAGGCTTTGGAAAAGGTGCGCATGCGCACCACATTGGGACGCGACACGTCGAGCGGCGGCATGGCCGAGTCCGGCCCCGTTTCGCCATAGGCCTCGTCGAGCACCAGCATCGTCGTCTCGGGCAGCGCCTCGATGAACCGCGTGATCTCTTCGGCCTCCCACCATGTGCCCATGGGATTGTCCGGATTGGACAGGTAGACCAGCGGCGCCTTTTCGCGAATGGCAGCGGCAAGCAATCCGTCCAGGCTCTCGCGGTCGTTGTCGTAGGGAACGGTCACCAGCCGACCACCAAAGCCGGCGACATGAAAGTTGAAGGTCGGGTAGGCGCCGAGCGAGGTGATAACCGCGTCTCCCGACGCCACGAACATGCGGACCACCAGGTTCAGCAGCCCGTCAATGCCTTCGCCGACCACGACATTTCGCCGACCGATCCCAAAATGCGCCGCAAGCGCCTCTTTGAGCTCGAAATTGTCGGGATCGCCATACATCCACATGTCGCGTGCAGCTGCGGCCATGGCAGCGATGACCGAAGGTGCCGGGCCGAAACTGCTCTCGTTTGCGCCGATGCGTGCCCTGAAGGGTCTGTTGCGGTCGCGCTCCTGCGCCTCGGGTCCAACAAACGGCACCGTCGCGGGCAGCGCGTGGACAAGTGGTGTCAAAAGCGGGCGCGCGGCCATCGGTCATGCTCCTTGGTTGGCGGTCGGGACTGCTGATCGGCACTCCGCAGTCCGCAATAACCGATATGCGAAATTTCGCAATCGGGCACGCTGCCGGTGCCGATGCCCTCATCCTGCAGATGCCGTGAACCGTTGGTTTTCACGCTTCGGTTCCCCGCCTGACGCTTTTCAAAGGAACCATCAGTATTGGTTCCATAAACTGCAGATCAGATTTGAGTGATCGGGTTCACTGACGAATCTCCTGTAACAATCTGCTGCGTTACGTTATCGTATACTTGGTGCAGGTCGCGGTGTTGCGTGACCCGTCACGCTCGGCTCCCGCACCTTGAACCGCGACTGAATCCGGACCTCGACCAGGAGGAATGGTATATGTCAGGCTTTCACGTCATCGCAGGCGCCAGCGAAAGGCTGGACCCTGTCAACATACGCAAAATTAAACTGTCGGATCTCGGCGACGTCATCAAGCGCGGCTTTGCAGATTTCATGGTCAAGCCGTCGCACGTCGTCTTCCTGGTCATGATCTATCCGGTCATCGGGGTCATGCTTGCGGCATGGACATCAGGCAACAACAGCGCCTTGCCGCTGCTCTTTCCGCTTGTGTCGGGCTTCGCGCTGATTGGGCCCTTCGCTGCGATTGGCCTCTACGAAATCAGCCGTCGTCGAGAAGCCGGCCTCGACACGTCGTGGTCGCACGCTTTCGGGGTTAAGGACTCTCCCGCCCTGCCATCGATCGCGGCGGTCGGTCTCATGCTCGTCATCATCTTCGTGGCATGGCTTTTCGCTGCGCAGGCTTTCTACGAGTACCTGTTCGGTAGCGTGCCGCCGTCCTCGCTGTCGGGATTTTTCGACGAGATATTTGCAACCGGACGCGGCATTCCGCTAATCGTGCTTGGCCATGCGATCGGCTTTGTCTTTGCGGCGATCGTGCTGTGCACGACGGTGATCGCTTTTCCTCTGCTGCTCGATCGCGATGTCGGTGCTTACGAGGCGATCCATACTTCGATGCGCGCCGTCCTCGCAAATCCCATCCCGATGGCCGCCTGGGGCCTGATCGTCGCCGTGCTGCTCATCGCAGGATCGCTGCCGCTCTTCGCTGGCCTTGCTGTGGCGCTTCCGGTGCTTGGACACGCGACCTGGCATCTCTACAGAAAAGTTGTCGAGCGCGCGCCGGAAGGCAGCAAGTCGGAACGCAAGCCTGGCAACGTCAAGCAGCGCCAGGAGGCGCTCGCTCAAACCAGGAGGGCTTGATCAGAAGCGCTCTAGGATCCTGTCCGCGCAAAGCTGTCGATCGTCGCGTCGATGCGATCCAGAAGATAGGGGAAGAAGGGGTTCGACGTGATGCGAAGCAGTGTTCCAGGGGAAATGACCAGAACATTCTCTTCGCCGTGCCACGCGAGTTCGCCCAGATGAATGCCGAAATTTTCATCGGGGCTCGGGTTCTCGCCATAGAGGGAATCCTTGACCGGAAATGGCAGCGACAGATGCGACATCGAATAGGCATACTCGGGATAATAGAGCCTTAGCGCGCGCGACTGCGCCGTGGTCTCACCCGGCTCAATGGCGTATTCGGCAACTTCCGATGTTGCCGGGCTGACGTTCGAGATCTTTGTCAGTCTGTAGTTGCGCATTGCGGTGGGAGTGATCTGCGCCAGCAGGGCTTCTGCCCCGGCGCGCAGCAACGGTCCGTACTCGGCTGCCCGGTTGATATCGAACAACACGAGTTCGCTGCCGTTTGCCGGTAGCTGTGCGTAGAGCACATCGACAAGCGCGCGCACATTGACGGTCGCGTCGACAACGGACTGGAATGTCAGGATTTGCGGCAGTTCCGCGATCCTGCCGCTTCGCGCGGCGTTGTTGATCTGGCGCTGCAGGGCCATGGTCAACTCGTATGATTGACGGGCTCCGTTCACCGGAAAGGAGTTGTACTTGAAGGGGTTGTATTCCGGCAGGATCGAAAGCCATGATGCCTTGACGAATGCCGGGAATATGGCTGGCAGGCCGGCAAGCCCTGCGAAACGGGCATAGGCGCTGACGCCGATCATCGGCGAAATCAGGACGAGCCTGTCGGGTTTGGGCAGGGCCTGATCGTCAAATGTGTCGAGCGAGTATTTGAGCGCCAGCGCACCGCCGTTCGAATAACCGACGATGTGCAAAGGCACGAATGGTCCCGCCTTCTGGATCGCTTCGCGCACGGCAAGCCGCGCTACAGCCATCCATTCTTCCCATTTCACATCCGTCAGGCCGGCCGGCACCGTTCCATGCGCCGGCATTCTGGGAACAACCGCCAGAAACCCCCTCTCACGGTAATGCTCGGCGAAGTGACGCATGCTGTAGGGACTGTCCGTAAGGCCGTGCAGAAGTACGACAGCACCGGTCGGAACGCCAGCCGGCGCCAACACGTAGGAGCGGTTCCAGTTGGTTGCGAACTTTTCAGGATAGATCGCACTGCCCTCGAAATAGCGGTTGGCAGGCACCTGCTCAGGTGGTGTCAATTCGTCGGTGACGTCGACCTTGAGCGATCTGAAGATGGCGTCCTCGGCCGCCAGATAGCCTGCCCAGTCGGCAGCATCGGTTTCCGCGACACTGAGTTCCTCCGGCACGAATGTATGCCATGGCTCGAGCGCTGGCCCTGTAAGCGAGTCGTAGACGCGAACCGCAAACACGGTGACGATGATGATTGCAATGGACGCTGCGATCAATTTCGCCAACTGAACCAGTCGCTTGTTCATCGAATACCTGATCTTGGCCGGCCGATTGGCTTCAGCTTGCCACCCGGAATGCTTCTATTGCCATGAACGCACAGATGGGCGCTCCAAGACAAGAGGCACCACACTGCAAGTCAATTCGGACGTGTTCGGGCATGCGCTGGCGTTATTTCAGGGCGTGCGGCTGTTCATGCGCTATCAGCTCTCGATGCGAGCCATATACGGCCGGTGGTCACCTGAGGGAGGCCGGCTATCGCGCTGTTGTTTTGACCATTGCCATTGTCGATCATCGACGGTCAATTCTAGGGTTAGCTATCCTCGATGATGCGCAGATAGGCGGCTGTAACCAGCAGGATGATCAACCCGAACAGCATGCGGCGCGCGCCCTCCGGCATCTGTAGCACCGTTAACAGCGTGGTGAGTACCGTGAGGATGAGTGCGCCGAGGATCGTGCCTGTATAGCCGCCCCGGCCGCCGAATATGGATGTTCCACCGATGACAGCAGCGGCGACCGATGGCAGCACCAGCGGCTCGACCAGGGACAGCGAAGGCGCCTTGATCAACCCGACATAGAGCAGTCCGACAAAACCGGCGAGCACACTCGAGATCACGTAGAGCGTCGTGATGACCTTCCAGTAGACGACACCCGACAGGCGCGCTGCCCTTTCGTTGTCGCCGACGGCATAAAGCAGCCTGCCGAATCCGGTGCGGCGCAACGTGAACAGGATCAGGGCCGCGACTGGAATAAAGAACAGCAGAGCATTGGGAACGCCATAGCTGAGGCCGGTGCCCAGCCAGCCAAGGAATTCGGGAACCTTGGTGCCGGTGGCGATCACGGTTCGCTGGTAGACCTGCAGGCAGCCGATGCCGATCAGGCTGGTGCCCAGCGTCATGATCAGCGGGTGAACCCTGAAGACGCCAACGCCAATGCCGTTTGCCAGGCCGATCAGGACGGCAGGAACCATGCAGATCATGATTGCCACGGCCGGGTCGTGGTTGATCACCTGGGTCGCCATGATGAACGCGCTCATCGTTGCGACGGTACCGACGGAGAGATCGATGCCACCGGTAAGCATGGTCATGGTCTGGCAACCGGCCAGCAGGGCCAGCGGTATCGCGAACTTTATGGTGTTGGCGATCCACCGCTCGTTGATGATGCCGGGGCGCAGTATCTGCAGGACGATCACCAGGATGGCGAGCAGGATCAGCAACGGCACGAGAGGCTGGTCGCCCATGAACCGTTTGATACGACGCGCGACCGAGACAGGAGGCGTCGAGGTTGCGCTGATGCTCATTTCGCACGTCCTTTCATGGCAAGGAAGGCGCCGAGCATGACCACGACCACCATGATCGTGCCCTCGACGATGGCTGCGACATTGGGATCAATGGCAAGAAGCGTCAGATCCGTTCGCACGAGACGCAACAGGAAAACCGCTACGATAGGGCCGACCAAACCTCCCTGGCCTCCCCCCAGCACGACGCCGCCCAGCACCACGGAGGCGACGCTGGCAAGCAGATAGGGACCCGGGATCGGTGCGCCGATGCCGGTGCTCATGGTCAGGGTCAACCCGCCCATGGCGCCGAACAGTCCGGCAATCGCATAGGCTATCACCCTGGTCCGCGCGACCGGTACGCCGCTCCGAAAGGCGGCAAGCGGATCACTGCCGATGGCGTAGATAGAAAGGCCGAGCCATGAGCGCCGCAGGGGCATCCAGACGATCCCCAGACAGACCAGAAGCACGATGAGCCCCTTCGGTATCCAGTCGGTCACCGCCGTCGGAATGCCCGGGACCGAAACCGTGCCGACGATCAATTCCTTGAGCCACTCGGCAGCCGATCCGCCCGGCGCGCCAAGCACCAGAAGGGCCGCTCCCTGCAGCACGAAGAGCATCGCAAGCGTGACGACGATGTCGGGAACGCGGGTAACGACGATGAGCAAGCCGTTCAGTGCACCCAGCGCGACGCCGACGAGCAGAACGAAGGGCACGACCAGCAGGGCATATTCCTCACTTGCGCCGTCCATCATGGAAGCCGCGATGACGCTTGTCAGCGCCATCATCGAAGCGACCGACAGGTCTATGCCACCTGCAATGACAACCACTGACTGGGCGGCGACAGCAAAGGCAAAAGGCAGTACCGCACGAACCAGTGAGCCGAAGTCGCTGGCGCCGTAGCTCGGCTGGATCAGCCTGGTGAACACCAGGAGCAGGGCCAGCATCACGAACAGGCCGGTTACCCAACCCCTGCCGCGGAGAAGCCTGGTCATTGCGCACCCAGCCGGCCGTCGGCCCTGGTTGCGGAATCAGGAACCGGCTTGGCCTCTCGTGGCAGGCCGTAAGAGGCCCGGGTCAGCGTCGCTTCGTCGGCGATGGCGGCCGGGATGACATCGACGACCCGCCCGGCGAAGATCACGACGGCGCTGTCACAGACGAGTTGCACTTCCTCGAGCTCGGAGGTGTAGAACAACACCGACTTGTCCTGCCCTGCGAGTTCGCGAAGCAATTGGTAGATCTCCTTTTTGGTCCGCACGTCGATACCGCGTGTCGGGTCGAAGCACAGGATCGTCCTGGCGTCCGCCGCTATCCACCTTGCAATCGTCACTTTCTGCTGGTTGCCGCCGGAAAGTCGCTGTACCTCGCGTTGTGCCCGCGTGTCGATTTGCAGCCGCTCTATCGCGTTGCCGATAGTGCTGCGCTCCTTGCGCATGTCTATCGGTCCCCAGTTCCGCGCTTTGGCACTGAAGGGAAGGGCGATGTTGTGCTGTACGGATTGCTGCTTCAACAAGGCTTCCGACCGGTCCCCGGGAACATATGCAATGCCCGCCTTGATGGCGTCGGACGGGTGGGCGAACTCGACGGGCCGGCCGTCGACCTCGATGACGCCGCCCGACGGGCGGATGGATCCCGAAAGGGCCCCGAAGAGCTGGTCCTGTCCCTGTCCTTCGAGTGCGACCACGCCAAGCACCTGGCCATTGTGCAGGTCGAACGATACATCCTGAAGCTTGGCGCCGACCCTGAGATTGCGCACGCCGAGGCGCGGTGTCGACCCGTTCCGGGTTTCGCCGTCGTCGTGGTGAGCGGCGGCGTGCGCCTTCTCCATCCGCTCACCCAGCATGAGTTCGACGATCTTTTCTTCGACGCCAGGAACGATATCAACCACGCCGACAGTCTCGCCGTCCCGCAGCACGGTGGCGCGATCGCATAGCGCCGAAATCTCGAGAAAGCGGTGCGAGATGAAGATTATCGATCTTCCGGTGCTGGTCTGGCGGCGCACGACGTCGAGCACCTTTTCTGCGAGATCGGCTGGCAGAGCAGCGGTCATCTCGTCGAGCAACAGGACGTCCGGCTCGATGGCGAGGGCTCGTGCCAGATCGAGCACGCGCTGGATCGCGAGCGGAATGTTGCGCGCGGTTTCACCCATGTCCAGGTCCGCAACGCCAAGCTCGCGGACCCACTCGCGAAACGGTTCCACCGGGGTCCGGGTCAAGCGAAGGTTCGAGGCCACATCGAGGTCGGGTATGAGCGCCGGCTCCTGATAGACAGAGACAAGGCCGGCTGAACGAGCCTGTGCCGGCGAATGGATCTTGTGCGACTGACCGCGGATGAGAATGGTTCCGGCGTCGGACGGGACCGCGCCGGTGAGAATTTTGACGAGCGTCGACTTGCCTGCGCCGTTAGCGCCCATCAGCGCATGGACTTCACCTGGCAGCACCGACAGAGACGCGTTGCGCAACGCGGCGACGGAACCGTAGCTTTTTGCAACGCCGGTTGCATCGAGGAGCAGGCTGGTTGTCATTTGAAGATGCTATTCACTACAAGCGTTGAAAGAAAGGGCGGAGGCTTTTTGGCCGCCGCCCTTTCGCTTTTGGCTATCGGAACCGGTTACTCGCCGGGGCCCTTGCAGGCCACGATCTGTTCCTTCGTGTAGGTGGTCCACTCGGGAATCGAGATGCTGACCGGCCATTCCGGGCTGAGCGACGGATCGGCGGCGGCCTTCAACTGCGCCATGCCTTCGTCGGTGGTGTTGGACCAGATCTGCGGGTCGACCAGAACGGTCTGCTCGGCTGGCTTCTTGCCGTCCAGGATCTGCAGGGCCAGCGTAACGCCTGCGCCGCCGATGGAGCCGGGATTGGTGACCGCAGCGCCCTTCAGACCCTCGACCGAGGTGAGTTGGCCGACGAAACCTGCATTGTCGGCGCCGACGACCGGTACCAGCGGTGACTGCGATTCAACCAGCGCATCGACGATCACATTGTCGATGCCTGAGGTCCAGATGCCGTCGAAGGGCAGGCCGCTGGAAATGAAGTCCAGAATCTGCTGCTTGGCCTGGTCCTGCTGCCAGCCGGTGAACACTTCGTGCGCCACCGTCACGTCCGGGAATTCGGCAAGAGCCTTCTTGAAGCCCGTGTCGCGATCGCTATCGGCGGAAGCACCGGCCGCGCCACGCATGTAGACGACAGACCCCTTGCCGCCCATGGTCTCGAACAGCCACTTGGCGCCGAGATAGGCGTATTCTTCCTGGTTGTTGGAGATGATGTAGGCAGTCGGCTCGGTAACGGTCTGGTCGACCGCCACGACGACGATGCCGGCCTTTGTGGCCTCCTCGAGAGCGGATTTGATGCCGGCCGGATCGGCCGGGTTGACGACGATGGCGTCGACGCCCGCGCTGATCAGGTTGCGCAGGTCTTCGAGCTGCCCGGCCGCATCGGTGTTGCGGTGGGCTATGTTCAGCTTGTCCACCTGGCCCGAAGCAAGCGCCTGCGCCTTGATGGCGCAGATCATCTCCTCACGCCAGCCATTGCCCTGGACGGTGTTGGAAACGCCGATCGTATAAGGGCCTTGCGCCTGCGAAGAGACAGCCGAGGCCAGGAGTGCAGCGCCGCCAAGCAGCATTGCGAGATATCTTGAATTACGCATAGTCATTTTCCTCCGAGTGATGTTTTGAACCAGTTACGTTTCTCGCTTCCGCCGTCACTTGACGAAGGGGCGCAGAACGTCGCGGGCGAGCAAGAATCCCCGCTTTATCTTTTCGTCGCTCCCTTCAAACTGCCTGTCTTCATGCTCGATGATGACAGGCCCGTCATATCCGGCCCGATAGAGGCCCGAAAAAAACACATTCCAGTCGACTTCGCCCAGCCCTGGCATGCGCGGTACCTGCCAGCCCATGCCGGCCGACAGGATGCCGCGCTCGTAGAGGCCGTCGCGGTCGATCATCAGGTCCTTGGCGTGAACATGCAACATGTGCGCGCCAAACTCGCGGATGAACCGTGCCTGGTCGATCATTTGCAGGACCAGGTGCGACGGGTCGAAATTCATTCCGACATCGCCGCCCCAGGCTTCGAGGATGCGGCGCCAGATCCGTGGTGAATAGGCGATGTTGTGGCCGCCCGGCCATTCGTCATTGCTGAAGATCATCGGGCAGTTTTCGAAGGCGAGCTTGACGCCGCTATCGCGCGCGTGCGCGATCAACTCGGGCCAGACTTTCGTTGCATCTTCCCAGTTCGCATCGACCGTCTTCGAGGCATCACCGCCGCAGAACGTGTTGACCACGCCGACACCCATGCGCGAAGCCAGGAGGATGACCTTCTTGAGATGATCGATCACGTCCCGTCGGTGCGCAGCATCGGGATGCAGGGGATTGGGGTAGAAGCCGAGAGCGGAAACCTCCAAGCCCTTTTCGGCCAGTGAGGCGGCGATCTCCCTGGCTTGAGAGGCGGACGTGCCTTCGGCATCGATATGGCTGGTGCCGGCATAGCGCCGGGTCGCGCCGGAGGCTTTCGGCCAGCAGGCGATTTCAAGTGCCTGGAACTCCGCTGCACTGGCCCAGTCCGCAACCTCGCCCAACGATGTGTCCGCAAATGGTGCCGTGAGCAGTCCTAGCTTCATGTCCTCATTTCCTCCTTCTGCCGTGTCAACCTTGCGGCGTTCGGCTGCAAATGCGTCTGACGAAATTCATCGGGTCGACCGACAACAGACCTTCGACTGCTTCCGTAACAGCTACGCGAAAGACGCTGTTCTCGGCCAGGTCGCGATCGAATATGGTATCGATGGCAAGGATGCCAGCGGTCAATTCCCCGATGTCCCCGCCGATTGTATCGGCAAGCCGGGCGATCCTGTCGGCATAGGGGTCAGACACTGTCCAGCTCTTGCCGAAACGGGCCGACGAACGGATCAGGTAGGTCATCCAGCCTGCAACGGAAACCGAGAGGAGCGCGATGCTGCCGTCGGTCCGCAACCTGTCGCGGACCGGATTGAGAAGCCGCTGCACGATCTTTTGCGAGCCATCCGTGGCGACCTGATGATTGCGGTGACGGATCGCCCTGTTGGTCAACCGTAAGAGACTTTGCTCGACATAGGTCTCGGACGAAATGCCGGGCACTGGTGTCAGTGTCGGCAGCGTCTCCTCGAGGAGCATGCGCCGGACAAATTCGGCAAGCAGCGGATCGGCAACCGCATCTGACGTATGCTCAAGACCGGCCAGAACGCCGAGGTAGCACAGCGTCGTCTGGGCGCCATTGAGGACCCGCATCTTGAGATGTTCGTAGGGCGTGACGTCATCGACGATGCTGGCGCCGACCAGGTCCCATTGCGGGAAGCGGCCTGCAAAATTCCTCTCGATGACCCATTGGCGGAACGGTTCACCGACGACCACGGCAGTGTCTCGATAGCCGAACCGCTGCTCCACCGTCTCGAGGTCGGCCGGTTCGGTTGCAGGCGCGATGCGGTCGACCATGGCGGATGGAAAGGCAACGTTGGCCGCGATCCAGTCGGGGAGGCCGTTGCCGCGCTGTTCCGCCAGGGCCTTCACCACATTGGCCAGGACGACACCGTTGGCCGGAATGTTGTCGCAACTGAGCAGTGTCACCGGACGACCGTGCGTTTCCATGCGCTGTTCGAGCGCCCGCAGCAAAATGCCCGGCACGCTGCGCGGCGATTTCGGGCTGGCGAGGTCATGGACGATGTCCGGGTGTCCATGATCCAGTTCGCCGCTCGACGGGTGGTGGCAATAGCCCTTTTCGGTCACGGTCAGCGTGACCACGTCGATGTCGGCGGACGCGAGCACGCCAAGCGCCGGTTCCGCACTTTCCTGGCTGTCCACGACGTCGACTATGCTGCCGATGATGCGCGCCTCGACACGCCTGCCGTCGCGGATGAGGCGCGTGTAGAGACCGGCCTGGCTGCCGAGTGTATGCGACAGCAGCGGAGGGCGGATATTGATGCCGATCACGCCCCAGCGATCGAAGCGGCGGGACAGCAGGTCGTCGGTATATTCCGCCTGGTGACAGCGATGGAAGGCGCCGACGCCGATGTGGGCCATGCCCGGCGCCAGCTTTGCCCTGTCATAGGATGGTCTCTCTACGTCGGCTCGCAGGCGGGCCAGCATCGTCGGGCCCAGCCTTTGCGGCGATATGACGGCAAGGCTCACCGGTTGGCCCCCACGACCCATTGTTCCTGGTCGATCAGGGCGCCGGTCATCGGACCGGAGGCATCCGACAGCAGGAAAACGGCGAGGTTGGCGATGTCTTGTGCGGAAAGCAGGCGGCCGAAAGGCGAGGACGCGTTCGCCGCGTCGATCCAGCCCGGCCCGAGCCCGAGCGTTTCGGCCTGCATGATCCGTTCGGCCGGTGTGTCGGTCCAACCGACATTGATGCCGTTGACGCGTATGCGGTCGAAGCGGTGGGCATTCGCCGCGTTGCGGGTGAGTGTGGCAAGCGCCCCCTTGGTGGCCGAATAGACGGCAAGCTCGGGCGTCCCGCAATGGGCGTTGATCGACAAAATATTGACAATGGAACCGCCTTCGCCGCGCTCGCGCATCGCCGAAATTGCTGCTTGCATGAGAAAGAACGGTGCGCGCGCATTGACGGCGAAAAGCGTGTCCCAGCTTTCCATGTCGGCATCGAGAAACGAGGCGCGGTCGGTCAGGCCGGCCGCGTTGACCAGCCCGTCAATTCGACCGAAGCGCGAGATGCACTCCTGCACCAGATTCGCCGGTGTATCTGCGTCTGCCAGGTCGGCGGCGACGAATTCGGTCGGGGTACCCAGTTGAGACAATTCGGATGCAACGCTGTTGCCGCGCGCGGAATCGCGACCGGTAACCAGCAAGCCGCCGGCACTGGAACGGGCAAGCGTGTCGGCAATTGCGCGACCGATGCCCTGCGTCGACCCTGTCACCAGGACGACCTTGCCGTCGAACTTGGTTTCCACCCGTCCTCCCAGAACAAAGTTTCTATTTTTTAGAATATGGAATGTTCATTCCGGTTAGTCAATCGGCTCGCAGATTTTCATTCGGATCTGCGCACGGCCACGCCGTGCACCAGCGCCATGCCGACGGCCAGCGATGCGGCAAGGGAGCGGAAGCCGGCAAAGTCCGACTCGACGACTTCCAGCCAGGTGTCGGAGAGTTCTACCAGCGGACTGAACGTGCTGTCGGTAATGGTGACGATTCTTGCCTGGCGTTGACTGGCGACCGCTACAAGGTCGGGCGTGATCGAATTATAGGGACTGAACGAGATGGCGAGCACGGCGTCGCGCTTGCCGATGCAGGCGACCTGGTCGAAGGCATTGGAGCCGACATTGTCGACGAGCACGTTACGCACGCCCTGCTGAGACAGGGTCAGCGAGATGTAGGTGGCGACAGGAAACGCCCGCTTGCTGCCGACCACATAGATCAGTTCGGCTGCCGCCAGCTGCTCGACCATCGTGTCGAAGCCGCCGAAGTCGAAATCGCCGTCGAGCCGGGCAAGCGATGCGCGGGAGGCTCCGACCATGCCGGTCAGAAAATGGCCGTGTTCACCGGTTTCGGCGGCGTCGTTGCCGGGCCCCTCACGGGCTGCTCCCTCCGGCAGGGATCCCTTGACGTGATCCTTGAACAATTCCTGCAAATCGGAGAAGCCCGCATAGCCGAAGATCTTGGCAAAGCGCACGAGAGTGGAAGGTTGCACGCCGGCCTGTTCGGCAACCTGGACGATGGTGCTGAGCGCGACGTCGCCCGGATGCTGCCAGAGGAAGATGGCGACCTGGCGAAGACGCTTGGGGAAATGCACCGTGCCCGATGACAGGACCGCGCGCAGTTCTTCGTAGGTTCGCGGCTTCGTGTAGCCGAGCGCGGCAAGCGAGCGGGCCTTCTTGCCGGGCGCCGCTTCCGTGCGGCCGGTTCCGGCCGGAACTTTGCCGCCTGCGTTCATGCCCTCGGTTCGGGTGCGAGATCGCGCGCCGCCTTGCAACTCATCCGAACCTCCTCCCGCGTGCGGCCTTTCGGTCGCGATATAGCGGCAGGCTATTCCGACATCTGTGTTTTACAAAATGAAAATTGGAAATAATGTTCGAAATGCGCGGCAGGCGTCCTATAGTTTGGCCGCGGCGGCAATGCGGATTTGACGGGAAGACAGGGACAATCATGGTCTATGCGACGACGGAAACGGGAACGCGCAATCGCCTGCGGACAGGCATGGTTGGGGGCGGCCGCAACGCTTTTATCGGCGCTGTGCACAGACTGGCGATGCGCCTCGATGACCAGATCGTTCTGGTCGCCGGCGCCCTGTCGTCCGAGCCGGAGAATGCGGCCTTGTCGGCCGCCGAAATCGGCATCGCGCCTGATCGCAGCTATGCCGACTACCGGGAGATGGCGACGGCCGAAGCCGCACGGCCCGATGGCATCGAAGCCGTGATCATCGTGACGCCAAACCATCTGCATGCGCCGATCGCGACTGCCTTCCTCAATGCCGGGATAGACGTCATCTGCGACAAGCCGCTCTCGACGACGCTGGCCGATGCCGAGGCACTGGTGGCCCTGGCGCAGGCGCGCAAGCGGCGGTTCATCGTCACGCTCAACAATACCGGATACGCCATGGTCAGGCAGGCGCGCGAGATGGTGGCCGCCGGCGACCTCGGGCGCATCGTCTCCGTTCATGCGGCCTATATCCAGGACTGGCTGACGCTGCCTATCGACGCGGAAGGTCAAAAACAGGCCGAGTGGCGCACCGACCCGGCACGCGCCGGGCAGTCGGCGGTGCTTGCCGACATCGGCGTGCACGCCTTCAATCTCGCGAGTTTCGTCTCAGGATGCGAGGCTGAACAGGTGTCGGCCGACCTCTTCACGGCTGTTCCGGGCAGGCGCCTTGACGACAATGCGCACGTGCTGGTGCGCTGGACCGGCGGTGCGCGTGGTACCATCGTGGCAAGCCAGACCTCGCCCGGCCATTACAATGATCTCTCCGTGCGCATCTATGGCGACAAGGGAGGGCTTGAATGGTCCGGATTGCGGCCGGAGGAATTGCGCTTCTCTCCCTATGGCGAGGACACGCGTACCATCATGCGCGGCGGCCATGGTGCTACCGAGCAGAGCCGGCGCGTGTCGCGAATGCCGGCGGCGCACCCGGAAGGCTACATCGAGGCATTCGCCAATCTTTACCGCGACGCCGCCGACATCATCCGCGCGCACCGCGCGGGGACGAATGTCGATGCCTCACGTGCCCTCAATGTGCCCGATGTCGTCGATGGCGCCAGGGGCGTGAAATTTGTAGCCGCCGCTGTCGAATCGAACGAAGCGGGCGGCGCCTGGATGTCCGCGCGTTTTTCGTTGCTTGGTTAGTCCGGAAGCTTCTGCATGAATTTCTGCAGCTCGGCCGGATCCATGCGTACGATGTGGCGCTCTTCCGGATAGGCCAGGCTCTCGACATCGGCGACGAATTCCTTGAACGCCGCCACGCGCTCCTGCTGGAGGCGATCCATCTCAGCGGCGAAATTGCGGTAAACCTTGGAATGGCGCGGCATGTGGCCGCGATTGGTGCCGAGCACGTCCTCGGCAAACAGATACTGCGCGTCACAGCCCGTGCCGGCGCCCATCGAGAGCATCAGCAGCGAGGTGCGGCTGGAGATCGCTTGCGCCACTTCGACGGGAACGACTTCGATCTCCGCGCCGAAGGCGCCAGCGGCTTCCAGATGGCGGACCGCCTCCATGATTTCCATCGCGCTCTCGGCCGTCTTGCCGACGGCCTTCCAGCCGCCCGTCCAGGTGCGGCGCGACGGAATCAGGCCGACATGGCCGATTACCGGAATGGCTTCATCTGCCATGCGCTTGATGGTGGCATAGCTGGCGCTGCAATAGACCGCGTCAGCGCTGGCTTTGTACATCTTGAACGCCCAGCGAACGAAATCGTCGTCCGTGCCGATCTCGAAGAAATTCTCCCCCGGCATGGAAAACAGGCTGGGTGCGGCATCGCGGTAGCGCGGGTCGAGCAGAAGCTCCGGCGGGATCGACACGATGTCGATGCCGGCGCGCTCGGCGGCCTCGGCTTCTTCCAGCGTCATCACGCGAAGCATTGTCAGCTGGCGCTTGCCCTTCATCGCGCGAAGGTCGTGAACGGTCGGTCTGGATCTGGCCATGGATGGTTCCCCTCAGGCGGCAAGCAGTGAT
Organism: Hyphomicrobiales bacterium; assembly: GCA_038259455.1. Lineage (GTDB taxonomy): Bacteria > Pseudomonadota > Alphaproteobacteria > Rhizobiales > Rhizobiaceae > CAMYMG01. The sequence goes on along the minus strand of JBBSOT010000009.1, from coordinate 844 downwards.
TTCAGTTTCGTTTCGGTGGCGGCAAGCTGGTCGGCGGCCGGCGCGGCGCGGCGCGCGATCAGCATCTCGGCAAGCCTGACGTCGCGGGCGACGGCATTACCGGGACCGATGCCGCTCGCCGCGACCAGCCGTCCGTCTGCGGCTAGATGGAAGAGGATGAAGGCGCCTTCGCCAAGGTCGCGCCGAACGACTGTCTCGCCTTCGTCGGGCAGTCCGGCGATCTGTAAGGACAGGCCGTACTGATCCGACCAGAACCAGGGCACTGCGGCCTGAGTTTTATCGGCGCCCAGCATGTTCCTGGCGGCCAGGGCTCCCTGTTCCTGCGCATTGCGCCAGGCTTCCAGCCGTACGCGCCGCCCGCCATAGATTTCCAGCGGGAAGGAACAGCAGTCGCCGGCAGCAAGGATCGCCTGGTCTGCAGTCCTCAGGCACTCGTCGACGCAGATGCCGTTGTCCACCGCCAGGCCTGCCGCTTCGGCAAGTTCGACGTTTGGCATCGCACCGATGCCGACGATGATTGTGTCGGCTTCGATCTCAGTCGGGTTTGCGCTTGTGATGCTCCCTGGACGATCGACGTGAAGCACGGCAGAACCGCCGCGTTCTGCGAGTTCGAGAATGCCGGCGTTCAGAACCACCCGAACACCCTGGTGCTCGTGCTCCGCGTGCACGATGTCGGCGATGCCGGCAGGAACCGCGCGCGCGAGCAGCCGTGACTGCGTCTCCAACACCGTCACAGCCGATCCGCGCAGGCGTGCAGCCGCAGCCAGTTCAAGCCCGATGAACCCGCCGCCGATGATGACGATGCGCGCATCCGGGCGCAGTCGTGCGGCGATTTCGCCGGCAT
>JBBSOT010000008.1:0-36398 GCA_038259455.1 Hyphomicrobiales bacterium | reverse complement strand
GACAGCTTCGACGCGATTGCGGACGACAAATCGCCGCCCGCCAAGCCGCACAAGCACGGCACCGCCATTGCCGGCCTGATCGCAGCGCGCGGCAAGTTGGTGGGCGCGGCGCCCGAGGCGCAGATTCTCGCCATCCGCGCCTTCGATCCCGATGGCGCGAACGCCAACGCGACCACCTTCGCGATCCTCAAAGGTCTCGACTGGGCGGCAGCGCACGAGGCGCGCATCATCAATATGAGTTTCGTGGGCCCCAACAACGCATTTCTAGAAGCGGCCTGCAATGCGGCGCGCGGGCGCGACATGGTGCTGGTCGCAGCCGCCGGCAACAATGGCCCCAAAGCTCCTTATGGCTATCCGGCTGCCTATGACAGCGTCATCGCTGTGACGGCAACCGACGACAAGGACGAGTTGATGCAGCAGGCCAACCGCGGGCCTTATGTTTTCGTTTCGGCACCAGGCGTCAACGTGATGGCACCGGTTGGCGGCGGCCAGGACCTTGTCACGGGGACTTCGTTCGCGGCGGCGATCGTCTCGGGCGCGATCGCCAATCTGATCCACAATCAACCCGACCGTTCGGCCGACTGGATTGAGCAGGCACTGTCGGCGACGGCCAAGGATCTGGGCGAGACAGGCCGTGATGCCGATTACGGATTCGGACTGCTCGATGCGGGCGCGGCCGAATCGGTCAAGTAGACACTCTAGGCCGCGCTCCCGATCGACGCCCGGACGACCAGATCGACCGGCCACACTTCACCCTCGAAGCCACTTTCCAGACCGGAAATGCGCGCTGCCAGTCGTTCTGCGATGCGCTGGCCGGCAAGCCTGATAGACGAGCGCGTGGTTGTGAGGGGCACCGAAAAATTCTCCGGTCTGAGCCACGGGAAGACATCGTCATGGGCTATCAGAGAAACGTCATCCGGTACCGCAAGTCCAAGGTCACGGATGGCGCGCACGACGCCGAGCGACATGATCAGGGACGAGCAGATGATGGCGGTGGGGGGTGTCTCTCCTTCGAGGAGGCTTCGCGCTGCGCGATAACCATTTTCCTCGGTCATTGGAGAGCAGCGGATCAACGCCGGCGGCAGTGCAAGTCCGCTATCGGACAAGGCACGCCGCGTGCCGCGCTCGCGAAACAGCGCAAAAGTCTGGCGGATGTCCCCATTGATCAGAGCGACCCGGTTGTGGCCGAGCTGGATCAGCAGGCGCGCCGCGTCATTGAAGGCGGCCTCATTGTCGATGTCGGTATAGGCGTATTCGAAGTCGAGCCCTTCGCTCCGCCCGTGCACGATGAACGGGATGCCAAGTCGGTTGAGCAGGGATATGCGGCGATCAGCAGGACAGGGAGAGGAGACATAGACGGCGTCGACCTGCTTGTTGGCAACGATGCGCCGATAGGTGGTCTCCTCGTCATTGGCGTCGGCCGGGCTCAACACCAGATCGAGATCGTGGCCGCGCGCATAATCGCCAAGGCCGGAGAGAAACTCCACGAAATGGGGATCGATGTCGACCGCGGCTCCCGTCGGCAGCACATAGCCGATCATCCCGGCCTTGCCGGTTGCCAGGCGCCTTGCGCTGGGGTTCGGTCGGTAACCATGACGTTTGGCTGCGTCGGTCACGCGCCGGCGGGTTTCATCGCTGACTTCGGGATAGCCGTTCAGGGCACGGCTGACTGTGGTTTGGGACAAGGCGAGCATGTCAGAAAGCTGCTTGAGGTTCAAAGCACACCCCGCACGCTCAAAGCGCTTTGAATCATGGTTGCTTCCGTCCCCCCGGGCAACAGGTCCGCATCATGTTCAATTTTAGCGGCAAAACAGTTATTGTGAAGCAAAAACAGCTATTGCAGCGCCGCAAAATGCGAGTGCGGCGCAACAAGTGGCGCGCTGCCAACGGGGTACAAGTACATCTCGCTTGACTCATTGGCGATTTGATGGCGAGATAAGGCAAGCCAAAGCGCTTTGGAACCCACAGTCAGACGGTTGCGATTGGTTTGATCCTGGGTCACACTCGAAGCACGTCGGCAGGCCGGAATGGAGGTTCCGCGCCATGTCTTGCGAACTATAGGGAGGAACATCATGAACAAGAGCCTATTGCTGGGCGCCGCGCTTTCCACGCTTGCCCTTTGCACACCCGCTTCGGCCGAACTCAAGTTCAAGCCGGGCGAGGATTCCAAATTCACCTGGTCCAACTACGAAGATCTCAAGAAGGTCGATCTAAAGGGCGAAACACTTTCCATCTTCGGTCCCTGGCGCGGCGAGGACGAGGCGCTGGTCCGTTCGGTGCTGGAGTATTTCATCGAGGCCACGGGCGTCGATCTGAAATATTCTTCCTCGGAGAATTACGAGCAGCAGATCGTTATCGACACGCAAGCCGGCAGCCCGCCCAACATCGCCGTCCTGCCGCAGCCTGGCCTGATCCAGGATCTGGCATCCAAGGGACTTCTGACGCCGCTTGATGACGCGACCGCAGAATTCGTCAAGGAGAATTACGGCGCTGGCCAGTCATGGGTCGATCTCGGCACCTACAAGGATAAGGACGGCAACGAGAAATATTTTGCGTTCCCCTACAAGGCCGATCTGAAATCGCTGGTCTGGTACGTGCCGGAGAATTTCGAGGAAGCCGGCTACGAAGTTCCCAAGACCTGGGAAGAGATGCAGGCCCTGGCTGACCAGATCGTCGCCGATGGTGGCGTGCCATGGTGTATCGGCCTCGGCTCTGGTGGTGCCACCGGCTGGCCAGCAACCGATTGGGTCGAGGACATCATGCTGCGTACGCAGTCGCCCGAGACATACGACAAGTGGACCAAGAACGAGATCCCGTTCAACGATCCATCGGTCGTCGAGGCGCTGGAAATCTTCGGCAACATCGCGACCAACGACAAATATGTCGATGGCGGTGCAGCAGCTGTTGCGGCCACCGACTTTCGCGACAGCCCGAAGGGCCTCTTCTCGATCCCGCCGAAATGCTACATGCACCGGCAGGCGTCTTTTATTTCGTCCTTTTTCCCGGAAGGGACAGAACTGGGCGTCGACGCGGACTTCTTCTATCTGCCGCCATTCGCTTCCCATCCCGAACTTGGCAATCCGGTGCTTGGTGGCGGCACGCTGTTCTCCATCACCAAGGACTCCAAGTCGGCGCGCGCCTTCATCGACTTCCTGAAGATGCCGCTGGCCCACGAGATATGGATGGCGCAGTCGGGCCTCCTGACGCCGCTCAAGACAGCGAACAAGGACGCCTACGCCAACGAAGCGTTGAAGAAGCAGGGTGAGATACTGGTCAATGCATCGACCTTCCGCTTCGACGGCTCGGACCTGATGCCCGGCAAGATCGGTGCCGGCGCCTTCTGGACCGGCATGATCGACCTCGTTGGCGGCAAGCCCGCCGCCGATGTCGCGGCCAACGTCCAGACCAGCTGGGACGCCATCAAGTAAGGGCGCACCAGCGCCACCTCATCCGCGTCACGATCCGGGCCGCTTTGGCCCGGGTCCAACAGGCAGGCCGCCCGTCCTACTAGCGCCAGACGCAGCGGGCGAGGTCCGGCAACAGGGGAGGAAGCCATGGCGGCTCAGATTCTGTCGGCCATTATCACCATCATTGTCGGGGTAGGCGGCGCGGTCGCCTATTTCTGGGGTGCCAACCGCCTGCTCGACATCGTGTTTCCGTCACGCGGCGTTGCCGGCACGGCGGCGATCGACAATCTGCGCCGCCAAGGCTTTATCCGTCCCTGGCTGTTCATCGGTCCGGCGCTGATCATCCTCACCGTCTACCTGATCTATCCCGTCGTTCAGACGCTGTGGCTCTCCTTCCACGGCCGCAACGGCGAGGATTTCGTCGGACTTGCCAACTATTCCTGGGCCTTCGGCGACCGCGAATTCCGCAACTCGATCTTCAACAATCTTCTATGGCTGGCTGTCGTGCCGGCCGCCTGCACCTTCCTCGGGCTGGTGGTTGCGGTGCTGACCGACAAGATCTGGTGGGGCACGATTGCCAAGAGCCTGATCTTCCTGCCGCTGGCCATTTCCTTCGTTGGCGCCAGCGTCATCTGGAAGTTCATCTATGAGTACAAGGGCGACGGACAGACGCAAATCGGCTTGCTCAACGCCATAGTGCAGTTTCTGGGCGGCAGCCCACAGGTCTGGATATCGCTGCCCTTCTGGAACAACTTTTTTCTGATGGCGATCCTGATCTGGATCCAGACCGGCTTTGCCATGGTCATCCTGTCAGCGGCACTGCGCGGCATTCCAGAGGAAACCATAGAGGCCGCCGTTATCGATGGCGCCAATCCCTTCCAGATCTTCTGGAAAATCATGATCCCGCAAATCTGGGGCACAATCGCGGTCGTCTGGACGACGATCACCATTCTCGTTCTGAAGGTGTTCGACATTGTTCTGACGATGACCAACGGTCAATGGAACAGCCAGGTGCTCGCCAATTTGATGTTCGACTGGATGTTCCGTGGCGGCGGCGATTTCGGGCGGGGCGCGACCATCGCCATCATCATCATGATCGCGGTGTTGCCCATCATGATCTGGAACATCCGCCAGGCGAACCGCGAATCGGGGGGGCACTGAGATGGCCAACGCCACAGGCAAAAGCTTCCTCGGCCGCTTCGGAGTCCACATCGCGGTGCTGGTCTTCGTGACGATCTGGACGATCCCGACGCTCGGCATCCTGGTATCGTCATTACGCGACAAGGACCAAATCATTGCATCAGGCTGGTGGAACGCCTTCTCCAGTTCCAGCCAGACGGAGGCAGGCCGTTTGCCGCCACCCACCGGGCAAATCGAGAAGGACGGAAGGTTCGTTCTTGAAGGCAATATTTTCGAGGAGGGCCAGGAGCGCAACATCACGGCCTTCGGTCTGAAATCGGCGGCGCCTACCGAGTTCGAAGCCGGCGCCACCGCCGATCTCGGTGACGGTGTGGCGCTGCAGCTCAACGAAGACGGGTCCTTCTTGATGAGTTCGCCCGTCGAGATGGAGGGCCAGCGCGGCCAGCGCGTCTACTACGAATCCTCGGCGCCCCCGCGCTTTACAACGGAAAACTACGAGACGGTGCTGTTTTCAGAAGGCATCGGACGTTCCTTCATAAACTCCCTGACCGTGACCGTGCCGGCTACCGTCATCCCGATCATGATTGCCGCGTTCGCCGCTTACGCGCTGGCCTGGATGCGCTTCCCGGGCCGGTCGCTGATCATCGCGGTTATCATTGGCCTGCTTGTCGTGCCACTGCAGATGGCGCTCATCCCGCTGCTGCAACTCTACAACGGCGTCGCCTTGTTCTTCGGCGTGCCGTCGAAGACCTATCTCGGTATCTGGCTGGCGCATACCGGCTTTGGCCTGCCCTTCGCCATTTACCTGCTGCGCAGCTACATGGCCGGCCTGCCGCGCGAACTGATGGAATCAGCACGCATCGACGGCGCCAGCGATTTCGAGATCTTCATCAAGATCGTTCTGCCGCTGTCGTTCCCGGTGCTGGCCTCCTTTGCCATCTTCCAGTTCCTCTGGGTGTGGAACGACCTGCTGGTCGCCATCGTCTTCCTCGGTTCCGGATCCGACCAGCTGGTGCTGACCGGCAAACTCAACGCCCTGCTCGGCTCTCGCGGCGGTGACTGGGAGATCCTGACGACCTCCGCCTTCATCACCATCATCGTGCCGCTAATCGTGTTCTTCTCGCTGCAGCGCTACTTCGTGCGCGGGCTGCTCGCCGGCTCGGTCAAGGGGGGATGAACATAATGCCGGCTGTTCGTGCGTCAGATCAAGCACCGGCGCTTGCCGTCGACCGCGACTGGTGGCGGGGGGCGGTGATCTATCAGATATATCCGCGCAGCTACCAGGATTCCAATGGGGATGGCATCGGTGATCTAGCCGGCATCATCCAGCGTCTGCCATATATTGCGGGCCTTGGTGCCGATGCCATCTGGATATCGCCCTTTTTCAAGTCGCCGATGAAGGATTTCGGCTACGACGTCTCGGACTATTGCGATGTCGACCCGATGTTCGGCACGCTCGACGATTTCGACGCACTGGTCGTCGAGGCGCACCGGCTCGGGCTGCGCGTCATGATCGACGAGGTTCTGTCGCACACGGCCGACGACCACCCCTGGTTTGCCGAAAGCCGCGCCAGCCGTTCAAACCCGAAAGCCGACTGGTATGTGTGGGCCGATGCAAGTCCGGACGGCACCCCGCCCAACAATTGGCTGTCGATCTTCGGCGGCTCGGCCTGGCAGTGGGACACGCGGCGCCAGCAATACTATCTGCACAATTTTCTGGCCGAGCAGCCGGACCTCAACTTCCACAACCGGGAGGTCCAGGATGCTCTCCTTGAGGTGACGCGTTTCTGGCTTGACCGCGGCGTCGACGGCTTCCGGCTCGACACCATCAATTTCTATTTCCACAGCCAGGGCCTGGAGAGCAATCCGGCGCTGCCGGTTTCCGAACGTAACGACCAGACCGCGCCGGCGGTCAACCCCTACAACTATCAAGACCACATCTATGACAAGAGCCGGCCGGAAAACGTTGCCTTTCTCGAACGGTTCCGTGCTCTGCTGGACGAGTATCCGGCCGCTGCCGCAGTCGGCGAGGTCGGTGATGCGCAGCGTGGGCTCGAAGTTGTCGCCGCCTACACCGCGGGCGATAATCGGGTGCAGATGTGCTATTCCTTCGACTTCCTGGCGCCGGAGAAATTAAGTGCCGAACGCGTGCGCGCGGTGCTCGAATCGTTTGGCAATGTGGCCGCCGACGGTTGGTCATGCTGGGCCTATTCAAACCATGACGTGATGCGGCACGCCTCGCGCTGGGCGCAGGGCGAGAGTGACCGGTCGGCGTATCTGAAAGTCATCTCGGCACTCTTGATGTCGCTGCGCGGCTCCGTCTGCCTGTATCAGGGCGAAGAGCTCGGGCTCGGCGAGGCCGACCTCAATTTCGACGACCTGCGTGATCCATACGGCATCCGCTTCTGGCCAGAGTTCAAGGGTCGCGATGGCTGCCGCACGCCCATGGTCTGGAACGACGACGAGACCAATGCCGGATTTTCGACGGGCCGGCCCTGGCTGCCGGTTGCCGCTGACCACAGGCCGCTCGCCGTCAACCGGCAGGAGGGCGATCCGAATTCGGTGCTGGAACACTACCGGCGCTTCCTGGAGTTCCGCCGTGCGTATCCGGCCTTTGCCAAGGGGGACATAGAGTTCCTGGCGGCAAAGGGCGACGCCATCGCCTTCACGCGGCGCGAGGGCAACGAACAGCTCGTTTGCGCCTTCAACCTGGGTGATCAGCCGGTCGAGATATCTCTCGGCGAAGGTGACGCCGTGCAATCGCTGTCCGGCCACGGATTTGCCGGCGGCATCGAGGGTAGAACAATCAGACTGAACAGTTACCAAGCCTGGTTCGGGCGCGTTGACTGAACTCACCAAGGTCTTTCGGGAGGAAACCACATGGCCGATCTCAGCCTCAGGCAAATCAAGAAGTCGTATGGCAATCTGAAGATCCTGCACGGCATCGATCTCGATATCAAATCGGGCGAGTTCATCGTCTTCGTAGGTCCATCCGGCTGCGGGAAGTCGACGCTTCTGCGGACGATAGCGGGGCTGGAGGAGATAACATCAGGTGAACTCAAGATCGCCGGCGAAGTGGTCAATGACGTGCCGCCGTCGAAGCGCGGCATAGCGATGGTGTTCCAATCCTATGCCCTTTACCCGCATATGACGGTATACGACAACATGGCCTTCGGCATGAAGATCGCCAAGGAAGAGAAGTCGGAGATTGATCGGCGAGTACGCCAGGCGGCCGACATCCTGCAGCTTACCAACTATCTCGATCGCCTGCCAAAGGCGATGTCGGGCGGACAGCGCCAGCGTGTCGCCATCGGCCGCGCCATCGTGCGCAACCCCAAGGTTTTCCTGTTTGATGAGCCGCTGTCAAATCTCGACGCCGCATTGCGTGTGGCCACGCGCATCGAGATCGCAAAGCTGAAGGAGAGCATGGCCGCAACGACCATGATCTATGTCACGCATGATCAGGTCGAGGCGATGACGCTGGCCGACCGTATCGTGGTGCTGAAGGACGGGCGCATCGAGCAGGTCGGCACGCCGATGGAACTTTACCACCACCCGGGCAATCTTTTTGTCGCCCAGTTCATCGGCTCGCCGGCCATGAACATTGTTCCGGCGAGCATCGACAAGGCCGGCGACGAAACGGTGATCACGCAGGTCGGAGGCCGCAAGACCAGTGTGCCGGTTGCAACGCCTGCCGATGCCGCCGGCACGAAGGTCAGTTTTGGTGTTCGCCCGGAGGATCTGCGCGTCGCCACCGGCGATACAGCGCTGTTCGAAGGCAGAGTCGACTATGTCGAACAACTCGGCGAGGTGCAGATGGTGTATCTCGACATAGGCATTGCCGACCAGCCGCTGGTGGTGAAGCTGCCGGGCAATGCCGAGGTGAAGCGCAATGCGACCATGAAGGTCGATGCCGATGCTGACACGCTGCATATCTTCGATCCCGAAGGTCGCTCCTACGCTCGTACGCAGAGCACCGCGCAAGCCGCATGAGGCTCAACCCGGTTGAGCCGCCTGAGGCTCAAACCGGGTTCGAAAAAATCTGGGGTGGCCTGTCGGCAGAACGCCGCTCCGTCCGTCCTTGCATCGACAGAGGCTGGATTTCGAGCTAGATTTTGCACGCCCGTGCGAGACTCTGGCCGTCATCGCGGGCCTGCCGTTCATGCGTGGAGGTGGAGATGGCAAGCAAGGTTCTCGTACTCGTCGGCACCAAGAAGGGCGCCTTTATCGCCGAGAGCGATGAGGGCCGAAAAGACTGGTCGCTGCGCGGGCCGTTCTGCGAAACGTGGCCGATGAACCATGTTATGGCCGACCCGGTGACCGGCACGATCTACGGCGGCGGCGGCAATGAATGGTTCGGTCCTGCCGTCTGGAAATCGGACGATCTCGGTGCGACCTGGAGCCATTCAAGCGACGGACTTGCCTATGAGGCAGGTGCGGAGCCAATCAAGGCCGTGTGGAGCCTGGCGGCGCGTGATGGCGTCCTCTACGCCGGCGTGCAACCGGCCGGCCTGTTCAGGAGCGACGACCAGGGAAAGACCTGGCAGCATATTGACGGGCTGCAAAAGCACCCTTCGCGCCCGCACTGGAATCCCGGTGGGGCCGGACTGATCCTGCACTCTCTGGTGTTGCACCCGCAAGATGACAAGCAGATCTGGGTTGGCATCTCGGCAGCCGGCGTTTTCCACACTGCCGACGGTGGGGCGACCTGGGAGCCTCGAAACAAGGGAACGCGCGCCGATTTCATGCCGGAAGGCCAGAACTACCCAGAGTTCGGTCAGTGCGTCCACTGTCTGGTGATGGCGCCCGGCCGACCAGAGCTGATGTACCAGCAGAACCATTGCGGCATGTATCGAAGCGAGGATGGCGGTAGGAACTGGCAGAGCATCGAATCGGGCCTGCCCTCGACATTCGGCTTCCCGGCTGCGGCGCACCCGCGCGATCCCTCGACGCTTTATCTGGTGCCGTTGAATGGCGACTCGTCGGGTCGTTATGTGCCCGATGCCAAGGCGGCCGTCTGGCGCACCCGCGATGGCGGCACGACCTGGCAGGACATGCGGGCCGGGCTGCCGCAGGAGAACGCCTATTTTGGCGTGCTGCGCCAGGCCATGGCGACGGACCGGCTGGAGCCGGCGGGCGTCTATTTTGGTACTGGTGGCGGCGCGCTGTTTGCCAGCGCCGACGAGGGTGAGACCTGGACGACGATAGCCGAACACCTTCCGGCGATCTCCGCGGTCGAGACGCTGGTAGTCGATGTCTGATCCTGTTTCGGCGACGGAGCATGGGCAGGACAAAACGGTTGTCGTGCGGCTGCCTGGCGTCCTGGTCGATCTCTTTCCTGGCGCGCCGCGTCGTCTCGACATACCCGCATCGACGGTGAGTGAAATGGTTGCTCAGCTCGACCGCCGTTGGCCAGGCATGCGCGACCGGCTCTGCGATTCGACGCCTGCGGTGCGCCGGCACATCAACATCTTCGTTGACGGTGAGCGTGCGGGACTCGAAAAACGCCTCACGCCGGGATGTGAAGTCTTTGTGCTGACCGCCATCAGCGGCGGCTGATTTTCTCCCGTTTGCCGCGCACTATTCTTTGCAACTGACTGTCATCTGGCGCATAATCAACCGATGAAGCGTCAAGCGACCCGCAGGCTGGATTACGAGAAGGAACTGCGTCGGCGCGGCGTCAGAATCACACGCCCCAGGCGCATTATCCTGGGGATCCTGTCAGAGACCGAGGACCATCCAGACGCGCTGGAGATCTTTCGGCGAGCGGTGGCGATCGACAGTTCGATTTCTCTGTCCACCGTCTACAGGACCATGAAGCTTCTTGGCGACATGGGCGCTATACACCGGCACGCCTTCGAGGGCGGTCCTTCTCGGTTTGAACATGCTTCAGGCGATCATCACGATCACCTGATCGACATCGAATCGGGCGACGTGATCGAATTCAAGTCAGACCGCATCGAGCAGTTGCAGAACGAGATCGCCCACGCGCTCGGCTATGATATCGTTCATCACAGGCTGGAACTTTACGGGCGCAAGCGCGGAACCGGCTGATCGCACTGCGGCGAGCCAGGTCGCGGACGGCTCGCGTGTGGACGAAGCTGCCGGAGCGCGTCAAACATCGCCGCGCGTCCGCCTCCAGGCCAGCGTCAATTGTCGGAACGACAAAAAAGGGATTGGTACAAACAATGGCGGATGCGGAAATCGGATTGATCGGCCTTGGGGTCATGGGCTCCAACCTTGCGCTCAACATTGCCGACAACGGCCATCGCATTGCAGTCTTCAACCGCACGACATCGCGAACGCACAGTTTTCACCAGCTGGCAGGCAGCCTGCAGGACATGGTCGTTCCCTGCGAGACAATCGAGGAACTGGCAGCGGCGATACGGCCGCCGCGTCCGGTAATCATCATGGTGAAGGCAGGCGAGGCGGTCGACGAGCAGATAGCCCTGCTGCGCGATGTGCTTTCCGCAAACGACATCATCATCGACGCCGGCAATGCCAATTTTCATGACACGATGCGGCGCTTCAAGGACCTCGACAGTTCGGGCCTGACCTTCATAGGGATGGGTGTGTCGGGTGGCGAGGAGGGCGCGCGCCACGGTCCTTCGATCATGGTCGGCGGCACCGAGGCATCCTGGAAGCGCGTCGAGAAAGTACTGACTGCGATTTCGGCAAAGTATGAGGGCGAGCCCTGCGTGGCGTGGCTCGGCACCGACGGTGCCGGGCATTTCGTCAAGACGATCCACAATGGCATCGAATATGCCGACATGCAGATGATCGCCGAGATCTATGGCGTTCTGCGCGACGGTCTCGGCATGAACCCGAAGGAGATCGCATCCGTATTTGATGGCTGGAACAAGGGCAGCCTGAATTCGTACCTGATCGAGATCACCGCGACGGTTCTTGCCGCCGTTGATCCCAAGAGCGGCAATCCGATGGTCGATATGATCCTTGACCGGGCGGGCCAGAAGGGCACCGGCAAATGGTCGGCGATCGAAGCGCAGCAGCTTGGCGTGCCCGCAACCGCGATAGAGGCGGCGGTCGCAGCACGCGTTATCTCGTCATTGAAGGACGAGCGCCTAGCTGCCGAAAAGGCATATGGGATGGGCGTCGTTCCGATTGCCGGCGATCGTGGGGCTGTCCTTGCCGACCTTGAACTGGCATTGTTTGCCGGCAAAATTGCCGCCTATGCGCAGGGTTTTGCTGTCATGTCGGCTGCCTCGAAGGAGTTCGGCTGGAACCTGCCGCTGCCCATTATCGCAAAGATCTGGCGCGCCGGCTGTATCATCCGCTCGCAGCTTCTGGACACCATTGCAACGGCCTTCGACGGCGGGACGGTTTCGAATTTGCTGATGGCGCCGGCCTTCATCGACATGATGAAGGAGGCCAACCCGGCACTCAGGCGTATCGTCGCGCGGGCTGCGGAGGCTGGCCTGCCGACGCCGGCATTATCATCAGCGCTTGCTTATTTCGACAGCTACCGGCTCGGGCGAGGCACCTCCAATTTGATCCAGGCACAGCGCGACTTTTTCGGCGCACACGGATTTGAACGTATCGACGGCCAAGGCGCGCATCACGGGCCATGGGGCAGCGGCGCTGCCGACTGAGCCCTGCCGTCAGAAAAAACATTGAGGAATAAGCATGACCTGGCAACCTGCCGATAATCGCTACGAGACGATGAAGTACAATCGCTGCGGCCAGTCGGGCCTCAAGCTGCCGGCGATTTCGCTTGGTCTCTGGCATAATTTCGGCGGCGACACGCCGCATGCGACGAAGCGCGCCATCTGCCAGAAGGCTTTCGACCTTGGCATCACCCATTTCGACCTTGCGAACAATTATGGCCCACCCCCCGGCTCGGCCGAAGAAGCGTTCGGGGAGATACTGCGCAGCGACTTCGCAGGGTACCGCGACGAGATGGTCATCTCGAGCAAGGCCGGCTACGGCATGTGGCCGGGACCCTATGGCGAATGGGGTAGCCGCAAATACCTGCTGTCGAGCCTCGACCAGAGCCTGAAGCGGATGGGCCTCGACTATGTCGATATCTTCTATTCGCATCGCTACGACGCAGATACGCCGCTTGAGGAGACGATGGGTGCGCTGGACAGCGCGGTGCGCGCCGGCAAGGCCCTTTATGTTGGCATCTCGTCTTACAATTCGCAGCGTACCCGCGAAGCCACCGACATTTTGCGATCGCTGGGTACACCGTTCATCATTCACCAGCCGAGCTACTCGATGCTCAACCGCTGGGTCGAGGAGGACGGGCTTCTCGATACGCTGGAAGATCTTGGAATAGGCTCGATCGTCTTTTCCCCACTTGCGCAAGGCATGCTGACGTCGAAATATCTCAGCGGGATTCCGGAAGGCAGCCGCGCGACACAGGGCAAGTCGCTGAAGGAGAATTTCCTCAACGAGGCGACTCTGGCAAATATCCGCGCCCTCAACACAATCGCCGAGAAGCGCGGCCAGACGCTGGCGCAGATGGCGCTTGCCTGGGTGCTGCGCGGTGGCCGTGTGACGACGGCGTTGATCGGCGCAAGCCGGCCGGAGCAGGTCGAGGATTGCGTCGGCGCGCTTGCGAGCCCAGATTTCAGCGACGCCGAACTGGCCGAGATCGACCGTCACGCAAATGACGCCAACATCAATCTCTGGGCCAAGTCTGCGGAACGCGAGGGACCGGCCCGCAACTGACCCGACTGTCTGCGCCTTGGGAGGAGTCAGCACGTGACGATCATCAATCCTGTCCTGAGAGGCTTCAATCCCGACCCGTCAATCTGCAGGGTCGGGAGCGACTACTACATCGCGACCTCGACGTTTGAATGGTATCCGGGCGTCCAGCTTCACCATTCCAGTGATCTGGTGAACTGGCGCATGGTGAAACGCCCGCTTGACCGCGCCAGCCAGCTGGACATGCGCGGTAATCCTGATTCAGGCGGTATCTGGGCACCGTGCCTATCCTACGCTGACGGGTTGTTCTGGCTCGTCTACACCGACGTGAAGCGGCTCGACGGAAGCTTCAAGGACACGCACAATTATGTCGTCACAGCGCCGGCGATCGGGGGCCCGTGGTCCGATCCGGTATACGTCAACTCATCGGGTTTCGACCCTTCTCTGTTTCATGATGACGATGGAAAGAAGTGGTTCCTGAACATGCTTTGGAACCATGTCTCAAGAGGCGTCGGCGGCCAGCCGAAACATCCATCTTTCGCGGGTATCCTGCTGCAGGAATATGATGCAGGGGATGGCAAGCTCGTCGGTCCGGTGAAGAACATCTTCACCGGAAGCCAGCACGGGCTGGTCGAGGGGCCGCATCTTTTCAAGCGCAATGGCTGGTATTACCTGACCACGGCCGAAGGCGGCACCGGCTATGGCCATGCGGTAACGATGGCGCGATCACGGTCGATCCATGGCCCGTACGAACTCGATCCGGAAACGCATCTGATCACATCGAAGGACACTCCAGAGGCATCATTGCAGCGCGCCGGCCATGGCCAGGTCGTCGAGACCCCGGAGGGCGAATTCTACCACACGCATCTCTGCTCGCGGCCGCTGCCGGGCACGCGGCGTTCGCCGCTCGGCAGGGAAACGGCGATTCAGAAAGTCGTCTGGACCGACGCTGGGTGGCTGCGGCTATCTCAAGGCGGGCTTGTGCCTGACGTCGAGGTCCCTGCGCCGCGCGGCGCCAAGTTCGAACCCGATGACGAAGCGGTGCGGTACGATTTCGACACGCCTGAACTGCCGCTCGATTTCCAGTGGCTGAGGACGCCGTTTCCCGAGCGCATTTTTTCGCTCAAGCAGCGTGCGGGTTTCCTGCGTCTTCATGGAAGGGAATCGCTCGGCAGTTTCTTCGAGCAGGCACTGGTTGCGCGTCGCCAGCAGCATTGGTCGCTGCGCGTTGAGACGGAACTGGACTTCGCGCCCGAGACTTTTCAGCAAGCCGCAGGCCTGATCCACTACTATAACCGACACAAACTGCATTTCCTGGCGGTAACGCACGACGCGAAGCTCGGCCGCATCCTGACGATCATGTCCTGCCCCGGTGACTGGCCGGATGCTCGACTTTCATTCCCCCTGGATGCGCCGGTTGCGCTTCCCGGCAATGCGCCTGTCAGATTGGCCGCTGAGATCGACCAAGCATCCCTGCAATTCCTATACAGCATCGGGGATCGATGGTTGCCCATTGGCCCTTTGCTCGATGCCAGCGTCATCTCTGACGAAGGCGGTCGTGGCGAGCATGGCTCCTTCACGGGCGCCTTTGTCGGCATGGCGGCGATCGACACCAGCGGTGCCGCACGCGCCGCCGACTTCGACTATTTCATCTATGCCCCATCGTAGTAGAGGTACCGGGGTGGGCATCAGACCGTCGCTGCCGGCCGACAGGCCAGCAGCGAATCTGGCCTTTTACATGCCCGTCGTTTTGGCAATCCAGTCCGTGTAGTTGGCGACCCTGGTATAGACACCGTAGGCGTTGGCGTGGCCGCAGGATGCATCGGCATCCATGGGACCCTCGCCCCAGCTGACAATGCCAACCTGAACGGCGCCGTCGGCTCGCTCGACGAACAGTGGGCCGCCGCTATCGCCATTGCACGCGTCGCGCACGCCGCTCGTGGTGCCAGCGCAGATCATGTTTTCGGTCAGCCGATCGCTCATCGTGTCGACGATCGATTTGGTGGCGTTCGTGATGCTGGTTTCGGAGTACAGCATTCTCGGCGCGAAGTTGCGAAGGATCAACTCGAGGTCGCGAGCATAGATCGCCCTAATGCCGTCGTTGCAGGCTGCAATCGGCTCAAGGTCGAGCTCGGCCTCCATAAGGGTCATCGGGAAGTTGCCATCCTGCATGCGTCCCCAGCCGGTAACGCGCACCTTTCCACTGTCGGCAACCGGAGAGTCGATCAATTTCACCGTTTGCGCATCGGCGGGCTTGGCGAGTTTTATCAGGGCGATGTCATTGTCGAGCGTTGATTCACTGTAGCCATCGTGGCGAATGACCTCGGCTGCCATATAGCGCTGGCCTTCTTCGAGACTGGTCGCGCCTGTCAGGATCACCACCGTTTCCGGGGCGATCGTAGCTCCACCATTCGTCACGCAATGGGCCGCAGTGAGAACCCATTCAGGGGCAATCAGGCTGCCGCCGCAGAACTGCGCATTGGCCTGCGAGGCGGCGGTGTCATCGAGCATGTTGCTCGAGAGAAGTGCGACCTGGAACGGCCACTCACCGGGTTCTGCCTCGTTGCCGCCGAACACGCGATCGCCGCTGCCATCATCGGTTTTCGCCTGCTCCACGCGCGCCGCAGTGACCCGGCTCATCGGTGAAAGTTCGGGTCGTTCCTCCTGTGCGAAGGCTGGTGCCGATGCCATCGTTGCAATCAGCATAGCCGCCACCAGCGGTGACCTGTGGTTTATAAAAATCAAAGTTACCTCCTGAGACCATTCATCATCCGACGCGCGAGCCCAAACCCATCTGCGCCTCTCCATCTAAAGCCCCCCACGGGCCAAGAGATAGCAAATTGTCGTTTTCAATCTTGGATTTATTTGGGCAATGTGGTCAGCTTGACGCTGGGTCGGGTTTTTCTGGGTTGTGCAGATCAAAATGGACCGATGCCGTTTCGCGGCAGACGGACAGGGTTTTCTGCGGTGATCAAATTATGAACAATATTGTTGCTATCTGATCCGGTCCTTGCTGACTTTGGGAGAGTCTCACTATGAAGAAACTTGCTACTGTAATTGCATTGTCGACAGTCGTATCCGCAGGTGTCTGGGCAGCGCCTGTGTTTGCCCAGATGGGCTCTGCGAGCCCCGGTACGGGAGAGGAGTCACGCGGCTCTCCGGCCGCCGATGAAAACACGCTTGGCGGCGCCAAACCGAGTGCCCCGCCAAAGATAGAAGACGAGGAAGCGCGTGCCGCTCCGATGCTCGACGAGGGCAAGGCAGTCGAGGCTATCGCAGTCCTGACCCGCTCTGCCGACGGAAACGTTGTCCGGACAGCACCAAGCGAGGAAATGCGCGGTCTCGTGCTCAAGGAAATGGGTGCCGATGACAAGGAAGGCACCCGCAACATCGACAATTCCGAAGATCCGTCTTTCAAGGAAGGTGAGGAAGCCAACCGGCAGGTCTTCGGAACCGATGACCGTACTCAGGTTGCCAACACGAAGATCTATCCGTTCCAGGTATTTGGTTATATCGAAGGCAAGTCCAAATCCGGCATAGGAAGCTGTTCAGGCACATTGATCGGGCCGCGCACTGTTCTGACGGCGGCCCATTGCGTCTACAGCGTCGATGATCAGGCGTGGCTTACCGATGTGCTCTTCGCACCTGGACTGAACGGTTTCGAAGATGCTCCGTTTGGCGCAGTTGCCGCTGAGTCGACGAGCATTCTCGAGGGCTTCGTGACCAACTTCCAGGGCTATTACGGATCAGTCGTTCCTTGGGACCTCGGCATCATCACGCTGGCCGAGCCGATTGGCGACAAGCTTGGCTGGCTTGGCTACGCGAACTATGATGGGCTTGGCGACTTCACCGCAAACATTGTCGGTTATCCCGGCGACAAGGAGCCGCCGGCACTGATGTGGCGGGCAACCTGCGAAGTGATGGCCGAGCAGGTGGGTGCCGTCAATTTCTCCTACGATTGCGATACCTATCCAGGCTCAAGCGGCAGTTCAGTGTATGCCTATGATTCGGGCTCCAAGCAGCGCGTTGTCGTCGGCGTCAATATTGCCGAAAGCCCGTCCGCGAACACGGCGGTCAGGTTGAACGCGAGCTATGTCGCTTGGATCAACAGCCTCTGGAAGTAGTCTTTCCGATGGTTGCGACAAAGGGTCGGCGACACGTGTCGCCGACCTTTTTTTGTCTTGCGTGCCGGTCCGACTGACTGGACCTAGGGCTCGCTGCAAGCCAGCGAGGCCCGGGCAAGTACAGCGCTGATTTGACTGAATTCTGGCTCATGATTACGGTGCGTCAAGTCGGCTTTGGGGGCCGCAGGACCGGGAGTTGGGCATGAGATTTGGGGTGTTTTTTGCGACACTGATACTGGCGGGGTTGACGGGAGCGCCGGCAGTTTGGGCGACAGGCAGCGAATCGGCAGGAGCCTGGTCCGAACGGGTCCAGGTTATCTATCTCGATGAGGAGAAGTCGATTGTCCGACGCAAGGTTCGGGTCTGGGACAACGAACCGACGAAGGATCTCGATTTTGTGTGGGAACCGTCCGAGAGCGGAACGCTTGCTTACGATGGTACTGTCAACGGCAAGGGCAGGCTGGTCTGGCGCATTCGTGGCTCGGCCAGCTACGACACCAGGGCGATCTACAGCACCTATACGGGTACACTCAAGGACGGCCGGCCGCATGGCCAGGGTCGACTTCAGTTCCGCTCCGGCGAGCTGTTCGAGGGCAGTTTCGTGGCTGGTCTTCTGGAAGGCCAGGGGCTGCACATCGATGTCCCCGGTAACCGCTATGAGGGTGAGTTCCGAAGCGGCCGGCCGCATGGGGAGGGCCGTTTGGCCGAGACCAACGGCGAGATCTATGTGGGCTCATTCGCAAACGGACTGAAGCATGGAAAGGGTGAATCCCGATTGGCCGGCGGGGCCAGCTATGCTTCTCGCTGGTCGATGGGCCATGAGGTTGGGCGCCCTGAAATTCTCGCCGATGCGACGCTTGGCGGGCTGCTGAAAACCCAGTCGGGAGGCGGCGATGCAGGCAAAGTCGAACTGTCTGTCGCGATCGAGCCCCGCATGACGCAGCAGGCTGCGGATTCTGGCTCCATGACCTACCAGTATGTGGTGCGCGACGAAGACATCGCGATCTATCCCGCCGATGAACAGATCAACAATCTGTGGAACGGCACAGGCGAAGTTGCCGACAATGACTGGCTGTTCGAGAACCGCGACTGGGACGCGCCCGCCTATGTCGCGGTGGATCTCAGCTCCACCAGTGGCGAGCGCGTCGAACTCGACAAGCTTGAACTTCAGGTGGCCGGCAGCGAAGCATACCGAAAGCCGATGCTGGTCCTGATGCCGCATCGCGGCTGCACAGGATTCAGGCCCTCATTCTCGCTCAAGAACTTTGGCTGGGGTGAAGCGCGGGATGCCTCGATAAGCTTTCAGTTCACCCGCAATGAGAAAGGCGGACCAGGCAGCCGGATGTTCACGCGACCGGTTGGCAACTTCGATGAAGGTATCGATGTCGGCATTCGCGATGTCTTTGAGGAGGCTGGTGTCGATACCAGAAAACTCGATGAAGGCCGCTACTCCTGCCCCTCGCGAGATGCACTCAGCGTTTGCCGCAGCCAGGTCTTCAACGACGTCGGTTTCGGTGAGATCGCCGATTTCGTCGAAGGCGATTTCTTTCTGACGACCACCGCGGCAGGGACGCTCAATTACACCTGGCAGGACGATGCCGGCAATTCCTATCCCGTGGCCGAATCGTTCAGGGCGGAAATGTCGCTTGCCTATATCGAGCTGCCGAGCGAAGCCGAGTGCGGTGACGGATATGCGCAGTCACCCGAGGCGTTGCGTTACCAGGAGGTCAGTTTCCCGGTTGGCAAGAGGGACTACACGATAGAGTTGCCAGTGCGCGGCAACAAGAAGATCAGCAAGCACGTCGCCCGGTTGAAATTGGATGCCGAACCCAACATGACGTCCTTTCACCAGTTCAATGTCGCGGCAAGGTTTGCTGATGGCAGCGTCAAGAAAAGCAAGCCTGTGAGCTTCTACTTCATGCATCCCCGGCTTTCGGACTTCTCTCCCGGAATGAAGCCGCCAGTGTGCACGCTGTCGGAATTCGCCTTCGGCTGCTGAACCGGACGCCATTTATCCCGGTGCTGCGAAGAAGCTGGGCAACGGGATAAGGCGGGCAAAGAATGTCCCCTGCTCGAACACGCGCATTTCGAGCAGCGAACCGGATGAGCGGTCGGCTGTCTGGTCGAACAGAAAATTGCCGAGCGAGTAAAGCTCGATCGTGTCGCCGCCGGTCAGTGCGGTGAGCCGGCCGCTCGACACATGGGGATGGCCACCCACAATCGCCGAGACCGAACGGCGTCGCATTTCTTCGGCCAGCATTTTCTCACGCTCCCCAGGCTCTCCGACATACTCGCTACCCCAATGCACGAAGGCGACGACTGGCTTGGTCGCGTCCTCGCGCACGAGACGGTCAAGCAGCGGGTGATCGATCAGATCGAGCGCCTCCGAGCCGTTCCTGCCGATATCGGTGAGCCCGACAATGTCGAGCCACGGCAGTTCCAGCGTCTCGCCCTGGCCGAACCAGGCAATGCCCGCCTGCTGCAGCGCGCGCAGCGTTTCATCATAGCCAGCTGGACCGAGGTCCATCACGTGATTGTTGGCGAGGCCAACGCCGGCGACATGCAGGCGCCGCAACCATTCAATAGCAAGTTCGGCCGGCATGCCGAGCGTCATGTGCTCCAGCGCGTCGGGAACATTCGGCAGCAGTACGCCCTCAAGATTGACAACAAGCGGCCGCGACTTGGTCAATGAAAGGATGTCGCGCTCGATCCGTTCAGCATGCGTCTCGTCTAGCAGAAGGCCTGTCATAGCGCGCCCGAAAAGCGTGTCACCGGCGAGGTAGTAGAAGCGTTCGCTACCCTGTGCGGGGTTGTTGAAAGTCGGGCCGAAGCTGCCATAGAGGATGACAAGGTAGCTCGTCGTTTCGGCAATAGTGTCGGTCGAATATTGCTGCATGTTTTCATTGGCGATGACCAGCGGGGTCGCTCCGAACAGACGGCGCTGCAGCTCGGTCTGTATGTAGAGCGCACCGACCGAATCGGCGTGATCCGGTTGCTGCAATCCGGCGATGGCGTCGAGCGAGCCGGTGGCAATAATGTTCAGCGACTGCTGGTCGAACCCCCGAGCCTTGTGATGGGGCAGATAGTGAGAGAAATCGGTCGATTCCACGATCAGCGTATCGTCGTCGACCAGCGGTGCCAGCGCGTCGGCCATCTTGTCCCAATCGGCACGCTCTGACTTGATCGAGATGGCGATGGGGACGACGGCTGCCTTGGGGAAATAGTGATGCAGGAAAGGCAGCAGCGCGCGGACGCCATGCTCCTTGTCGAACAGGCAGGAATCTTCGATCCAGTCGTTCGCACCAAGCAGCATGCGCACCGCCTGAGTGTCAGCCGCCACTGTTCCGGTCGCGGTGTCGAAGCCGCGCGTGGTGGTCGCAAACAGCTTGCCGGCCTTGGCAAAATGATCCGGCGAGAGAAGGATGATGCGCTTGTAGCGGAAGCCGGAGGCTCCCCGAAACGCCAACGCCATTAGATGGCTGGCCAGCAGATGATGCGGCGAGGTTATGCCGCTCAGTCGCACATTCGACGGTTCGTAGTCGGCTACCTTGTCGATCGCCGCCTCAAACTTCGCGGCATCCTCATACAAGACAGGATAGTTCGCATTGCCTGGCGGGCATGTCGGCGCTGCCAGAACGTCCTGCCTCGCGAAGCCGAATAGCATCGCCAGCACCAGCAGCAACGCAGACTGAAACCTCCAATTGTTCAGCCGTCTCACGGCTGGGCCATCAACAGGTTCTCAACGCCTCCAACGTAGTAGAAAGGCTTTTGCCTGGAACCTGTCAGCGACGCGACCTCGCGTCCTACATAGTCGGCAAGACCGAAGAGCGTCACGCCTTCGTCGGATGTCTGTGCCTCGCCCTCCAGACCCTTGAGCAGCGTGTAGGTGAAGACCCCATGCCCCAGTTCGGCCATCTCAAGCGCAGTGTTGTTGGCGGCTGTCGCCGAGAAGACGACGATGCGGGCATCGGCCGCATCTTTCTCCAGCCGCGGGTTGAAGGCGTTGCCGGCATGGCAGGTATCGAGCATCATGAAGCGGACGCCCTCGGCCCGTTCCACCGACTTCTGGATGTCCGACCACTCGACAAGCGACGAGCGCTTCCAGCGCTCGGCATCCTGCATGCGTCCGTCCGTGGGGATGAAATAGTAGTCCTCGTCGATGTTGATGCCGTGACCGGCGACAAAGACGATCGTGGTGTCATCCGGACCAGGCTGGTCGAGGAAGTCTTTCAGACTATCGGTGATGGTGTCGGCATCAGGCTCGAGTACCTCGTTCAGACCGGCAAGGCGAACGGCTGGTGCTGAGTTGTCGTCGAGGCCGTCCTGATTGACGATGACCAGCGACTCCATTCCGGTGAACAGGGGCGCCGATTTTCGCTCCAGCATCTCCAGGAACGCGCTGGCATCGTCGACCGTATAGCTGAGGTCGCATGGCCGCCCATTACACTCTTCCTTGAGGAAAGGATACTTCTCGACGCCGATGACGACGGCGTAGAGTTTGCCCCTCTTGTCGGCGGCGCGCTTTTTCTTGCCGTGTGCCGTCACGCTGCGTTCCGTCAAATAGCCTTCATTGTTCGTCCCGGTGATACGGATTTGGTTCTCGCCCTCCTCGATGGGCACCTCGATGATCGTCGATTGACCGCTGCCGGTTACCGATCGCGAGGCGAGGTCACCAACATTGCGGCTGTTGGAGAGGATGGCGAATTCGGCGACGTTTGTTTCGGCCTCCTGCGCGCCGATGATCTCGATCGCCACAAACCCTTCGCGAACGCTGGACTGGTCTGCGGCCAGTTTGATGTCGAACTCCGGCGGCTTGCGTTCAAGCAGGCGTTCCAACTGCTTGTCGGCACCCGGACGCATTTCGGTCACGGCCGCACTGGCGCTCTTCAGGATGATCGCGCGGCGCACCATTTCCGGGCTCCAAAGAAAGGTCTTCAGCTGCCCGGCGCGTACGAAACGGCCCTCCTTGTCTTGACCTTGGTTGACCTGCCACCCGAAGCGTTCGTCGCCATTGTCGGAGGCGTAATAATATCCCTGCGGCATCCATGCGACCCAGTCCTTGTCGTCGACATAGATCGAGACGATGAGTTCGCGGGTTTTGAGGTTCCACAGACGCAACGTCTGGTCCGCGCTGCCGGTTACCAGCAAGCCGGCTTCTTCGAGCGCCGCCATGGCATGGATTTCGCCGGTATGACCGCCGAGAAACTCGCCGACGAAATCGCCGGTCTGGCTGTCATATTGCATTAGGGTTCCGTCATTGCCGCCCGTGATCAGGCTGGCGCCTCCGTCGATCAAGGTGAAGGCGCTGTGCAGATAGCCATTGGTGGCGTCGTTCTCGATGCGATGGAGTACTTGGCCGGCCTTGGAGATTTCGAGGATTGCGTTGTCGATATCGTGGGCGCCGCCGGCTATCGCCTTCAGTGCCCAATCCCCAACCGACGATTTGGCACGGCTGAATGTGTCGCCGGCCGAGGACAACGGTTCGGGATCTTCGAAATAGCGCTCCGGGGACGGCAAGCCGAGCATCGTGGTCAGATTGCCCAGCGTCTCCGGACAGGCACTTTTTTCGGGGCAAGGATTGTCATTGCCCCATGCGATTGCGTGGTTCTGTTCATCGGCGCCGACGGCCATGACAGGTTGCCCTCGACCTTGCAGGGTCTGCGTTAGTTCCCCGGTAATCGGGTCCCACACATGGATCTCGTGACGGGTGCCGCCGGCTGTCGCGACGATGCTGCCATCGGCCGATGCGGTGCTTGCCGACACGGTGCCGTCATGCCCGCGATAGTCGATGCCGGGTACAGTGCCATCAATGCGCCAGACCTGCGAACGATGTTCGTCGCGGCAGTCGTAGCCGCATGAGAGGACGAGCTGGGTGTCCGCATTGCTGAACGTCAACGAGCCGACAAGGAATTCCTGTTTGGGCAACGCCGTTGCCAGTGTGCCGTCAGTCGCGCGCCGCACCTCTACGGTGCCGTCAGAAGTACCAAGCGCGAAAAGTGATCCGTCGGTGGAAACCGAGAGTGCCACGACGCCCGTGTCGCGCAGCGGATCGGCATCCTCCGGGAGGGTGATCTGCGCTTGCGTCGCCATGTCCCAAAGCCCGATCCCGTTATCGGTCGTGGTGAACACAAGCCGGCTTCCGTCGCTTGCAAAGCCTATGTGGCTGATATGATATGAGTCCGCGTCAAGCATGGCGAAGTCGGCCCAGCCGGTGTCGGAAGTGTTGGCGCGTCGCCATAGTTTGACGATGCCATCCTGCCCGCCTGCCGCGATAAACTCTCCGTCCGGGGAAAAGGCCACGGCGTAATTGGCATAGTCGAGGCCCTTGAGGACAGACTTTACCTTGCCGGTCGAGAAGTCGAACAGACGGATATCGCCATAGGGTGGGCGGTCACCGAGCCCGGGGCCGAAGTAACCAGCGGCGGCGATCGTCTTGCCGTCGGGGGAAATTGCGAGGGCAAAGATCTTGCCCTCATTGCCGTCGCCGATCTGGCCCCGCAAAGTGCGCACCGATATGCCCGATTGCCAGTCCCAGATGCGGATTGTCTTGTCATCTGAGCCCGAAATCAGGAATTCTCCATCAGGCGAGAAAACCAGATCCTTGACGAAGGCGCGATGACCACCGGTGTCGAGATCGAGGAAAAATGGTGGCGCGTCCTGCGCCAGGGTCGGCGTCACGATTTGGCAAGCCAAGATCAGAGCTGCCCCCAGTCTCAGCGCCGAGTGCCCGATGCGGCGGACAGCACTCTTCATGCCTTTTTGAGGTTCATGCATGGGCTGTTCCGCCTAAAGGGGCGCCGCGGCGCGGGAACTGCCGAACAGATACTGCTCGATCGGAACGGCAAAGTTGGGTGAAGCCTTCTTGCGTGTTTGCGCTATGTATCCTGAGAAGTAGCTCCAGAACGATGCGGCGAAATCCCTGAAGTATGCGTCTGCCACAGCGCGTGAGCAAAGATCACCCTCGACGCAGAAGGCCACCCGGTTGAGAAAGTAGACGATCCGGTCGAACTGGTCCTGGAACTCGGCGAGCGGCATCGTACCACCATCGGCAGTCAGGGCTTCAAGCCCGATGCGGTTGGCGTAGATGGCCTGCTCGGATGCCGAGGGTTGGTTGCCAATGAGATTGGCGTAGCGGGCGTTTAGTTCGCCAAGCCGCGTCTTCAGGGCTCGCTGCGCGGCCTGATAGTCAGTCCGTTCCCACAATTCGACAAGTTGAAGTGAGCGCTCCACCCGCCTTTCCTCGCGAGCAGCCAGAAACTGATAGACCGAAAAGACGGCGCCCAGGACAAGTGTGATCCGGATCACGAGTCCCGACCACGCGTAGACGAGCATACGCCAATCACGCTCGGTAAACGGGTTGGTCTCCTTCTTTGCATCCTGGGCGCTGAGCCAAGGCATTGCACCGGCAGTTTCGGGCAGGGCCGCCGGCTTCCTGGCGGGCGGTGCAACGGTTGTGCTTTTCGAGCGGCTCATGGACAGCTTTCCAGGCTGATTGTTGCCGTAGGGTCGAGCACCAGATCCGGTCGCTCCAGCTGGGCCTTGAGGCAGCTCAACTGTTCCGGGGTCAAGATAAACTGGACGTCCGGCTCCAGTTCGTCGGCGCCAGGCATCCGCAGCGCATCGACAATACCGCGTTCCTGCCCGCAGGTGCTGAGATCAACGACGACGGCCCCCCCGGCCTTGCCTTGGAGCGCTGGGAACGCCTCCAGGAAGCAGGAGGCGAGGATCGAATTGGTTACGATCTGCCTGTCGCAAAGCCCGCATGGTTCTGCCGCCGGGCTGGCGGTTGACATCAAAAGCGCTGCCAGCAGGCTCACGCTAGAGACAAGCCGGGGCAGACTGGGCTCTACTATTGCGTTCACGGTTCACAGCCTCTCGAAGGTGCGGCACTGCGAGCAAACTCGGCCGCTCGTCAAGTTCGCGGTTCGGTATCCATCTGGAAGATCAAGACTGCGCCCTTGGATGCGCTCTTGTCGCCAAGTTTCATCACCGAGCGGGTAGCCGGGGCCATGCCGATATCCGCCAACATGTCGGCAAAGCCGGCTGTTCCATTGATCGACCGTGCCAGCCGTTGCACGCCGGGCTGTGCAAGGAAGCTGAGATCCTCGACCTCGCTGAGCGGTGGTGCCTCTGTCAGAACGGCGATCATCCGTTCGCGACCGAAGCTTTCATCGGTGAAGGCAAACAGTCCCTCGTCGATGCTGGCACCAGGCACAAGGCGTTGCGCATCGATATGGGTGATCGAATAATCGCTTCCCACGTAGAGAATGTTGAGGTCGACGAGCTTCGACGATTTGTTCGCGGCCTGAACATGAACTTCGTCGCCCGGTTTGACGACGGGTACGGACGAGCCTTCAAGCGGTTCAGGCTCATCGCGATCCTCGCGCTTGATGACAAAATGGACGCTCACCTGGTCCGGCTGGTAGTCCGAGGCGGCAGCCAGTCTCGACAGGCTTGTGGCCCGGAAAATCTTGACCAGATTGTCCGTTGTCGCCTTCAGGAGTCTTTCAGGGTAAGCACTGTCGATGGCAACCATTGGCGGCACCTCGCCGGCCGTGGTGCTGGCTTCCCCCGATGAGGGCAGAAAATAGAGAGCCGGTCCGTTTACAGAGGCCGATTTGGCGGCGGCGAACGTATCGTCGGCCATCACGGCCAGCCGGACATCGGCCTCTTCACCAGGCTCGACGATCTGGATGTTGAGCCCCTTGTCCTTGGCGTTGGCGAGCGTGGCGATCGTCGTATCGACAAGCGCCACTTCGCTTTCCATTCCGGCAGTCCGTTCGGGCCGGGCAAGCTTCAGCTGGAAGTCGACGGCGAGCTCGGACAGCCTTGCATAGGCGTTGGCCGGCAGGTCGGCGAGATTGAGCGCCGCCTTTCCGTTGAACGACACCGGCACGACAGAACTGGACAGGTTCTTCGCCGACTTCACCTCAAGATAGCCGACCGTCTCGGAAAGTTCGGAGGCCGGAGACGGCAGGATCGCCAACTTTGTTCCCGGCGACAGCCGGTGCAGAAGGCCGGCGGGGAGAGAAGCCTTGTTGTCCTTGACCTCAACCTGCCACTGCATGAGCGTGTCGAGCTTCTCAGTGCCGAAGACGCGCGCGTCCAGTTCCCCCTCGAAAAGCGGCGTCGGTCGTTGCCGCGAGTCCGCCGAATACTGCTGCAGCACGGCGTGGCCGAGTTGACGATAGGTGATGTTGGGGTTCTCTGCGAGCTTCGAGAAAATGGTGAAAGTGAATAGCCCAAAGCTCTCCGCACCTGGCGTGCCCTTCGGCAGCGGCATCTCCGGCGTTGTTTCGATGGTCTGAGCGGCGAAGAAGGCGACGAGACCGCCCCTGGTAGTTGCCTCCGCGCCGGTGGCGCTCTGAGTATCGCTGGCGAGGTCGATCGCACGGCTGGCGTCCTTGTCGATCAACGCAAAGGCCGCCTCCCGCTGACCAGCCTGCGTGTCGCCCGGCGTTGATGCGGTAGCCCGGGCAGCCGAAATGGCTTCTTCCGGGATGCCCAATTCGTCGAATTCGACCTTGCGCTGCCGTTCTCCGGCCGGAGCGATGTCGCGCACGGCATCCCCAGAATGGCATGCATCAAAAATGATCCAGACGAAGGCGCCCTTGTCGCGGATCGCATCGAGCGCCGCGCCGATTTCGTCATCCATCAGCGCGTTGGGAACTCCCTTGGTCTGGTCAGCCCATCTTCCGGTGTCTGCCGGCAGGAAGATCTCGTCCAGCCCGTCCGATTCGGTTCCCAGCACCAAGGCGGGCTGTTGGGCGCCATGACCGGAAAAATGCAGATAGACGAAATCGCCGCGGACAGCCTTGTCAGCCACACCCTTCAACGCGGCCAGAATGTGCTCGTGCGTCGGCGAAGAAGTGGCACCGTCAACGTCGTCGGCCAGCAGTGTCACATTGGCACTGTCGAATTTTACCGGCGCATTGGCGAGCAAATATTCGCGCACCAGTCTCGCGTCATGGTTCGGCCCGACCAGTGAGGCTTTCGGGGGAAGGTTGGGGTAGGCGGTAACGGCAACAAGCACGGCATGGTTTGTGCGCGCAAGTGCCGGTAAGGCAACGCCCATGGCGGCGAACGCCATCATCATGGCGGCCAGACGGCCGACCCTCAAAAAGATCCTCATTGTAAATTCTCCCTAGCCCCTTTGTCCCAAGCACTTCATATGTCACGCACGAATTTGTCAGTATTTTGAATGTTGGCGGCTCGATCAAGCCAAATCGGAATTGGCGCGGATTTGCATCGGCAGCAGTTCGCAATATCCTTGCAGGGAAAGTTCGCTGGAAAGACGGTCGCGCCATCGCCATCTGAAGTGAAAGGCGGGCGCACGGTCCGCAACAGGAGTGAAGCGACAATGCTGGCGACGCGCGAAAAACTGACCAAGAACCAGCTATGCGTCCTTGAGCGTCTTGAAAGCGCAGTCGGCCCGCTGAGCGCCTACACGCTTCTCGACCAGCTTCGCGATGACGGGTTCCGTGCGCCGCTGCAGGTTTACCGGGCGCTCGACTCTCTGATGAGGGGCGGCTTTGTGCACAGGCTTGAGAGCCTTAACGCCTTCGTTGCCTGTGCCGAACCGCATGACCATAGCCATCGCATGACCGCTTTCGCCATCTGCGACACTTGCGGGCAGGTCACGGAGTTCTCGGACCACGAGGTCGGGCAGCAGCTCGACCGCTGGGTTGGCTCGACCGGTTTCGCTGCCAAACGTGCGGTAATCGAGTTTCGTGGCACCTGCGCGAAATGCCGCGCCGAGGCCGCCTAGACTTGAGAAGCGTCTTTAAGCCCCGGTCGCCTGCGGCAGCACAAAGGGCGTGTTGCTCGCCGGCAAGGCGTTGACCTTGAGCGGGCAATCGAACACTTCCGACATCAGCGTATCGGTCAGCACCTGTGCTGGTGATCCGGCGGCCGCGACCTCTCCGCGATGCATCAGGAAAACCCGGTTGGAAAACATGGCAGTCAGGTTCAGATCGTGCATGATGGCGACGACACCGCCGCCGCGTCGTGCAAAATCCCGCGCAATGTTCATGACCAGCAGCTGGTGCTTGATGTCGAGGCTCGAGACCGGCTCGTCGAGCAACAGGTAGCGTGCGTTGCCGCCGAGCACGGGAGACCAGACCTGGCATAGCACGCGCGCCAGTTGGACGCGCTGTTGTTCGCCGCCCGACAGTTCCTGATAGAAGCGTCCGGCAAAGCCGTGGAGATCGACGCGGGCCAGGGCCCGCTCCGGAAGGTTTTTGTCCTGCCCGTCCAATTCGCCGGTGCGGCCACCAACGATACCCAGCCGAACGACCTCCCGCACTGTGAATGGGAACGACAGCGCCATTGCCTGAGGCAGGACTGCGCGCTGCTCGGCTGCTTCCCATCGCTTCATTGCTGTGGTGTCCCGGCCGTTGATCGCGATACTGCCGCTGAAGGGCAGGTCGCCTGATACAGCCTTCAGAAAGGTGCTTTTCCCTGAGCCGTTAGGTCCGACGATCGCGGCAATCTCGCCGGGTCTGACGCAGAAGTCGACATCGGTGATGATCCGTTTGCGGCCGATTGCGACTGATACTTTCCGGGCGTCGATCATCGCTGTTTTATATGTCCAGTGTGCCGCGACTGCGCAGCAGGATCCAGAGAAAGAACGGCGCTCCAACCGCGGCCGTTACAATTCCGATCGGAAGCTCAGCCGGCGCAACGATCGTCCGGCTTGCTGCATCCGCCAGCAACAGAAGGCTGGCGCCAAGCAGTGCCGATGCCGGCAGCAGAAATCGATTGTCCGAGCCGATGAGCAGGCGCAGCAGATGGGGCACGACGATGCCGACAAAGGCGATGCCGCCGCTGACCGCGACTGATGCGCCAGTGGCCGCCGCAACCGACACGATCGCCACGTATTTCAGCCGCTGGACGGGGATGCCGAGATGGTTGGCCGTCGCTTCGCCGAGCGATAGCGCGTTGAGGCCGCGGGCTAGGAAGGGCGCGCAGGCCAGTGCCAGAATCATGATGGGCGCCACGGCGCCAATCTTTGCCCAGGTTGCGCCAGACAGCGAACCAAGCGACCAGAATGTCAGGTCCCTTAGCTGGCGGTCATCGGCCATGAAGATCAGCAGACCGGTGAGCGCCATTGCCATCGCGGCCAAGGCTATTCCTGCAAGCAGCATCGTCGCGACCGAGGTTTTTCCCTCGCGGGTCGATATCCGGTAGAGGGCCAGTGTCGTGGCGAGGCCGCCGGCAAATGCTGCCATTGGCAAGGCGAAAATCCCCAACAGGGCGGTCATGGGGGCGAGAGCGCCGGCGCCGAGGACAATGATAGTCGCTGCACCCAGGCCTGCACCAGCCGAAATGCCAATCAGGCCAGGGTCGGCGAGGGGGTTTCTGAACAGCCCCTGCATGACCGCTCCCGAAACGGCGAGCGACGCGCCGATAAGAACACCCATAATGACGCGCGGCATGCGGATGTCATGGATTATGATGCGATCGCGCACCGACAGAACCGATTCGGAAGCACTCGACGGGAACAGTACCTCGACGCTCGCTGACCAGGCGGAGGCATCCGAGGCCCCCGATGCCAGACTGAACAGAACTGTGCCGGCAAGTCCGATCAGCAGGAGCGCGATCACCAGTCTTGCCGACCCCGACCGGTCTCCCTCGGCTGAGGTCCGTCGAAAGGTGCCGATTGTCGCGGTGGCGGTTTCGTCAGTCATGCCGCACCGCTCAATCCTTGATCTCGGCACCATACATCGAAACAGCAAGGTCGCGGATTGCGCTGGCCGTACGGGGTCCGAAGCCGAGGAGATAGGCCGCATCCATACGCACCACGCTCCTTTCCTGACCGGCAGGCGTCGATGCAATCGCGGGCATAGACAGCAGTTCCGCCTCGTCGGGATTGATGCCGCCGCCTCGATCCATCATCAGGATAATGTCAGGCCTGGCCAGGATCGCCGCCTCGTCGGAAAGGTGCTTGTAGCCGGCGAAACCGTCGACCGCGTTGACGCCGCCAGCCATCCTTATGATACCATCGGCGGCGGTCCCGCTGCCTGATGCAAGCAGTTTTCCACCCTGCATCGAGAGAATGAAAAGCACGCGCTTGCGCTCGCGAATGCCGGCGGTAAGTCTTTCTGCAGCGGAGAGTTCCGCCTCGACATGCTCGGTCAACTTCGCTGCTTTGCCATCCACGCCAAGGGCTGCGCCGACAATACGGATCTTGTGGACAATTCCCGTATGATCAAACGTTTCCGGAACGAGGATCATCTGCGTGCTGGCCTTTCCCAGTACGTCGATAGTCTCCCTCGGACCGCTGCCTTCCAGTGCAATGATGCCCGTCGGCGCGACGGACAGCACGCCTTCCGGGGACAGCGCACGCATGTAGCCTACGTCGGGAAGGCTCAGCGCCGCGTCCGGGTAGACGCTGGTCGAGTCACGGGCGATCAGCTTGTCCTGCTCGCCAAGTGCATAGACGATCTCGGTTATCGATCCGCCTATGGAGGCGATCCGGGATGGATCGGCGAAGGCAACGGGCTGGCTCTGCCCGGCTGCCGCGACCATGCTGGCGGCAAGCGCCGCAGCGCCCACTGCGCAACGTGTAAGCAATCGTGTTGCAATCATTCCCGACCTCATGCGGTAAACACAGAAGTCGTGGCAGGAGTCAGGCTCTCAACAAGCAGCCGCCAATCCTGGCGTTCCACTTCTCCCTCGTGTCGTTTGCCGAAGAACTGAATGATCATCTCCTTGTCGGCTCCGTAGGCCTCGATCGAGGTGACATGGCCGTCCTTGGTCGGCTTGCGAACCGCCCATAACTCGCGCACGTGGTCGGCCCTGAGATGCAGGTTGAACTTCTCGTCGAGCACGTTCAGCCATGGGCCTATCGTCTTGATGGTTGTCACCGGCCCTGAATGGATCTGGATACATCCGCGGTTTCCCACAAAACACATGATCGGCAGTTCGGCCGAAGCTGTCCGGAGCAACAGGCCCGACAGGGCCTCGCCGTCGAGCTGCCAGGCATAGTCCGGTCCCACCATGTGGACGGCTTTGTGTCGCGACAGGTTGAGCGCTTTCAGCATGCCAAAGAACTGGTGCACATCGGTCATCCGGCTCCATCGTTCGCGCAGGTCCCTGGCGCTCGCCTTGCCGTCCGCAGCAGGCATTGCGTCAATCCCTTTCAGTCCGACACCCGGCGACTGATCGTTGGAGACAAGGCTGTCGACCAGTTGCCGATAGGCACCGGGGTTGGATGCCGCTCGCAGATGCACCTTGTGAACAGCCTCGCCGGCATCATCGAAGAACTGCAGGGAATGGCGGATCTCGGCGCCGTCCTGCTTCTCGACTGCAAAGCCGTGCGCCCAGACCTTTGGGAAGATCCTCAGATCAATGTCGTGTCCGAGCACCATCGCATTGTGGTTGCCGGTTACGACCTTGTCGTAGACACCGATCTTTTCATGCACCGCGCTGTTGTTTCGGGTCAGCGCCATGACTTCGCCAACGGCCTCCAGTCCGGCCAGCAGGTCGTTCACGCGGGGCTCGATCCTGCGCACCGCGTCACCGCAATGTGCGGCGACAAGCTCGGCCTCCGAAATGCCAAGTTGAATGGCAAGGTCGCGCTCGCGCATCTTGGGGTTCTCGGCCCGCGCAGCGCGTATCTCCCGCGGGCCGGGCTTTACAACTTGATCCATTTCGAATGCCTATTTGTTGAGGATGAGCTTGCCCTGGCGGGTGATTTTGAGACGGTAGAGCGCACCTGCATGATTGATGCCGATCTCGTAGAGGCCCTCGAACAATGAATCGCTGGTGACGGTTTTTGGTGGGAGGCCGGAGGGATCATATCGAGGCGTCTCGCCGGTCGATTGGCGCCGTTGCCGGAAGCGGAATTCGTAAGGGTTGTGCGTGTTCATCAGTTGTCCTTTCGTCGTCCCAATTCGAAAAGTTGCCCGTATTCATCCAGCAGCGATTTGTTATGTTGACTCGATTAGTCATGTTTATTAGTCAGTGCAATACCGGACTAAATGAGTCAACATTAAAGCGTTCCGGAATTTGCAAAATGCGAGCGAGCGCCACGCCAGCCAGCATTCAATCGAGAGATTTGGAGTTGGGACATGGGGTTGGTTGGGCGCAATTTTTCGGTTTTGCTTGGAAGCGCCGCCACGGCGGTGCTGGTCGGCAACAGCGTTGGGTGGGCACAGGAAGCAGGAGCAGTTATCCAGTCACCGGTCGTCACTGAAGCCGGCGCCGAGGCGACATCGGATGCTGGAGAGGCAGTTGCAGGTCGGGCGCAGGCCAAAGGTACGACGGCGCTCGATCAGATAACGGTGGTCAGCCGCACGGAAGCATCGGCGATCGAAACGATGGCCTCGGTCAGCCATGTCGATCACGAACAGCTTGAACGGCGCATGGCGGCGACCCCTCAGGATCTGCTGTTCGGCGTACCAGGCGTTGTGATGCAGTCAGACGCAAACCGCACTTCATCGAGCGTCAATATTCGCGGTCTTCAGGATTTCGGACGTGTTGCCGTGATCATCGATGGTGCGCGACAGAATTTTCAGCGCACGGGACACGGCACGCAATCCATGTTCTGGCTGGACCCCGAGCTGGTCCAGCAAGTCGACGTGATACGCGGTCCGGTTGCCAACACATATGGCTCCGGTGCAATCGGCGGTGTCGTCGTCTTCGAGACCAAGGACGCCGAAGACTTTCTCCGCCCTGGAGAAACCTGGGCGGGATCCGTGACCGGTCAGTATGACACAAACGCTCAAGGGTGGACGACAAGCGCGACCGGCGCATACAAGTTCAACGACGCAGTCGACGTACTCGGCAACATCGTCTGGCGTGATTTTCAAAGCTACACAGACGGCAATGGTGAGGATGTCGCAGGCAGCGGCTTCGATGTGCTCAGCGGTATGCTCAAGACCACCATTCGCCCGACCGACACCAGCGATCTGAAACTCGGCTGGATCGGCTCCAGCGACAGCTGGACCGAAGGCGGCGATACTTACTCGATCGATTCCGATCAGAACATCTTCACCGGGCGCTATCATATCACCGACGAGGATGAGAGCTGGCTTGACCTTCACATCAACGGGTCTTTCGGCAGGACAGGTCTCGACCAGACATACCTGACCGATGTTGCCCGATATGATTCCCAGACCGGCTTGCCGATCGTCGTTCCGGAGGGATCACAGACCACCTACCAGGTCGACACATCCGGCATCGATCTTTGGAACACGTCACGCTTCGATACAGCGTCGGTTTCGCACGAGCTTACCTATGGCGGCGACTGGGTCAGCGACGATGTCGTCACCACGAGCCCGGAAGGCGGCATGGATATCTACACCCCCTCGGGCAAGCGCCGGGTTGCCGGCGCCTATATCCAGGAAAAGCTGACGTGGGAGTGGTTGGAAGTCGTCGGCGCGTTGCGCTATGACAGCTACAAACTCGACAGCGACGTCGGCGACGCATCAGGCGACAGGCTCTCGCCGCGTTTGACCGTCGGTGTCTCGCCATTCGAGCAGGTCGGACTTCCCGGGCTGCAACTCTACGGAACCTACGCCGAAGGATACCGCTCGCCGTCGCTGTCGGAAACGCTGATCAGCGGCCTTCATCCTAACGGCGTCGTCTTCCCGTTCCTGCCCAATCCCAATCTCAGGCCCGAGACGGCCAAGACGTGGGAAGCGGGTATCAACTACAGTGCGGACGGCATCATTGCCGGCGACGACAGCCTGCGCCTCAAGGCTGCCTATTACACCAATGATATCGACGACTACATCGGCGGCACGGAGATTTCGATCTTCGAGGGTAACCCGGATTGCCCGTTCTTCCCGCCGCCCTACTTCCCGACAATACCGACGTGCTACCAGTACCAGAACTTCGCTAAAGCCAAGATCAACGGTTTCGAACTGGAAGGCCTCTATGACGCTTCCTGGGGCTTCGCGGGTCTGACCTTGTCGATCATAGACGGTCACACCGTTTCTTACTCGGGCGAGACCGCAGATCTTGCAACCATCCCATCCTCCCAGGTCACGGGACAGCTCGGCTTCCGGTTCATGGAAGACAAGCTGATTGTCGGTGGCGAGGTTCAGTATAATGGCGCGCCGGCCGGCAATGAAATCGCCAGCGACTATACGCTGGTCAACCTGTTTGCCAGCTATCAGGCAACAGACGATTTCAAGCTGAGCTTCCGCGCCGACAATCTGTTCGACGTCAGCTACACCAACCCACTCAACGCTTCGACGACCGACGTCATCTACGAGCCGGGCCTGTCCGTGAAACTGGCGGCTACCATGCGGCTTGGAGGGTAACGCTATGCTCAAGGCCAGATGTCTTGCCTGCTGTCTGGTCGTGGCGACCTTCCTTGCCACGGCATCACCGGGCGGCGCGCAGGATGCGCCGCCGACCCTGACACTCGACCTCAACGACCTGCAGCCTTCCGAGAAGGGCTGCCGTTTGACTTTCGTTGTGGTCAACAGACTTGGCTCCGAATTGACGAGGGCGGCTTTCGAAATTGCCCTCTTCAATGACGAGGGCGTAGTTGATCGGCTGACTGTGCTCGACTTTCGCGATCTTCCTTCCGGCAAGACCAAGGTCGTGCGTTTCGACCTTGCCGGCACGGACTGCTCGAAAGTCGGCCGCGTCCTGATCAATCATGCGACCGAGTGCGTGGGTGTCGGCATCGACCCGAATGCATGCCAGCGTCAACTCAAGCCAGAGACGAAGTCTGGTATCGTTTTCGGCATGTGAGGACATGTCGCAGGGGCTAGAACCAGCCTTTGCCTCCAGTCGGCCGGTCTGGCCGCTGGCCGCGATGGGTGCGTCCGGTTTCGAGCGGGATGACCCTGTTCTTAACATTCCCGTCGGGTCGCTGCAGCGGGGCGGAGGCGATCATGCCGTGGCGGTGCTGCCTGGCATGATCGGCGGCGGTGTTGTGCCGTCCGATGCCATGCGCCCGGCCAAACCGTCTGTGCAGGCTGTATCAAGGAAATGGGGACTGGCACTCGCCGCATCCTGCATACTTCATGCAGCTGCCGCCTTGTTCTTTGTCAATTTCGGTGGCGATGCCGTACTGATCGAAGGAGCTGAACTTTCGGGTATTGCCACTCATGGCAACGCCTCCGAGGACCAGATGTCGGACGGGGAAGTCGCCGCAACGAGCGACGCTGTCGAGATTACGATGATCACCATGCTCGAGGCCAGGCCGGTCGAGAGCGTGAAGGCAGAAATGGCGCCAGCAGACGAAGCCGCGGACGGGGTGGAGGTCGTCGAGGCAGAGACGGCCGATATCGAGACAGTGAATCCAGTGGAGACCGTGGCCGCAAATCCTGTCGAAACGGCCAATGCGGATCCAGTGGAGAGCGTCGCCGAACCGGTGTCAGCTGTCGATCCTTCGGATCGTGCGGAGAACATCGAGACGACAGCGCAAACGCCTGAGCCAAGGGCTGATTCTGTTCCCGCGATTCTGGCGACCGACAGCCCTGCAAGGGTCGAGGATGACAACATCGTCCAGCCATCGATCGCAAATCCATCGCTCGAACCGGTCGTTGCCGCCGAGACAATCATGCAGGAGACGGTGGAGGCTTCCGCACCCGATCGCGTAAGGTCACCGGAGACATCGCGAACCGACAACGCGCCGACCGAAACCATATCCGACACGATCCAGCCCCTGAGTCCCGACACTGGGGAACCGGCCAAGGTTCAGACTGAGTCTGAAATCGCCGAGATACTTGAGGATGTGGTTTCGCCACCCTTGCCTGCTCCACGGCCGGAAATGGCCAGGTCGTCCGAGCGTGAACCGACCCCACAAAAGCCGGCGACAACCCCAAAGGAGATGAAAAGAACGAAGAAGCCGGTGGCCAAACCGGTCTCGAAGGCGAAGAAGTCCGGCAATGGGGGCAGCAACGAGGCCGATGCGCGGCGCGGCCAGGCTGACGGCCGGGAAACCGGACAGGCGGCGTCGAAGAGCAAAGGGGGCAAGACTTCTGCAGCCGGCAACGCCGCTGTGTCGAACTACCCGGGCAAGGTCGCCTCCAAGCTTCGCAGGGCATTGCGCTATCCAGCTGCTGCGAAGCGGCAGCGGTTGCGCGGGCAGGTG